>JBLHPE010000034.1:0-22518 GCA_047624005.1 Ascidiaceihabitans sp.
ATAAAGCAGCTTTTAATATCTCAAAGCGCTATTCACGAGTTTCCGAAGGGAACAACAATCTTTGGCCCTGGAAATTCGCCCGAGAACATGCTGTTCCTTCTGGATGGGACGGTGCGCGTTCAGCAGGTGTCTGACACTGGCCACGAAATTGTTCTGTACCGTATTCACGCCGGGGAAAGCTGCGTCCTGACGACCGCTTGTTTGCTGGCCTATGAAGACTATTCTGCTGACGGAATCGCAGAAACACCGGTACAAGCCGCAGCCGTTTCACGCGATGTCTTTGACGAGCTTGTCGCCCAGTCAAAGTCATTTCGCAGCTTCGTTTTTGCGGCTTTCTCCAAACGTATCACAGGCTTGTTCCAGATGATCGACGAGGTGGCCTTTCAACGATTGGACGTACGCCTTGCGGACAAATTGATAGCCCTTTCAAACAACCAAGACATTGTAAAAACGACCCATCAGAAACTTTCAATCGAGCTGGGCACCGCGCGTGAAGTGGTCTCGCGTCAGCTTCAGGAATTCCAACGCCGTGGCTGGATCGAACAAGCACGCGGAAGCGTCCAATTGCTTGATCGTGTTCAACTTAAGCAACTGGCCAAACATAACACGTAAATAAATTTTCCGCTTGGTGACAATATCACCGAAGTTTGCGCCTCAAAGCTCCATACATGATGTAGCTTTAATAGGAGGTCGTAATATGACTGTAAATCTTGGCGCAATTGATCGCGCAATCCGTATTATCTTGGGACTTGTCCTGGTGGCCGCGCCATTTCTGAGTGGCTTGGCGATTTTCGCCTCCAGTGTAGCAACCATTGTCGCAATAATCGCTGGCATCGTATTGCTGGCCACATCAGCCATGCGATTTTGCCCAATATACCGTGTCTTTGGCATTCGGACGTGCAAGCTATGATGGACACTGTATTCACGCCGCTTCAGTCCCTTGGTGGCGGTGCTTTGATCGGAATCGCTTCTGTTCTGCTTATGGCAACAATGGGCCGCGTCATGGGGGCCACAGGCATTCTGGCCGGGATTTTGCAGCCAGAAAACTTAGCTGATTGGTCTTGGCGTGCAGCAGTGTTGGTCGGTATGATCAGTGGCCCAATCGCTGTTATGCTGCTCACCGGTGAATTTCCCACTGTGCAAGTGCCTGTCTCAACAACAATGCTTGTCATTGGTGGATTTATTGTTGGCATTGGCGTGACGTTTGGGGCTGGCTGTACGTCAGGTCACGGGGTCTGCGGAATGGCGCGGCTGTCCCCCCGCTCGATCACAGCCACAATCACATTCATGATCACAACCGCGATTACGGTCTATGTAATTCGCCACGTTTTGGGGACCTGAAACATGCGTCTATTTACCTCTTATCTTATCGGCCTTGTGTTTGGCGTTGGCATTGCGATCTCTGGAATGGCTAACCCTGCAAAAGTGCTCAACTTCTTTGACCTTGCAGGCACGTGGGATCCAAGCCTTGCATTTGTGATGGGCGGCGCGTTGATCGTGACGTTCATTGGCTATCGGTTTGTGCTTAAACGCCCTGCCCCGCTGTTGTCCGTTAGTTTCCAACTGCCGACACGTCGCGACCTTGATATGCCCTTAATCGCTGGCTCTGCCGTATTTGGTGTTGGCTGGGGCATAGCCGGCTTTTGTCCCGGTGGCGCACTGCCTGCATTAGGTACTGGCCGTATGGAAGTGTTTGCCTTCGTCGCAGCCCTGCTTGTCGGCATTTTTGCAGCCAAAGTCCTGCAAGCAGCCCTCGCGAAACGGTCGCAAATTCAAGCGCCCTCAAGTTAAGGAGATTACATGACTTATCCAGTCAATATGTCACTCAAACCAGATGTTTCCGCCCATTTTGATGAGGCCACCAACACGATCACCTACATCGTCAAGGACCCCAATAGCGACCATTGCGCCATCATCGACAGTGTTATGGACATCGACTATGCGGCAGGCCGCATCACATATGCGGCGGCCGACGCCCTAATCGCTGAGATTCAGGCGCGCGGCCTGACACTTGACTGGATAATCGAAACTCACGTTCATGCTGATCATCTAAGCGCAGCCCCGTATATCCAACAAAAGTTGGGTGGCAAGATCGGGGTCGGCGAAAAAATCATGGTCATCCAAGAGACCTTTGGCAAGATTTTTAACGAGGGCACCGAATTCCAGCGCGATGGATCCCAATTCGACGCATTGTTCAAAGACGGCGACACCTACATGATCGGTTCGATGCAGGCTTTCGCCATGTACACACCCGGTCACACACCTGCGTGCATGGTCCATGTTGTAGGTAACGTGGCCTTTGCAGGCGATACGCTGTTTATGCCCGATGGCGGGTCCGCGCGCTGCGACTTTCCCGGCGGTGACGCGGGCGAATTATATGACAGCATCATGAAAGTACTATCGTTGCCCGATGAAACACGCCTATTTATGTGCCACGACTACGGTCCAAATGGCCGCGCGATCCAGTGGGAAACAACCGTTGCAGCACAAAAAGCTGACAACATCCATGTCGGTGGCGGCAAGACCCGCGAAGACTTCATCAAGTTCCGCACGACACGCGACGCCCAACTGGCCATGCCCAAGCTGATTATTCCTGCGTTGCAGGTAAACATGCGCGCAGGCGAAATTCCAACGGATGCAGGTGGCAACCAAATGTTGAAAGTGCCCGTTAACGGCATTTGATAAGGAAAAACGATTATGGAACCGAAAAAACTGACCGCAAGCTTGTCTGTGAGCGCACAGGTTATGCTGACAGATATGCAAGCCATCAAAGACGCAGGGTTCCGCGCGATCATCTGCAATCGTCCAGACGGTGAAGGCGCGGATCAGCCCACATTCACGGAAATTTCGCGGGCAGCTCAGAAAGTCGGACTGCAGGCTACTTATCTGCCGATCATAGCCGGTAAAGTCTCAGACGACGACGCGGCTGCATTCGATATCGCTATGTCCGAACTGCCTGGCCCCGTGCTTGCATATTGCAGAACAGGAACACGCTCTGCGACCCTTTGGTCATTGGCGCAGTCCGAGCAACGCAGCCTTGCTGATATCCTCGCGGCGACCAAAGCGGCTGGTTACGATATGCGCGGTGTCGTGCGGCGGATCGTCAATGGTGGCAAAACACCGACCGATACTGGTGATGCAAGCTACGCCGTCGTGATCGTCGGTGCTGGTGCAGGTGGTATTGCGGCGGCGGCCAGCTTGAAGGCACGTAAACCCGAGCTTGAGATTGCGATCATCGATCCTGCCGACATACATTATTACCAGCCGGGTTGGACCATGGTTGGCGGCGGCATCTTCGACGCGGAACAAACATCACGCACTATGGGATCTTTGATCCCTAAGGGCGTGCATTGGATCCAAGCAGCTGTTGCAGCCTTTGAACCCGACAACAACGCCATTATCCTAGATGGGTGCCGCGTTGTGAAATACGACCGTCTGATCGTGTGTCCCGGTATCAAGCTGGATTGGAACAAGATCGACGGCCTTGTAGACACATTAGGCCACAACGGTGTGACATCGAATTACCGATATGATCTTGCCCCTTATACATGGCAACTTGTTGAAAGCATGAAGCAAGGTCGCGCGATCTTCACACAGCCCCCAATGCCGATCAAATGCGCGGGTGCGCCGCAGAAGGCGATGTATCTTTCTGGAGATGCTTGGCACCGTCGCGGAGTTCTGAAGAATATCGACATTCAATTCAACAACGCAGGCGGCGTGCTGTTTGGCGTCAAGGACTACGTTCCAGCGTTGATGGAATACGTTGAAAAATACGATGCGACATTGAATTATTTCCACAATCTTGTTGCCGTCGATGGGCCAGCCAAAAAGGCTTGGTTTGACGTGGCAAAGCCAGACACGCCAGTGGAGCGGATTGAAATTGAATTTGACATGATGCATGTTTGTCCCCCACAAACGGCACCAGATTTCATCCGCGTATCACCGCTTGCCGATGCAGCCGGTTGGATTGATGTAGATCAGGCAACCTTGCGCCACAAAACCTATGATAACATCTGGTCTTTGGGTGATGTGATGAATGCACCCAATGCAAAAACTATGGCGGCGGCACGCATTCAAGCGCCTGTCGTCGCAGAAAACATAATTGCTGACATACGTGGCGGATCACCCGTTGCACAATACAACGGCTATGGTTCATGTCCGCTGACCGTGGAGCGTGGCAAGATTGTCTTAGCCGAATTTGGCTATGGCGGGACCATGCTTCCTAGCTTTCCTAAAGCGATTATTGACGGCACAAAGCCCTCTCGCGCGGCATGGTTCTTAAAAGAGAAAATGCTGCCGCCGATTTATTGGAGGGGCATGCTGAAAGGTCGTGAATGGATGGCCAAGCCCGAGAAAATTTCCGTTGAGTAATTCTTACTTGGCCCTCAACGCGTGTCGCTGAGGGCCCCCCAATCTTTGAGAACACAATGAAAACTGACTTAGCCCGCTTCCTTCCGATTTTGACGTGGGGACGCGATTACAACCGCTCTGCCCTGTCCAATGACCTTGTGGCGGCATTGATCGTGACGATCATGCTGATCCCACAATCCTTAGCCTATGCACTTTTGGCAGGCTTGCCCCCCGAGGCAGGTCTATACGCGTCAATTGCGCCAATCATGTTGTATGCAATATTTGGGACCAGTCGTGCATTGGCCGTTGGACCGGTTGCCGTCGTCTCTTTGATGACAGCCGCAGCCCTAAGCAACATCGTTGAACAAGGCACTATGGGTTATGCTGTTGCTGCGCTGTCGTTGGCCGGGCTGTCTGGTGTCATCTTATTGGCCATGGGGCTATTTCGCCTAGGCTTCGTCGCCAATTTCCTGTCTCACCCAGTCATAGCCGGTTTTATCACCGCCTCAGGTATCATTATTGCTGCCAGTCAGCTGAAGCATATCCTTGGGGTCGATGCGCATGGACATAACCTGCTGGAACTAACGATCTCTCTTGGCCAACACGTATCCGAGACCAACTGGATAACCGCGATCATTGGCATTCTGGCCACCGGATTTCTGTTCTGGGTGCGCAAGGGGCTAAAACCAATGCTGCTTCGGCTTGGCGTTTCTACTGGCCTCACCCGCGTTCTTGTGAAAACAGGCCCCGTGGCCGTGGTTGTTGCAACGACCCTAGCCGTTTGGGTTTTTGGATTGGCTGATAAAGGTGTCAAAATCGTTGGCGAGGTCCCGCAAAGTCTGCCGCCACTAACCCTTCCCTCGTTTTCACCAGACCTGCTGGGGCAACTTCTGCTGCCTGCCTTTCTGATTTCTATCATCGGGTTTGTGGAATCCATTTCTGTTGCACAAACACTTGCCGCCAAAAAACGCCAACGCATCGACCCTGACCAAGAACTGATTGGGCTGGGTGCCGCAAACATTGGTGCATCCCTGTCAGGCGGTTTTCCAGTGACGGGCGGCTTCTCACGGTCTGTTGTGAACTTTGATGCTGGTGCCGAAACTCCAGCCGCAGGTGCGTTTACCGCCATCGGTTTGGCAATTGCAGCATTAGCGCTTACTCCGCTTATCTTCTTCCTACCGAAGGCGACATTGGCCGCGACCATTATCGTTGCGGTCCTCAGTCTTGTGGATTTTTCAATCCTCAAACGCAGTTGGACCTATTCCAAAGCTGACTTTTCAGCCGTGCTGGTCACGATCCTTATGACCCTTGCTTTGGGTGTTGAAGCTGGGGTCTCCGCTGGCGTTGGACTGTCGATCTTGTTGCATCTCTACAAATCGTCAAAGCCCCATATTGCAGAAGTAGGACAAGTTCCTGGGACCCAACATTATCGCAATATCCTACGCCACGACGTGCTCACCAGCCCAAGTATTGTTACGTTACGTGTAGACGAAAGCCTGTACTTCGCCAACGCCCGCTACCTTGAAGACAAGATCCACAACCGTGTCGCCGATGACAAAACTATCCGACATGTGATCCTACTGTGCTCTGCCATCAATGAAATTGACCTAAGTGCATTGGAGTCCCTTGAGGCCATCAATGACAGGCTTCGTGAAATGAATGTTCTGCTTCACTTATCCGAAGTCAAAGGTCCAGTGATGGATCGTTTGAAAAGAGAACACTTTTTATCAGAACTGACAGGCCGGGTATTCTTATCGCAATTTGAGGCGACCCAAGCACTGGAAGCTGCATAAGATAAGAAACCAACCTCCACTTTTTAGGTGTAATACTCCATATGAGAAGCCAATATAGCGACTTTTAACTAAAATATCAGGGTACCCTATGACAGACGCCATCCTTGTGCTGAATGCAGGTTCGTCGAGCCTCAAATTTGCGGTCTATCCAATAAAGGATGGTGCCCCAACCCCGGTCGTGCGCGGCAAGATCGCGAGAATTGGCAACGATCCAACCTTTTCAGCATATGACAGCAAGGGACACGAACTGGCCCCGCAAGACCTGATGCGGCTGGATACTAACGCGGGACATGACGCACTCATCCCAGCTCTGCTTGAATGGTTAAAAGGCCACCAAGAATGCGTTAGTATCGTCGCGGCTGGACATCGCGTGGTGCATGGTGGCCGCGATCATTTAACCCCCGCAAGGGTCACCGATAGGCTGCTTGGTGAGCTCGAAACACTTGTGCCATTGGCCCCATTGCATCAACCACACAATCTAGCGGCGATCCGCTATGTGGCTGCCTTTACCCCCGACCTTCCCCAAATTGCCTGCTTCGACACCAGCTTTCACCGTACCCAAGATCGACTTGCAACTCAGTTTGCCCTGCCCCGCGCTATGACCGATCAAGGCATCATTCGTTATGGGTTTCACGGGCTGTCTTATGAATACATCGCAAGTGTCCTACCCTCGCACCTTGGGATGCGGGCAAACGGACGTGTGATCGTAGCTCACCTTGGCAATGGCGCAAGCATGTGCGCAATGAAAGACGGGCGCAGCGTCGCCACCAGCATGAGTTTTACAGCGCTTGACGGGCTTATGATGGGCCGGCGCTGCGGCGCGTTAGACCCCGGTGTGGTACTGTACATGATGAACCATATGAACATGGCCGCGGACGAGATCACACAGGTTTTGTACAAAGAGTCTGGCCTGTTGGGCGTTTCAGGGATCAGCAATAATATGTCGACCCTTCAGGCCAGCGATGCACCAGAAGCGCGTGAAGCAATCGAATTGTTTTGTTATCGCGCCGCAAGCGAGTTAGCCGCCCTTGCTACACCCATTGATGGCCTTGATGCATTGGTTTTCACCGCCGGTATCGGCGAAAATTCCGCACTTGTACGCAGCCTCATTTGTGAACGGCTTAAGTGGATAGGCCTTGACCTTGATAAGGATGCGAACGACGCTAACGCTTTGCGCATCAACGCAGCGGATTCAAATGTCGATGTGCTGGTCATTGCGACCAACGAAGAGAGCATAATTGCAAATGCGACACAGCGTTTGATCCAGTCGGAGGTCAGAAACCAGCCGGATAGAAATGCATCAGGAGACCACCGATGACAGCCCCCCAAGAAGACGATTTACCGCTTGAAGTGGTCCCACGTGGCCCCCATTCCACGTTACGGTCAAACCGCTGGTTCCAGTTTCGCAAACGATATCTGCTAATTCTATTGATACCGCTGTTTCTGTTCAGTGGCGCCGTCATCGGGATGTATTTTCAACCGCCCGCCTTACAGAAATTCTATGCACTTACGGGATTACAACCAGGCGGCGGTGCCACAACGCCTATTGCCCTCCCTCCCGACATCGAACTACCGCCAGAAATGGTGGAAACCATGCAGGTGACCGATGTCGTTGGGCTGGCACGCCTGATGCCGCTTGGCGATGTGTCAATTGTTGCCCCGCCTTACGGCGCAGGGGATGCCCGCATTGCAGAAATTCTTGTTGCCATCGGGGATCGTGTGGAAAAAGGCAGCGTTGTGGCGCGGCTGGACAACGAGGGTCAGTTGGAAAGCGCTGTACAGATGGCCAAGGCTAATGTCGCAGTGCGCCAAGCCGCTCTGATACAAACACGTGCGGCAGTACACAATTCCCGCGATGAAGCACAGGCGGGGCTGGAACAGGCCCAATCTGCGGCGTCAGAGGCCGCAGTAGAACACACACGCGCCAAAGATCTATTCCAACGTGGTGTGACCACAAAAGCCGCACTCAACACATTTGCCGCCGCTGAACGGCAATCTGCCTTGGCCGTGGAAAAAGCCCAGGCAACCTTGTCACGGTTCACCGCTAAAGATGTAGACCTTCAACCGGACGTGATTGTCGCCGCACGCAATATTGATGCGGCTGTTGCCGACTTGACACGCGCTCGCAGCGACCTGAACCGTGCTGCGGTTCTGGCACCGATTACGGGTGTAATTTTGGATGTCAACGCGCGTGCGGGCGAACGCCCCCCCGCGAATGGCATCATGGAAATGGGGAATACCGATCAGATGATGGCCGAAGTTGAAGTCTATCAGGACCGCATCGTGTCTGTCGCTGTGGGTCAACCGGTAGAATTGGTGGCCGCTGCAATTGGACAAACCCTTCAAGGTCAAGTGCAGTCCATCGGGCTGACGGTGGGCCGCCAAGGGCTGATATCAGATGATACTGCCGCAAACACTGATGCACGTGTGATCACAGTTATGGTGAAACTTAATGCACCTTCATCGGCAATCGCCGCGCGATTTACCAACCTTGAGGTCATCGCACGGATCGACGCACGATCCCTAATTGACACGCAGGCCTCGGAATGAGCCGATTTCTGCAATGGCTGTTCGGGCGGTTGCCCATTGGATGGCTACAGCTAAGCCACAGTCGAACCCGCTTTAGCGCGGCCCTTGCAGGGGTGGCTTTCGCCAATGTGCTGGTCTTTGTGCAACTGGGTATTATGAACTCGATGGCCATAGCGACACTGAAACCCTATGGATTTTTCCAATCTGACATCATGATCTCAGCCTCAGATGCCAATTCGATGAACGAAGGGGGAAATGTCGCGCGGCAATGGCTGTTTCAAGCGTTGGTCGATCCAGATGTCAGCAGCGGCGCAAGCCTGTTTATTGGCAATATCAACTGGGCCCGCCCAACAAAAACCTTGGGCCTGACCACCTATGGCATCAACCCAGCGTTGCCCGAATTTTTGTCACCAGCAATGGCGCGCAAGGCCAGCACCTTGCAATTGCACAATGCCGGTATTCTGGACAGGCTGAGCCGTGGACTCCCCCCCGAAGAGGCATCGGCCATTCGCCCCCAAACCCCTGCTTCCTTTGAAGTTTCAGGGACGACACTGACGCTGTATGATACGTTTCAGGGCGGCGGCGGGTTTGGCGGTGACGGCTATATTATGGTCTCTGACCAAACCTTTATCACACTGTTTCCAGCCCGCAGTTCAGCCGCACCTGACCACATCCTACTTAAGGTTAAACCAGGGGCTGACCCTGATGTTGTGGCGGCCAGATTGCGCAATCTGATCTCGGACAAATCTTTGCGCATCCGAAGCACAACAAAGGCTGCCAACGACGAATTAAAATATCAGCAAACCAAACGCCCCACCGGTATCATCTTTGGCTTTGGCGTCATTATTGGCATACTGGTCGGCATCGTGATCGTTTATCAGGTGCTGTCCACCGATGTGGCTGACCACCTCAGCGAATATGCGACATTCAAGGCAATGGGGTATCCCCAAAGTTTCTTCCTTGGCATCGTTATTGAAGAGGCGCTGATCCTTGCTGTTTTGGGTTTTATACCAGGGTTCATTGTCGCAAGTGGGTTACTGGTGGGTATGAAAAAAGCGACCAACCTGCCGTTGGCCATGACCGTGGATATGGGGATTATGGTCTTCATCGGCACATTGGTTGCCTGCGCAATCTCAGGCGCAATCGCCACACGGCGGTTGGCGTCAGCCGATCCCGCCGATCTATTTTAAGAGGTCAAGATGCCTGAAGACGCCCCCATCGACGTAAAAGGCCTGAACCATTCGTTTGGCACTGGCGAAGCCCGCAAACAGGTCCTGTTTGATGTGAACCTAAATGTCAGTCGCGGCAGCCTGACCATACTGATGGGGCCGTCTGGGTCTGGCAAGACAACCGTACTTACCTTGATCGGGTGTTTGCGCGATGTACAGGAGGGGTCTGTGAACTTGCTGGGTCACGAGTTGAACGGCGCAAGTCGAGCTATGAACGAAAGCTTGCGGCGCAGACTTGGCTTTATCTTTCAGGCCCACAACCTGCATGGCAGCCTAACTGCGCTACAAAATGTATTGATGGGTCTGCAAGTGCATGACCTGCCTGACCGTAAGGCACAAAAGGATGCCGCTCGTCACGCCCTAACCCTTGTGGGGTTGGAAGACCGGATGAATTATCTGCCCGCAAATCTGTCGGGCGGCCAAAAACAACGGGTCGCAGTAGCACGGGCGCTGGCTGGCAATCCCGATGTGATATTTGCCGACGAACCTACAGCGGCACTGGACAGTGAAAGCGGGATGACAGTGGTTAACATACTGAAAAAGCTTGGACAAAAACGAGGTACGACCACTGTGATGGTGACCCATGACAATCGCATTCTGGAAATGGCAGACCGGATTGTGACACTTGAAGACGGTCGGATCGTGCGCGACACACAGCCATAACATTTCCTCAAATCAGTCCAAAGCGATGTGATCTGCGTTAAGCTAGGGCCCTCAATGAGTACGTTGTGCATAGGTCGCGGAAATCATTTCAATCTCTTGTACTGTCATACTCGATACGTCTGGAAGAGCTTTGATCAAAACATCAAGGATCACACCGTTGAGGTATTTTTGCGTCGGCTCATCGCGACCAGCCATTAATGAAAGGGTCGAGGCCTATCCTAATGTAATCGACAGCTCTTGCCCACACTTTGATGACCGATGCATCAGGGCTTTTGCGTGTTCCAGTTGTCTGTCTCATATTCCACTCCTCAATGGTTACGATGAGCCAAGAACACTCTCTTAGCAATTTGCCCTATTTGAACCCATAGGCGCTGACGTCAGAAATTTTGGAACACTGTTCGGGGGCAGCTAAAGGCAGATTAGAGAGCATCCGAACGGATGCTGCAATCAGTACTAACGGCCAAAAATAGATATGAAGTACGCACTAGGCTTTATGGAGACGAGTCCTTAGTTTGCGGAAGATATACCCCAGCGTTGTTAACATTAAACTGCCGCTTTCTGCGGAACCTCCTTGACGTGCCGCTCATTAACGTCAAATTTCAACTCAAGAGTAGAAACTATGGGGACTTTTACCATGCAACACAATTTACGAAATACGGCCCTTGTTGGCAGTACCTTGCTGTTTTCAGCAATGGGTGCGTCAGCAGAGACATTCAAATGGGCTTCAAACACAGACCCGCAAACGATGGATCCACATGCTGTGAATTCAGCCCCAGTGCTGTCCTTCTTAAACAACATTTACGAGGGTCTTGTACGTCGCGGCCAAGACATGGCAATCGAACCCTCCCTTGCTGCTTCATGGGAACCGCTGGTTGGTGATAACGGCTGGCGTTTTAGCTTGCGCAAAGGTGTGACGTTTCAAAATGGTGCAGCATTTGATGCGGAAGATGTTATGTTTTCGTATCAACGTGCCTCTAATGAGGCCGCAGATGTGCGCTCGTGGTTTGCGCCAGTTTCTGATGTCCGGGTTGTTGATGACTATACAATCGACTTTGTGACCTCAGCCCCGAACCCCTTATTTCCAGATTCTATCGCAAACTTTATGATCTTGGACAAAGATTGGGCTGAAAGTAACGACGCCGCCCTACCCGCACGCGATGCAGAGAACTTTGCGACGATGAATGTGAACGGGACCGGCCCATTCACACTGGCAAGCCGTGACCCTGGCGTTAAAACCACGCTCGCGCCGCATGACGGGTGGTGGGATACCGCAGGTCACAATGTGACCGAGGCCGTGTTTACACCAATCGGAAACGCGGCCACTGGCCTTGCAGCATTGTTGTCTGGCGAAATTGATTTCATTCAGCCCATTCCTTTGCAAGATGTTGCACAGGTCGAAAGCCGTGATGGTTTCAAGGTACTCGAGGGTGAAGAAACCCGCGTAATCATGTTTGGCTTTGGCCATGAGCATGACAAACTTTTGTATTCGTCTGATGTTACGGACGCCAACCCCTTCACCGACCCACGGGTTCGTTTGGCAGCAGCGCATGCCATCGACATGACTTCAATTGATCGCGTGTTGTTTCGTGGCAAGATCGAGGCGGCATCGCAACTGGTTCCCGCAGGTATCTCTGGATATTCGGAGGCAAACACAGATCGCCCTGCCTATGACCCTGAGCGTGCCAAAGCCCTGCTGGCCGAGGCTGGATATCCCAACGGTTTCAACTTCGGTTTGAAATGCACCAATGACCGCTACATCAACGACGAGGCGCTCTGTCGTGCAGCGGCATCTATGTTTGCAGCTGTTGGGCTCAACGCTGATCTCAGCACAGGTCCGGTCCGTGATTACTGGCCACAACTGCGCGAAGATGACTTTGATATGTACCTTCTTGGCTGGTCACCCGGCACGTTTGATATGGAGCACCCTATCCGCTTCTTGCTGCACAGTCAGAACGACGAAAAAAAGTTGGGTTCTTGGAACTTTGGCAACTATTCAAACGCACGCGTGGATGAGCTTTTGCCGCAAATCCAACAAGAGATTGATCCAACTGCCCGTCAGGCTTTGGTGGATGAAGTTATAGCAATCACCCAGGATGAAGTTGCCTATATCCCGCTTTACACCCAACCATTGATTTGGGCTGCTAAAGACAATGTCGACTTGACACAACGTGCCGACAATTTCTTTATGTTGCGGTGGGTTACGGTTAACTGATCAACGCATAGAGCAATAAAAAGGCGATGGCATATTTCATATTAAAACGACTGGTTCAGTCCTTCTTTGTGATGCTTGCTGTCGCCTTTTTGGCATTTTCTCTCTTCAGGTTTGTGGGCGATCCTATCACCCAAATGACTGGGGTCGAAACCTCGGTCGAAGACCAAGATCGATTGCGTGAAGAATTGGGTTTGAACGACCCATTCGTTTTGCAATTCGCCCGTTTCACTGGTGATATGTTGCAGGGTGATTTCGGGTTTTCGTACCGCACACGTCAACCTGTTGCCGAAATGATCGCAACGCGCATTCCTGCAACATTGGAACTTGGGATTGTTGCCCTATTGATCTCATTGATCGTTGGCATTCCCGCAGGTGTTTTCACGGCACTGCGCCCGCGTGGCATTGCCAGCCAAACCATTCTGATGACCACCCTTGTTGGTGTTTCGATTCCAACTTTTGTCATCGGTATCGTGTTGATTTTCTTCTTTGGTGTTCAACTGGGTTGGTTACCGACATTCGGACGTGGTGGCACGGTACAGATTGGCGGCTGGGAATCTTCTTTTTTCACAATCGAAGGATGGCGCGCGCTGATCCTGCCGGCCATCACCCTTGGCGTTTACCAATTAACCCTCACGATGCGGCTGGTTCGGGCTGAAATGATGGAAGTCATGCGATCAGATTACATCCGTTTCGCCACGGCGCGCGGTGTGCCTATGGGTCGGCTTTACTTCAAACATGCGCTGGCCAACACGATGGTGCCCGTCATCACAATCATCGGCTTGCAATTTGGTGGTGTCATCGCCTTTTCAATCGTCACCGAAAGCGTCTTTCAATGGCCCGGTATGGGGTTGTTGTTTCTTGAATCCATCCGCTTTGTCGATATCCCTGTGATGGGCGTTTACCTTGTCGTCATTGCGTTCTTCTTCGTCCTCGTGAACTTGATCGTTGATCTGCTGTACGTGGTCATTGATCCACGCATGCGGGTGAAAGAAGCCAAATGATGGAATTCATTAAACGCTATGAAGGCCTTTGGCTCTTTACCCGTTCTCCCGCTGTCATCGTGGCGGCAGTTGTTGCTATTTTGATAATCATTGGGGCCGTTTTTGCCCCATGGATCGCGCCCACTAACCCCTACAATCTTGCGTCTTTCAGCCTGATGGACGGGTTGTTACCTCCTGTTTGGCAAGACGGCGGAACAGCACGATTTACCTTAGGCACAGATGATCAAGGTCGTGATATGGTCTCATCCATTTTGTACGGTGCACGCCTTTCTCTTATTATTGGTCTATCTGCTATGGTGATCGCGACGATCCTTGGTGTCGGACTAGGGCTGGCGGCAGGATTTTACGGTGGACGCTTTGATGCGATCGTCATGCGTATCGCTGATATCCAACTGGCCCTTCCTGCTATCTTAACCGCGCTGCTCATCGATGGTATCGCACGCGGAATTTTACCGCCCGCGATGCAGCAGGATGTACGCGTTGCAGTCTTAACGCTGGCGATTGCGCTTTCACTATGGGTGAATTTTGCTCGAACCGCACGCGCATCAACCTTCGTTCAAATGAACAAGGATTATGTTCAGGCGGCAATCATGATGGGACAGCGACCATCGCGCATTATGTTTGTGCATATTCTGCCCAACATCCTTGGCCCATTACTGGTCATCATGACCGTCGATTTGGCTTCAGCGATTTTACTAGAGGCTACATTGTCGTTCCTCGGAATTGGATTGCCCGCTGATAGCCCGTCATTGGGCACACTTATTCGGATCGGGATGCAGTTTATGCTGTCCGGGGAATGGTGGATATTGTGGATACCCACGCTGTTCCTTGTCGCACTGGTTGTCTCGATCAACGTCCTTGGCGATTTCCTACGCGATGTCTTTAATCCGAGGTTGCGTTAGCATGTTGGACGTCAAAAACCTCACCGTGCGGTTCCCATCCCGCTTTGGCGATATCACAGCCATCGAAGATGTTTCATTGACAGTCGCCCCCGGTGAAATCCATGGCTTGGTCGGGGAAAGCGGAGCTGGAAAGTCTACCGTCGGGGCTGCAATAATCGGATTGCTGCAAACACCAGGGTACGTGGCCAGCGGAACCATCACATTAGTTGACACCGATTTGCGTTCGCTCAATGCGATCCAAGCGCATGCGCTTCGCGGCAAACGTATTTCGATGATCTTCCAAGATCCACAAACCAGCCTAAATCCCTTAATGACTGTCGAAGATCAGCTGACCGAGACAATTCAAGCTCATGAACCGGTATCAAGACAGACGGCGCATAAACGTGCCGTTGATTTGCTCGAAGAGATCGGCATCAAAAATGCAGCTGACCGGATCAAAGCTTACCCGCATCAGTTCTCTGGTGGTATGCGACAACGCGTTGTTATCGCGCTTGCGCTTTGTACAAATCCCGAATTGATCATCGCTGACGAGCCGACAACAGCACTGGATGTCGCTGTACAGAGTCAGGTCTTAGATCTGATCCAGACCTTAGCCAGTACCCGCAAAATTGGCTTCTTGTTGATCACTCACGATATTGGCGTGATCGCACAAATTGCCAATACCGTCACCGTGATGCGGCAAGGACGTGTTGTCGAAACGGGCCAAACCGCCCAAGTACTTGGAAAACCTACCCACCCCTACACTGTTGCGCTGATGGATGCAGTTCCGCCGCTTGATCACAAAATTGATCGGTTTCGTGTTCCCGCAGAAGAAGGCGGAAAGCCAACAAAAACGGCTGGTGGCGACAAAGCAGAACGCTGGTTGTTAGAGGGGCATCAGCGCGAACTTAAGGGACTTGCGATCAAAGGTTTGGATGTCGAATTTGCGGGAACCCGCACCTCACTTTGGCGTAAGCCAGAACCATTCACAGCTTTGCAGAATATTAGCTTTGAAGTGCGCCCAGGCAGTATTCTTGGTCTTGTAGGAGAAAGCGGTTCTGGAAAATCAACACTGGCCAAAACCATCACTGGCCTAATCAAGCCCACCAACGGAACGATGACGCTAGGCGACGACATCTTGCCCGGCGGCAAAGCCCGCAGCCGACGTCATCCTTCACGCCAGCTTATCCAAATGGTGTTTCAAGACCCCTATTCCAGCCTGAATTCGCGCCACCGTGTCGGCGCGATATTGTCGGAGCCACTTTGGCTTTATGGTCACGTAAAAGATGCTGGCGAACGCAGAAAGTTGGCGATGGCAACGCTTGACCTTGTCGGTATGGCCCCCGATGCCATCGACAAGTACCCACATCAATTTTCTGGTGGTCAACGTCAACGGATTGCAGTGGCACGGGCCTTGTTGGCACGACCTCGATTCTTGATTTGTGATGAACCCACTTCTGCATTGGATGTATCTATCCAAGCAGAAATTCTAAACCTTCTGAAGGATCTCCAATCGGTTTTCGGCCTCACGATTTTGTTCATAAGCCACAACTTGTCAGTCGTACGACAAATGGCAGATGATGTGGTCGTTCTACGAAACGGTAAAATCGAAGAAATCGGCCAGACAGAGATACTTTTCGAAAACCCTCAGGCCGCGTACACAAAGAAGCTTTTGGAATTGACGCCCACGATGCCCAAAAATTGGCAATCTAAGCCCATTGTGACTTAACCTCCGTCAACACGTCAGCAGGACAAACGGAACGTTGTTACCAATATTCAACATTTTCACATGTCATCGGTTCAAGCATTGTTTGCAGCCACCAAACGACGAAAGCTGCAATAGGCGCATCAGGGACGAATGGTCGGTGTATCAGGACGCATGGTTCCGATTCACTCAAATCTGATCGATCTTGTCTTTTTAATCTATGAAAATAGAGAAACAAATTAATTAAATCAATTTTTTACATGACTTATATGAAGTAACAAAAAATGCATCAGGCAGTAATGTCGGTCGACGTATGCACCATATTGTTGACCAAGAACTTGGTCAGGAAAGCGCAAAATTATTTCACAAAAATCTTCGCCATTATGTACAAAACCGGCGGGATAACGCGGGTGTCGATGGCAAAATTATTAGAGACATTATTAGTCACGAAGGGAAAGACATTCACGAAAAGGTCTACCGCAAGCCTGTGCCACCAACATTGATGTTAGGTGCAGTCAAACGATTGCCTTGGACTAATTGAATCAAACTCTCGAAACTTTTTCCCAAACTCTTAGGGCGGAAAGCGGTCCTTAGCTGCGAGCGCGAGACGGAACTTCATTCCCAGGACAATGCAGACCTTAGATGTTGCCGTATTATGCCCCTAGCATTGAAATTTCGTTTTTATGAAATTGACCAAATCGCCCCTAAAATCCTCTTGTTTTCAGCCATTGACCGAGCGGATCGATGCAGAAGAACACCGCAGGCTCGTGCCTGAAGCTTTAGCGCTTTGAACGGGTGGGGATGTGAGGGCATCATACCTAGGCCAAGTAGATGCCTAATCTGCAATATCTATCCTGCATTTTTCCATTTGACCGGGGCAACGTAAACGATTTTATCATCAACACTGACCATCACTTCGCCGTCCTGAATATTGACCTGCAGTTTCATCGACCGACTTGCTAGATTGCTCAGTTCGCTGGTCTCCTTCTCTGAAAAATTTATAACCTGAAGGTTATCAAATCGGGTGGTGTTATTTTTGATCTTCTCCCACCACACCTCAGCCGTTTTGCCACCATAACAATAGACAATCACCTCGTTGGCTTTGCCACAGGATTGACGAACAATCTTCTCGCTTGGAAGACCCAACGCCACCCACAACTCAAGCTCACCACTCAGGCTTTTTTGCCAAATGTCTGGCTCATCATCCGCTGAAAGGCCTCTAGAAAACTCCAGTTGCTCACGGGCATTCAGTGCAAAAGCGAGAATTCGCACCATTAAACGTTCATCCGTCTCTGAAGGATGTTTGGCAATGGTCAGTTTATGGGTCTCGTAATAGTGCCGATCCATATCGCAAACGGAAAGTTCTAGTTTATAAATAGTGGCCTTTTGCGCCATGATTTGTTCCTGAATAGCAAAGATTAGGATATTTAGTGCGTCGAGTTGCTTTGTGAAAGCAAAAAGCAACTGGGATCGCTGCGTGACGTTCTTGGTCCGCCGTCTTGAGGAAGCTGGAAAACTCTTTGTTTTTAATTACACAACAGATCGCTTGAGCCTTTGGTCCAGCCTTGAAGGCCTGATTTTGGGTCGTCCGAGTCGAATTGGCCTAAAACCTACATTTCAATAGCCTTTGCAATCGCTAAAATATTTTCCAATTCAACACCAAAATTTCTTGCTGTGCTGTCCCTTTTGGTGTGCCTAGCGAAAGGGACAACACATAATTTGCCAGTCTCCTTGTAAATTTGCGTCACCTTTGTCCATCGCATCGTATGGGTGTCATAGGCCCTTTCTTCCAGCAAAATAGATGTAATCCAGCCTCTAACTATCCCCGCATATTGGCGCATTGAGATATTCATTCGCTTGTAAAACCACTCGGGCCAAGGGTATTCAGGCTCGACAATCAGCTGATCGCCCATCCATTTTAACACCGAGGTCCGCGCCTTTTCCGATATTTCAAATCGAACTAGCATTTGGGTTTTACTTTGCAATTCGGACGCCCGTTCTTTGATCGGCACCGACGCCATAACATCAACAACCTTCATCCGTACGATGTCGCATCCGCGCGACTTGCTGTCGATTGTCATATTGAACAGGGAAAACTCGCGGTCGCTCTCTGTCAATTCGAGACGCAAACCGGTCGCTCAGACGTATTTAGTCTTGATTGAAAGTACTGGCCGATGATGCTTCACTTGTTCCAAGCGGGTCGAAGCGCACGAACTGCTGGTAAATTTGGTGTTTGCATGTTCGATCTTCCGATCCTCGATACCCACCTACAACGACAACCAGAAATTGACATGACTGTATATCACGTGAATTCTAATTGCTGCTAAAGTCTCCTTCGAGCCCATTCCTGTCCATCTTACCAGATACTGTTACGTCTAATTCCTGCGTTCCGACGACACATGGCTAAAACCCATCGGCAAATCTTGCCTCCATTTGCAAGTAGCCATTTGGATCAGGGTGGTTGGCCCAAATTTTTTTCCAATCTTCTGCACCAAAAACCTCCTTATGAAACCGGTTTCGCGCATCCATAGTTTCCCAACGAATGATCCATGTTACATTTGCAGACCCGAGGCTCAAATCCATGGGATTACGTCCCCTAACTTCTGGCGGATCAACGTTGTCCATCCAAAACCCCACCAAATCCATATTGGCTTTGATAAATGGTAGTGCCTGCTCAATCACCCAAGATTTGTACGCATCAAATTGGGATGGATCGAAGTGATAATTGCGAATTTCGTACATCTGTTTCCCATTCCGTAGAAAGTGTGCAGCGTGTTGTCATATTGAAAAATTTGATGGTCTTGGAAGAGTGCTTCAATTGAATTGGCCTGGAACCGAAATGTAACCGCAGCAAAGGGCTCAAAGTCCGCAATTGACGTTATACTAAAGAAGCACTCCATAGTTCAAACTGAGGGTTTTTCGATGACGGATGCAATGCAATCATCAAGCGTTGTTCGTTGAAAACCTCCAATGATGCTGTTTAACTTCGTTCCGTCTAACCTGTGCGGCGTATCCCACAAGTAACGCATCTCCAATACCTCGCGCATCATTGGCCGGAACAAGGCCAACACGCGAATAACACCCCACGGCATATATTTACGTTGTAAGGGCTGCCCGATATGGTGCTCAATCGCACTTTGCATCTCACAGCCCGACGCTGAAAATCCGTCAAAACCGAACTCTTCAAACGATGCGAAATCTTCGCGGCGCGCAGCTAAAAGTGCGAGCGCGCGCGCCATATCCGGCAGGTAGGCCCAAGCATGACTGATATCATTGCGTCCCGGGTACATGAATTTGCCCTTTGACACGCCACTGGTGATATAAGTTTCAAACCAATTGCCGGTATCCACCCCTTCGATAAAGTCCCCGCCTCGCAGAACAATGGTTTGGACGCCATCCTTGGTGGCATCGCGGTGCGCCTGCTCCATGTCGACCCGGATACGGCCTTTTCGTGTTGTCGGTCGATGCACGGTATCCTCGCGGAGGATTTCGGGCATTTGGGCACCATAATTATATACATTGCCCGGCAGCATAATGGCAGCACCTGATGCTTTCGCAGCCTTAATCACGTTGGTCGTGATCACTGGAACTGTAGCCGTCCATGCATCATACGGTGGGTTAACGGCGTTCACGATCACATCAAAGCCGCTGCATGCCTGAATCAGATTTGCTTTGTCCATCACATCGCAATCAATCACTGACACCCCCTGGGCTACAAGGTGGCCTCGCATATTTCGGCCGGCTGCTGTGACATGCCAGCCAGCGGCGACAAAGGCGGATACCGCAGCCCTACCAAAACGCCCCTTAGCGCCCAATACAATAACCTTGTCTGACATATCTGTCCTCATTTGTTTGCTTCAATCTCAATATATCCATATGAATTAGCCATAACGATCACCCGAAAATTGATTGAGGTATCAAAATATGGATAGCACGAGCGACTATTTCCCTTGGCAGCTTTTACAGTCGTTTTCAGTCATCGTCGAAACAGGGTCGTTGTCTGGAGCAGCAAGATCAATGAATGTCAGCCAGCCCACACTCAGCCGGCATCTGTCTGTACTGGAAAAGAACCTTGGCGAGCGACTTTTCTTTAGAACATCGGAGGGGATGCGCCTCACGTCAGCAGGAGAAAGTTTCTATAACGGCGTTCAAGGCATGGCCGAAAGCGCTGCACGCTTGCGGTATCTTGACGTATCACAGTCCGAACCGCTGACTGGGACAGTGCGCATTTCAGCGAGTCAGATTACGGCCACATACTTGCTCCCCGACATGCTGACAAAGCTGCACCGTATCGCGCCCCAACTGAATATCGAGGTGGTGTCATCCGACGACACACACAATTTGATTAGACGAGAAGCAGACATCGCCGTACGTATGTATCGGCCAACACAGCGCGATATTTTCGTCAAGAAAGCTACAGAACTTAGATTGGGTGTCTTTGCTAGCAACGGCTATCTTGAACAGCACGGCCATCCCACCTCGTTTCACGACCTCAAAGACCATGATGTTATCGGTTATGATCGCAGTTCGATTATCATTGATGGATTCAGACAGCTTGGCATGAAGATTGACCGCGAGTTTTTTACATTTCGATGTGATGATCAAGTCGTTTGCTGGAATATGGTCAAAGCCGGCTATGGCATCGGATTCATGCAGATCGGTATTGGAAAGCAAGAAGCTGATCTTGTCCGAGTTGCACCCGATATTGATGTCGGGACCATTCCAGTTTGGCTTGCGGCCCATAAAGAGCTAAAAACCAACCCACGCGTCCGTGCAACCTTCGACCATTTAGCAAAATGTTTCCAAAAACTTACCTAGGCACCAGTCTCTTTTGGAGTTCTTGCCCTAGCCTTTCCGTTCATAACAGCCCATTCAGTTTGTGTTTTTGGGCAGATAGAGAGATGCTTACACTCAGCAATCACTTGAAGAAATTGTTGAGTGTATATAGGCGACAACGGAAAATTGAGATCAAATTCATAGCGCAAAATGTAAAGCGGCCATTGGCGAAACTGCAGCCAAGGTCGCTGTAGGTGCAAGGCCTTAGTTCAACTCAAGATGATGCAGGCCTTCAACACAAAACCCTGTGCCTTAGCCGTGAAAATCGTATTTAGACTCAATGCTACCGCTGCACTCAGTTCAGTAGGTGCCGCACTCTTATTTGGTCAAATATTTTCGAAAGTATCAGACATCTGCGCGATCGTTCAATATCGTATCACTAGTCACTCTAGCTCAGATATTAATTCCATTCGCCATCCGGGAGATTACGATGCAACGCTCAATTCAAGGACAGATCATGCAGGAAGACAACGCGCTCTACCGTTTGATAAATCACAATGTCAGGTTTGAAACGCTCCAGTGTCTCAGCCATACGTGCCCCAAGAACTTGAGACCAATGAACGCGGTACACAGTTTTAAAACTGGCGTTAAACAGTTCTGAATCTGCCGTGCAAAACGAGTCACACAGCATTAGAACTGTTTGCGCATTTGGTGCTTTTTCTGCTTGGGTCATTCGGAAAAACGCATTCCCCCGTGGAACATCCATTACGGCATTTTTCTGAGGATCACAGGATGAAGCTACCCCCGAAATCAAATCAATGCGACTTTCACATAAAGCCGATGCCTCATAATCGAATGCAAATTCTATTTCGTGTTCCAGACTTAGCAAATTCCCTAATTTCAACAATTTGGACAATCCACCTGCCTCATGACGTATCTCGCGCAACTTAAAAGGGATTTGGGTCAATTCCAGCCCATCTGCCGCCAAAACATTCATCGTTTCGGTGTATGCGAGTGCGGCACCTGCATTATTCCAATGACTGTCCGTCTGGAAATAAAGTGGCTTTTCGGATTTAACTTTCTTCAAAGGGGTTCGCAAATCAATAGCCGACATGTTTTGAATACTGGCCGTAGAAAATAGCTGATCTGTAATGGTTTCCTTTGCCGCAATCTCGCCGTCAGGCAGGAATTCTGGGTAAATCGTATGCTTATTCGGCGCGACTGAAAACACAAACGTCGCACCTGAGGTTTCGGAGTTATTGTCAAATCTGGTGTTTGAGGATTTTGGGTCACGCGGCGATCTGGTCTTGGTTGGTGACTTCAATTCCGTCTTTAAATGTGACGCCAGTGATGACTTTGGCGAGGTAGTCAAAGCCGCG
>JBLHPE010000035.1:0-22376 GCA_047624005.1 Ascidiaceihabitans sp.
TATGACTGGCGATGATAGAGCCACCCAAACGATCAGGAATAAGATCGCGGTAATGCATACCTGCACGGCCAATCACCCATGGCGCTTGATCAGCCAAACGACGCACCACAAACGAATGTACGGTTTCCGGCATAACAACAGGTTCATGCAAGGCTTCAATCGCCACATGCGTCCCACCTGGAGAGGTCAACTCACGCGCACCGTCTGCAAACCCAGCAATGTCTTCGGTGCGGATCAATACATGGCCCGCCGCGCGGTCAAGGTCGCCATCAAGGCGCACAGACAAGCCGTGTCCTGAAAACACCGCCACAACGGGATCATCAGCGGGATAGATCATATCCATCCGCATCCCCAACACTTTGTTGAAAAACCCAATATCGCCACGCAAATCCTGCGTTGGCAAACAAACTTCTGCGCGTATCTTTGTCATATGTGGTAGCCTGATACGCATGGATTAGATTGGCAACCCACCCCCGCACTCTTGGTTCAAAAAATATCCCGGAGTGTCGGGCAAACCTTCGCTTTTCTCTTCTTAAAAACAGAACGCTAGCTTTCAAAAAAATAATAGTTTAATACTAAACTAAATCTGAAAACACCGGAGTACCTAATGTCCGACACCCCAAATCTACGCCAAGCTGCCCTTGATTATCATGAATTTCCACGTCCAGGAAAGCTTGAGATCCGCGCGACAAAGCCCTTGGCAAACGGACGGGATTTGGCACGCGCATATTCACCGGGTGTTGCAGAAGCATGTCTGGAAATTCAGGCCAATCCAGCCGACGCTGCACGGTATACGTCGCGCGCGAATTTGGTTGCGGTTATCACGAACGGCACGGCTGTTTTAGGTCTTGGCAATATCGGCGCATTGGCCTCGAAACCAGTGATGGAGGGCAAGGCGGTCCTGTTCAAGAAGTTCGCCGCCATCGATTGCTTTGATATCGAAGTCAACGAAACAGACCCTGAAAAACTGGCTGACATTGTTTGCGCATTGGAACCTACTTTTGGCGCAATCAATCTTGAAGACATCAAAGCGCCAGAATGTTTCATTGTTGAAAAAATCTGCCGCGAGCGGATGAATATTCCTGTGTTTCATGATGATCAGCACGGTACTGCGATTGTTGTCGGGGCCGCCGTCAAAAACGCACTTTATGTGGCCAACAAGCAGTTCGAGGACATTAAGATCGTATCGACCGGCGGTGGCGCTGCAGGCATTGCCTGTCTTAATATGCTAGTCAAAATGGGCGTGAAGCGCGAAAATATCTGGCTGTGTGACATTCATGGGCTGGTATATGAGGGCCGTGAGGTCGATATGAACCCTGCAAAATCTACGTTCGCCCAAGCCAGTGATCTGCGCACCTTGGACGATGTTATTGGAGGCGCTGACATGTTCCTTGGCCTTTCCGGCCCCGGCGTTATGACCCAAGACCATGTGCGCCAAATGACCAAACAACCCATTGTATTTGCGCTGGCCAATCCGACCCCTGAAATCCTACCTGATCTTGTGCGTGAAGTGGCCCCTGACGCGATCATCGCGACGGGGCGCAGTGATTTCCCCAATCAGGTGAACAACGTTTTATGCTTTCCGTTCATTTTCCGCGGCGCACTTGATGTTGGTGCCACGCAGATCAACGACGAAATGCAGTTGGCCTGTATCGACGGCATAGCTGAACTGGCCCGTGCGACGACATCTGCGGAAGCCGCTGCTGCATATCAGGGCGAACAAATGACCTTTGGCGCTGATTATCTAATCCCGAAACCGTTCGATCCGCGCCTTGTTGGCATTGTAAGTTCCGCCGTTGCTAAGGCTGCGATGGAAACAGGCGTCGCGACCCGCCCAATTGCAGATCTGGAAGCTTACAAAACCAAACTCGACGGGTCCGTCTTTAAGTCCGCACTTGTGATGCGCCCTGTGTTTGAGGCCGCACGCGCCACGCCGCGCCGCATCGTATTCGCTGAAGGCGAAGAAGAGCGCGTATTGCGCGCCGCCCAAGCCATAATCGAGGAAACGTCTGAACGCCCTATCCTGATCGGTCGTCCAGAGGTGATTGAGGCCCGCATCAAACGTGCAGGATTAAACATCGTGCTGGGTGAAAACGCCGACTTGGTGAACCCACAAAACGACCCGCGTTACCGTGAATATTGGGGTTCATACCATGAGTTGATGGCACGTCGTGGCGTGACACCTGATTTGGCCCGCGCCATTATGCGCACCAACACCACAGCGATTGGGGCCGTAATGGTGCATCGCGGCGAAGCTGACAGTCTAATTTGCGGCACCTTTGGTGAGTTCCGCTGGCATATGAATTATGTCACCCAAATCCTTGGGCGTGGTGCGCTACACCCAGTTGGTGCCTTGTCGATGATGATCCTAGAAGACGGCCCGCTGTTTATCGGCGACACGCACGTCCACACGGAACCGACGCCACAGCAGCTTGCTGAAATCACAATTGGGGCAGCCCGCCATGTGCGCCGCTTTGGTCTAGAACCAAAGATCGCGCTATGTTCGCAATCTCAGTTCGGCAATCAACCCGGTGGCACGGGCGAACGCATTCGCGCAGCCCTTGCGATTTTGGACGCCTCATCCCACGACTTTGCCTATGAGGGCGAGATGAACATCGATGCTGCTCTTGATCCTGAATTGCGCGCGCGTATTTTACCTCAGTCCCGTTTTGATGGCGCTGCAAACGTCTTGATTTTCGCACATGCTGATGCTGCATCCGGCGTACGCAACATTCTGAAAATGAAAGGCGGCGGGCTAGAAGTTGGGCCAATATTAATGGGTATGGGGAACCGTGCCCACATCGTCTCCCCCTCAATCACGGCACGTGGGCTGCTAAACATGGCAGCGATTGCGGGAACACCAGTTGCGCAATATGGCTAACCTCTAAGAGAACAACGTATTTGCAAATCTAACACCCTGACTTTGCAAAGTCAGGGTGGATATTCAACTTAATCCCTACAAATCGCTAATTTGCAAAATTTTGCAGTCTATTTTGCGGTAAAACTGCAAACCCTCTGTGCAAAAGTAACCCATTCATCGACATAGCTGCTTGCCCATGCGTCACCTGCTGCCTAACACCGTAGCACGCGATCTTGGAGGAGACATCGATGGGCTATCACGCAGAATACGACGCATGGAAATCTGACCCAGAAAGCTATTGGCTGAATGCAGCCAAGGCAATTGATTGGGATGTTGCCCCAACCCGCGCGCTGTTTGATCGCGGCGACAACATGTACGAGTGGTTTTCAGAAGCCCGCGTGAACACCTGCTATAACGCCATTGACCGTCATGTTGAAAACGGACGTGGCGATCAGGTCGCAATCATTTACGACAGCCCCATCACCAATTCCCAAGCCAAGATTACTTATTCAGAACTGAAAGACCGCGTCTCCTCCCTTGCAGGTGCTTTAGCCGTCAAAGGCATCACCAAAGGCGATCGCGTCATTATCTACATGCCGATGATTTCTGAAGCGTTGGAAGCCATGTTGGCCTGTGCCCGCCTTGGTGCCGTCCATTCCGTTGTATTTGGCGGATTTGCCGCCAACGAACTGGCTGTTCGCATTGATGACTGCACCCCCAAAGCGATCATCGCGGCCTCTTGCGGATTGGAACCAAACCGTACAGTTGAATACAAACCATTGATTGATGGCGCTATTGAACTGGCCGACCACAAGCCTGACTTCACAGTCTTTTTGCAGCGTGAACAGCACACCTGTGATCTAGGTCCGAACGATGTCGATTGGCATGCGTTCCAAAAAGGCGTTGCACCTGCCGATTGCGTCATGGTTGAAGGCAGCCACCCCGCCTACATCCTTTACACATCTGGCACGACAGGCGCACCTAAAGGCGTTGTACGTCCAACCGCTGGCCATTTGGTCGCGCTGAATTGGACGATGAAGAACATCTATAACGTCGATCCAGGCGATGTGTTCTGGGCGGCATCTGATGTAGGCTGGGTCGTCGGTCACAGTTATATCTGCTACGCGCCCCTGATCCACGGCAACACAACTATTGTGTTTGAGGGCAAGCCCGTTGGCACCCCCGATGCCGGCACTTTCTGGCGCGTGATTTCAGAACATAACGTGCGCAGTTTCTTTACCGCTCCAACGGCGATCCGCGCTGTTAAGCGCGAAGACCCTAAAGGTGAA
The DNA here is from genome assembly GCA_047624005.1 of Ascidiaceihabitans sp. GTDB lineage: Bacteria > Pseudomonadota > Alphaproteobacteria > Rhodobacterales > Rhodobacteraceae > Ascidiaceihabitans. The sequence continues at coordinate 4,150 of JBLHPE010000035.1, forward strand.
TTCGCCAAGAAATACGACCTAAGTTGCTTGCGTGCCTTGTACCTTGCAGGCGAACGCGCTGACCCTGACACGATTGAATGGGCACAAGACCTGTTGCAAAAACCTGTCTATGATCACTGGTGGCAGACTGAAACGGGCTATACCATCGCGGGCAATCCTGCGGGACTTGAGGCACTTCCTGTCAAAATCGGCTCTCCCACAGTTCCGATGCCCGGATATGACGTCCAAATCCTTGGCGATGACGGTCATCCAGTCGAACCCAACACACTGGGTGCGATTGCGATAAAATTGCCCCTGCCCCCCGGCACATTGCCAACCCTTTGGAACGCACCCGAACGGTTCAAGAAAAGCTACCTGACCGCTTTCCCGGGCTACTACGAGACAGGTGACGCAGGCATGGTCGACGAAGACGGCTACCTTTACATCATGGCCCGCACCGATGACGTCATCAACGTCGCAGGCCATCGTTTGTCCACTGGTGGGATGGAAGAAGTGTTAGCCGCGCACCCTGACGTCGCCGAATGTGCTGTGATTGGCGTGACGGACCAACTAAAGGGACAGATGCCTGTTGGATTTGTATGCCTCACCAAGGGCGTAGACCGTCCACACAATGAGATCACAGCAGAGTGCGTCAAACTGGTGCGTGAGCGGATTGGCCCTGTGGCCGCCTTTAAATTGGCACTTGTCGTTGATCGTTTACCCAAAACACGTTCAGGTAAAATCTTGCGTGGAACGATGGTAAAGATCGCTGATAGCGAGGCGTTCAAAATGCCGGCCACAATCGATGATCCGGTTATTTTGGACGAAATTAAGGTGGCCTTACAAACAATAGGCTACGCGAAATAGCGCCACATCTAGCCCGACACACGTAGACGTTAGATACGATCCGTTGACCTAAAGGGATTGCTGCCGCTAGCATGGCGGCACTCCAGACCCATAGGTAGACAAATGAATTTGTTCACAAAACCAATCGCAATTGCGATCGCCAGCTTTGGGCTTATGCCCAGCGCTGGCTTTGCCGTAACCCCTGACGCCGCCCCCGAGGGCAAGCGCATTCAGGTTAAAGGCGAGATCATCGACACATGGTGCTATTATTCTGGCGTCATGGGTGGTCCAGACGCCGTTGTTGGCAGCGCACACCACACTTGCGCGCTATGGTGTAGTGCGGGCGGTATCCCAGTGGGAATGCTGGCCGAAGACGGCACCGTCTACATGGTCATCAAGATTGACGAGGATGACACTTCAAATGGCAGCCCAACAGCTTTGCGCATGGCGGCCCACACAATTGAAGCCGATGGCATGCATTATGAACGCGATGGATTAAACTATCTGGTGGTCAATCAAGTTGTCTCTGACTTTGATATCCAGAACCTGACCCATGACGATTATGGCAACATTCCTGCTTTCTCTATTCCGGATCCAAACAAATGAGATATTTGATTGCTGCACTGGCGCTGATCGCCAGCCCGCTTGCTGCCCAAGACTTTTCTGAAGGTTCAAAGGCCAGATCATGGAACCTATACGCAGAACAACCTGCAACATTTGAAGCAACCGTTGTTGACGTGCTGTGCACCTTGACGGGCAATTGCCCTGACAATTGTGGCGACGGCACCCGCCAATTGGGCCTGATCCGCAGTGTTGACGATGTGATGGTTCTGCCTTTGAAAAACAATCAAGCCGCCTTTACCGGGGCCGCGTCCGATCTGGCAGCCTACTGCGGTCAAACAATCCAAGTCGATGGCTTGATGATTGAAGATGAGGATCTGAACGCCAAGAACCTTTACATGGTGCAAAAGATCAAAGCGGCTAACGGGGATTGGGTCAAAGCCAGCCAAGCCACCAAAATATGGGCGAAACAGTTCCCCGAAGCCAAAGGCAAAGGCGCATGGTTTCGTCGTGATCCACGCATCAAAGAGATCATTGGCCGCGAAGGGTACTTAGGTCTTGGACTGGAGGCGGATGCCGCTTTTATCGAGGAAAACTTTTGATCCGTAGCAGCCTTGTTGCATTGGTGTTTTGGGCCTCCGCTGCGGCGGCCCAATCGCCATTTCCTTTAGCGTTGGGCGGCAACTACACGCTGACAGATCAGTTTGATCAAGCCAGAACAGAAAAAGACCCGGCTGGGCACGCTCAGTTGCTGTTTTTCGGCTACGTGAATTGTCCCGACATTTGCACCGCAGCCCTGCCTTTGATGGCCGATGTGGCCAACGCACTTGACGCACAAGGGCACAAGATAACGCCCGTTATGATCACAATTGCACCGGACCAAGATACGGTTGAGACAATGGGCAAACCTTTAGCCAAATGGCATCCCGACTTCATTGGATTGACGGGAGGCAGCAACGCCTTGCAAGATGCCTACAAAGCGTTTTCGGTTGAGATTAAGCCGCTGTTTGAAGACCCCGAATATGGTTGGATCTACGCGCATGGCTCGTTCATTCACTTGTTGGGTGGAGATGGCGAGATATTAACTCTGATCCCTCCGACTTTGGGAACTGATCAAGTGGTCAGCATTGTCGCCAAATACCTACAACCGGCGAGCTGATCGCTTTTAGGTGAACTGTTCCGAAATCAAACGTTCTTCCAATCCGTGACCCGGATCAAACAAGATACGGTGCACCACGGAGGGTTCCGATTGAATAACCACAGACGTGATGTTCGCAAACGACCGTGAATCCGCTTCGGCCATAACGGGCCGTTTGTCTGGTTCAAGCACATCAAAACGCACACGGGCCGTTTTGGGCAACAAAGCACCACGCCAACGACGGGGCCTGAACGCTGCCACAGCCGTTAGGGCCAAAACATCTGACCCAATTGGCAAAACCGGACCGTGGGCAGAGTAGTTATACGCCGTCGAACCCGCAGGTGTCGCAACCAGCGCGCCATCACACACCAAAGTCTCCATACGCAAACGTCCATCTACGGTAATGCGCAGCTTGGCCGCTTGGGCACCTGCACGCAGTAAAGACACCTCGTTGATCGCCAAGGCTTTGTGAATCGTGCCATCAACGCCTGTCGCACACATGGAAAGCGGATTCACTTCGGCCTCTTCCGCAGCCTCTAACCGTTCGACAAGACCGCTTTCATTATACTCGTTCATCAAAAAACCAACGGTGCCACGGTTCATTCCGTAAACGGGCGCGCGCAAGGTTTCGTTGTCATGCAGTGTCTGCAACATGAAACCATCGCCGCCCAAGGCGACGATAATATCGGCGTCTTGCAACGGTACGTTTCCGTACTGCCCGACCAAAGCCGCCAGCGCAGTTTGCGCTGTGGACGTTTCGGATGCAGCAAATCCAATCTTTAAAGCGCGCTTGGTGGTCATACTAAGGTTTCCTATTGAGGCCATCTTGTGCCGAAACAATCATATTATTCCTCCGTTCGCCAGCATTGCCGCATATTCTTTGTACTGCGTCGCTTTACCTGCTTTCAGGCAAGGGGTGTTTCCGATACGAAACCCCAGAATCTTGATCATTCTTATCGGAGCCGACAAAATGACCGCATCTGACCAAAATCACGCTTTTTTCACTGAATCCCTCGCAGATCGCGATCCAGAGGTCTTCGGATCGATCACATTAGAGTTGGGCCGCCAGCGCGATGAAATCGAATTGATCGCGTCAGAAAACATCGTGTCGGCGGCTGTGATGGAAGCCCAAGGCTCCGTCATGACCAACAAATACGCCGAAGGTTACCCGGGGCGTCGCTATTATGGCGGTTGTGACTATGTTGATATAGCAGAAAACCTAGCTATGTCGCGCGCCTGCGAACTGTTCGACTGTGGCTTTGCCAACGTGCAGCCGAATTCCGGCTCTCAAGCGAACCAAGGTGTGTTTCAGGCATTGCTCAAGCCGGGCGATACCATCCTTGGCATGTCATTGGACGCTGGCGGTCACTTGACACACGGTGCCAAGCCAAACCAATCTGGCAAATGGTTCAACGCGGTTCAATACGGTGTGAAGCGCGAAGATAACCTACTGGATTACGATCAGGTTGAAGCATTGGCGAAAGAGCATAAACCACAGATGATCATCGCCGGTGGGTCTGCTGTTCCACGCCAGATTGATTTTAAACGTATGCGCGAGATTGCGGATATGGTTGGTGCTTATCTGCACGTAGACATGGCCCACTTCGCAGGTCTCGTTGCCGCTGGTGAACACCCATCCCCGTTCCCACACGCCCACGTTGCCACAACAACCACGCACAAAACTTTGCGCGGCCCACGAGGTGGCATGATCCTGACAAATGACGAGGCACTGGCGAAGAAGTTCAACTCCGCCATCTTCCCCGGCATCCAAGGCGGTCCACTGATGCACGTGATCGCAGCCAAAGCGGTTGCGTTTGGTGAGGCTTTGCGCCCCGACTTTAAAGACTACATCAAGCAGGTCATCCTGAACGCCCAAGCTTTGGCTGATCAACTGCACAAAGGTGGCCTGGATACTGTGACCCACGGCACAGACACGCATCTGTTGTTGGTCGATTTGCGCCCCAAAGGCGTCAAAGGCAACGCGACTGAAAAAGCGTTGGGCCGTGCGTCTATCACCTGCAACAAAAACGGCGTGCCGTTTGATGATGAAAAGCCAATGGTCACTTCGGGTATTCGTTTGGGGTCACCAGCAGGTACCACACGTGGATTTGGCGAAGCTGAATTCCGTCAGATTGGTGATTGGATCAACGAGGTTGTCGATGGGTTGGCCGCGAACGGTGAAGACGGCAATGCCGAGGTTGAGGCCAAAGTAAGCCGTGAAGTTAGCGAAATGTGCGCCCGCTTCCCTATGTATCCGAACCTTTAAATCTGGTGCGCAACATGCGCCTCAGAGAATTTAGAAAAGGCGGGCCTTGGCCCGCCTTTTTCATATTACATCATAAACGCGTTGGGTGATTGTTCAGTAAAAACCCGAATATAATCTCCCGGTGACGATCCTGCCCAAAGCACCCACAGTTTGTGTGGATCTTCGCTGTCGATCCAAACACGGTCTCCTTCTTCAAGGCCGCGTAATTCTGCGCTGATATAGGTGACCGCATTGTTCGCCAAAAAATCAGTCGCCCCCATCGTTCCCTGATATGCTGCAATGCCAAGGATCGGTGCATCGAAGTAAACGAAACCTTCTTGGACGCCTGATATGCTGTCAAAGAAAACATAGTGACTGGCCACAACTGAGCCTTGGGGAATCAATCCGTCGATACCGCCAATATCGACACGGATGGGTTCGATCAGAGTGATGTTTTGATCTTCGTCAAAGCCATACAGATTGTCGTCATCAAACGTATCGAACCCGACAACCAAGGGTTTGTCTGTTTCCAGCTTAACAAATTTACCCTGCCCGTTCTGGCGCAATATCTGACCATCCAGAATAACTGCCTGAGCTGGTGTTGTTAAAAGCGCAAGCGCCACCGCAAACTTCCACATAATAAGTGCCTTTGGTTGGGTCCCGTTTTCACGTTAGCCTAAAGAATGATGCAACACTCATCTACCGCCCCATCCCCACCTCGCGAAAACTTGAGGACAAGCGGGCGAGTTAAGGCATTCCGTAAAATTTTCCCTACCCCACTTATTGACTCCCCCCGCTCCACTCCCTACCTAACCATCGTTAGCACTCGAACCACATGAGTGATAACGGCCCCTTTGACGGGGTAACGAATAAAATTTGAGCTTTAAGGAGCTATTACAAATGGCATTAACACCGCTTCACGATCGTGTGCTGGTTCGCCGCACTGAAGGCGACGAAAAAACTGCTGGTGGATTGTACATCCCAGAAAGCGCAAAAGAAAAGCCAAGCGAAGGCGAAGTTATCTCTACTGGCCCAGGTGCCCGTAAAGACAGCGGCGAATTGATCGCTATGGATATCAAAGCAGGCGACAAAGTCCTGTTTGGTAAATGGAACGGTACAGAAATCACTGTCGACGGCGAAGAGCTGTTGATGATGAAAGAATCCGACATCATGGGTATCTTGTCCTAAGCACCCGCTTGGACGATCAGCGGCGGGGTCAAACCTGCCCTACTCTATATTTATTGAATACTCTTTAAGGAGAATATCACATGGCTGGTAAGGACGTAAAGTTCGGCACAGACGCCCGCAACCGGATGCTCACAGGCGTGAACATTCTAGCGGATGCTGTCAAAGTAACATTGGGCCCAAAGGGTCGTAACGTTGTCTTGGACAAATCTTTCGGCGCACCGCGCATCACCAAAGATGGTGTATCCGTGGCGAAAGAAATCGAACTAGAAGACAAGTTCGAAAACATGGGCGCACAAATGGTTAAGGAAGTTGCTTCCCGGACCAATGACGAAGCTGGCGACGGTACAACAACCGCAACAGTTTTGGCCCAAGCAATCGTTAAAGAGGGCATGAAGTCGGTAGCGGCTGGCATCAACCCGATGGACCTGAAGCGCGGCATCGACTTGGCAACTAAAACTGTTGTTGAAGCGATCAAAGCAGCGGCACGTGAAGTTAAAGACAGCGACGAAGTTGCACAAGTCGGCACAATTTCTGCCAACGGTGAATCAGACATCGGTCAGCAAATCGCAGACGCAATGCAAAAAGTGGGCAACGAAGGCGTTATCACTGTTGAAGAGAACAAAGGTCTGGAAACAGAAACCGATGTTGTTGAAGGCATGCAGTTCGACCGCGGTTACCTCTCACCTTACTTTGTCACAAACTCTGACAAAATGACGGTTGAGCTAGAAGATTGCATGATCTTGTTGCACGAGAAGAAACTTTCTTCTTTGCAGTCATTGGTTCCGTTGCTTGAGCAAATCATTCAATCGCAAAAGCCTTTGATGATCATCTCAGAAGATGTTGAAGGCGAAGCTTTGGCCACACTCGTTGTGAACAAACTGCGCGGCGGCTTGAAAATCGCAGCTGTAAAAGCACCTGGTTTCGGCGATCGTCGCAAAGCCATGTTGCAAGACATCGCGATCCTAACTGGCGGTCAAGTGATCTCCGAAGAGTTGGGCATGAAACTTGAATCCGCTACGATGGACATGCTGGGCACTGCCAAGCGCGTCAACATCACCAAAGATGAAACTACTATCATCGATGGCAACGGCGACTCTGCTGAAATCGAAGCGCGCGTGACTCAAATCCGTCAGCAAATCGAAGAAACAGACAGCGACTATGATCGTGAAAAACTGCAAGAACGCGTAGCCAAATTGGCTGGTGGTGTTGCTGTTATCCGCGTGGGTGGCATGACTGAAACTGAAGTTAAAGAACGCAAAGACCGCGTTGACGATGCATTGAACGCGACACGTGCCGCTGTTCAAGAAGGTATCGTTGTTGGTGGTGGTGTTGCACTTGTTCAAGCCGCTAAAAAGCTTGAAGGCTTGACTGGCGTCAATGACGACCAAACAGTTGGTATCTCAATCGTGCGTAAAGCTATCGAAGCGCCATTGCGCCAGATTGCTGAAAACGCTGGTGTTGACGGTGCTGTTGTTGCTGGCAAGATCCGTGAAAGCGACGACGTTACCTTTGGCTTTAACGCTCAAACTGAAGAATATGGCGACATGTTCAAGTTTGGTGTTATCGATCCTGCCAAAGTTGTGCGCACTGCACTTCAAGACGCAGCATCTATCGCTGGCCTATTGATCACAACCGAAGCAATGGTTGCGGACAAGCCATCCAAAGACGGCGCAGCCGGCGGCGGCATGCCTGACATGGGCGGCATGGGCGGCATGATGTAAGAAGCCCTTTCCTTCGGGAAAGACTTCTTAGTCGTTATTATTAGGAAGGGGCTGCCATTTGGCGGCCCCTTTTTTATGGGTACATCGTTTTAGAAATACTGAATTTACAGGCCCACAAAGACACCAACCTCAGCAGATCAGAACCGATAAGATATCAATAGCAGTGTCACAAAGTACCGCGCCGCTTATGTTTCTCAGCTATTTTCGTCGTCTACAACAGCACGCCACCCCGCTTGATGAATCCGAGGATCCAGCGACATTTGGCCAATCGTACGCTCTACTTTGGGTTTTGCAGCCTCAAGCCCACTTACTTCAACGTTAATCAAAGAGGTGTCCTTATCTCTGCGGCTTTCAATTTGGCACAACGTAAGATCTTGATCACCAAGATGGCCGATCAGAACTGCACGTATTTCAGTTTCGTTCTCAAAGAGGCATGAAAATGTCAGCTGGAACTGCTGCTCCGTTGGCGCATTTTCTGCAGCGGCGCTTTTTAACTTTCGAACAATTGGACGCAAACCCAAATTTGCAAAAACGATAAGAGCGGTCAAAACGAGGGCAAAAGGAATGTATCCAGCCCCACAAATCAAACCAACAGCCGCCGAACACCATAACGTGGCAGCCGTGTTAATACCTTGGATGTTAAAACCGTCCCTGAAAATGATACCAGCACCCAGAAAACCGATGCCAGACACCACCTGTGCGGCAACGCGTGTTGGATTGATATCATCCGGAAACAGTGCAGCAAAAGTGACGAACCCTGCAGCCCCAAGGGAAACAAGCGCATTGGTTCGCAGCCCTGCCATACGACCACGAAATTGCCTTTCGGAACCGATAATTGCGCCCATGATTAAAGCAAACGCCATGTTGATTGCGGCAAACAGCAAAGATAGATCAATATCGAAATAAACTTGAAACACTACAGGACTTTCCATTGATGTGGGTTTGATCAACCTACTCAAGCATTCATGAGAAAGCGACAGTTTGAACACCGCATCGAACTACGTTTACGACATCCAGATGGTCTTAAGCTATGAAATCACACCTTTTCCCTATGTTTCGCCATCACCAATTGACACAGGCCACACCTGTGGCATTGCTAATGATGAAGCCAGCAAAGCGAGCGATTGATGTTTAATTTCCCTGATCATGCCCGCGAAATGCGCAAGGGCGAAGAAGACGCGGTTGATACGCTGCTGCGCGAAGCCTTCAAAAACGATGGCGAGGCAAACCTTGTCAAAGCACTGCGAAAATCCGGCGTGATCGCGGGTGAAACCGTGCTGCCGATGGGCGATCGGATCGTTGGCTATTATGCCCTATCCACGATGATCGCGCCGAAACGATGGCTGTGTCTGGCACCTGTCGCCGTCGCGCCTGACGTGCAAGGCAGAAACTTTGGTCTGCGGATGATGGGGATGCTGACCGAGTGGGCGCGATTGAGCAAAACCACTATCGTGGCCTTAGGCGCAGTGCCATTTTACGAACGTGCTGGGTTTTCTACCGCGCGCGCTGCCAATCTGGCATCACCTTATCCAATCACAAACACTATGCTGGCCGGCGATGGCGAGAATGCCCCTACAGAGACTTTGATCTATCCCAAAGCTTTTACTGATCTAGATTGAAAAAACAGCGCAGGGCGCGCGCATCTTATCCGCCCAAAACTTGACCGCTTTGTGCAACCGCATCGGCACCTTTCGGGGTAAGGCCGTAGATGCCTGTCTCAACCTTTTCGAACCAACCATAATGATCGTTACGCATCATAGTCGTCGCGCGGTCCACACCCGTTTCACGCGCGACATCGGCACCACGACTTGCTCCGATCTCAAACAAATACATCGCGACTTTAATTGCATCTTGCCTATAGGCCGTAATCAAACCTACTCGCGTTTGCCCCCCATCATTGGGATCGCCAACCCGTTTGGCGAATTCGGCCAGCAATTGCCCTTCGCGCTTCTTCGATTTGCGCGGTGTGTAGGGGCCGGGATCACAATGGACCTGCACCAAATCATCCTTCAAACGAACCGTAATCAGCCCCAGTCCCAAACGGCGACACAGCTTGATCATGTTCTTAAGCGACTTGGCAAAAGGTTTCCCCTTGCCCGTTGCCACCGCCATATAGACGTCGTCCGATACCGACAGGCGGGCCACACACTGGTGAACTAACGTCAAGGAAAACCCCAACTTTAGCTCCACAATGACAGGTGCCTCGCCCCCTCGCACGGCCACAACATCTGCGGCACCCACTTCGGATTTCACAACATATCCCTGTCCTTCAAGGAAGGCTTTGACAGGACCGTAAAGATCAGTTTCGCGGGGCGTATTCATATCCCAAAACCTATCAGCAATTGCGCTTGTAACCCAAGGGGCTAAAGTACGGATATGACCCGCGAAGAATTTAACACCTTTTGTGCTACCCTTCCCCAATCAACTCACGTGGTCCAGTGGGGGAATTCTGACGTTTGGAAAGTTGGTGGCAAATTATACGCCTTGTGCGGGTGGAATGGCGGTGAGGCCGCGTTTACCTTCAAAGTTTCGGACATCGCGTTTGAGATATTGCCAGACATGGACGGCATACGCCCAGCCCCCTACCTTGCCTCACGTGGCATGAAATGGGTCCAGCACTATGCAGAACCAGGTCTGTCCGAGATCGAGTTACGCAACCACATCACCTATTCTTACGACATGATCGTGGCAAAATTGACCAAGAAGCACCGTGCTGAACTGGGTCTGGTAGATCAAAGCGCATAACGGCTGTGAGCTATTAGCAAGGCTCAGATAGTGACAATTCCGAATACCCCGCCTATAACGCGCGAAAATCAGTATTCAAATTCAGGAATGTCCTCATGACAACGCTCGTTTTCGGCCACAAGTCACCAGATACAGACAGCACAGGCAGCCCTATCATTTGGGCATGGTACCTTAATGAAATCAAAGGTGTAGCAGCCAAGCCAGTGTTGCTGGGCGAGCCAAATACAGAAGCCATGTTTGTTTTGAAGCGCTGGAACCTTGATAAGCCAGAGATCGTTTCAGAGGTCGCGGCCGACACACCCGTCGTCATCGTAGACACCAACAATCCGGCTGAATTGCCTGCTGGTATCAACGATTGCAACATCACAGCTATTATCGATCACCACGCGCTGGTCGGTGGCTTGAAAACCAAAGGCCCAATCGACATCACAGTGCGCCCATTGGCCTGCACCGCGACCATCATGATTGATCTGATGGGCGACGACGCTGCCAATATGCCTGATGCGATCAAAGGCGCGGCCCTAAGCTGCATCTTGTCCGACACATTGGAATTCCGCAGCCCGACAACGACAGACCACGACCGCGCTGTCACAGAAAAACTGGCTGCCGATCTGGGCATCGACATCGCGTCATATGCTTCTGAATTGTTTGAAGCAAAATCTGACATCTCCGAATTCTCTGACGCAGAATTGTTGCGTATGGACAGCAAAGAGTTCGAGGTAGACGGCAAAAAATTCCGTGTTTCTGTTTTGGAAACCACCGCTCCTAAATTGGTACTGGATCGCAAAGTCAGCCTAATGGCATCAATGGTCGATGTAGCAGCTGAGGATGGCGTAGATCAGGTCTTGTTGTTTGTGGTCGATATCTTGAACGAAGAGGCCACGCTGATGGTCCCGAATGACTTGGTAAAAACTGTTGCAGAGAAAAGTTTTGGCGTTGCAGTAGCTGGCGACACGGTTGTTTTGCCGGGTGTCATGAGCCGTAAGAAACAGATTATCCCTAATCTTAAGGTCTAAGGATTGGGGCGCTGCCCCAAACCCCTGGGTATTTTTAGTCAAAAGAAGTTGGGGCCGCCTTGAATAGGTGGCCCTTTTGCTTTGGGCCTTGTTCTGCAAGGTCAGGCGTTTAAACACCAATCAACCTAATTTCTTTTCGGAGCGGCCTTATGTCCCAAATCATCACATCCCTTAGCGAAATCTCTGCCCGCTACGACGCCTTGTTTGTTGATCTTTGGGGCTGCGTTCACAACGGCGTCGACGCCCTGCCTGATGCTGTGAAGGCACTTCAAGACTACCGCGCTAACGGTGGTAAAGTTATCCTAGTCACCAATTCTCCTCGTCCCCGCGCTGGTGTGTTGGTGCAACTCAAAACATTTGGCGTCCCCGACGATGCGTGGGATGATATTGCCAGTTCAGGTGACAGTGCCCGTTCTGCGATGTATCGCGGAGCTGTGGGATCGAAGGTTTGGTTCATCGGCCAAGCCCACGATCAGGTGTTTTTTGATCCTATTGGCGTGGTGGATGATCCTGTTGAGATCACCCAAGTGCCATTAGAACAAGCCACGGGTATTGTCTGTATGGGCCCTACCAACCCAATGGCTGACCCTGATGTCATGCGCCCACAGTTCTTGATGGCGAAACAAATGGGTCTCAAATTGCTCTGTGCCAACCCCGACATTGTGGTGGATCGCGGAGATGTGCGTGAATGGTGTGCAGGTGCGTTGGCCAAACTGTACACAGAAATGGGCGGCGAGAGCCTGTATTTTGGCAAACCGCATCCACCGATCTATGATTTGGCCCGCCGTCGTCTATCTGCATTGGGTGTTGATGTGCCTGATTCCGCAATTCTTGCCATTGGTGACGGGGTAATCACCGACATCAAAGGCGCGATGGGCGAGCATATTGATTCTTTGTTCATCTCTGGTGGTCTCGCAGCTGCAGAAACTCAGACCGTCACTCAACCTGATCCAGACCTGCTAACCACATATTTAGAAACAGAAATGTCCAATCCAACCTTCACAATTGGTCACTTGCGCTAAGAATTTTCCACTTGATTTTCTGCACCTGCAAAGTAATAAAGTTTCAAATGATCCGGCAAACCATGCCGGAAATTACCGGAGCATGGAATGTTGGACAATCTACCACGCGGCACAATTTGCATTGAAGACATCGAAATGGGCATGACGCGCTACCTGCGCAAAGTGGTCACAGATGAGGACATCGAGAAATTCGCCGAAGTCACAACAGACCACAATCCAGTGCATCTGGACGAAGCTTATGCGCAAGACACCATTTTTGAAGGTCGGATTGCCCACGGGATGCTGACCGCTGGCCTGATCTCTGCTGTAATTGGTGAGCAACTGCCCGGACATGGTACGATCTATATGGGACAAAATCTGAAGTTCCTCGCGCCTGTCCGTCCCGGCGATATGGTTTACGCTGAAGTTAAAGTGGTCGATATCGAGATAGGTAGACGTCGCGTGAAACTGGAATGTCACTGTTCTGTTGACGGCAAAAAGGTTGTCATTGGCGAAGCAACTGTAATGGCACCGTCACGTAAATTCGACTGATCCCAGATGACCCATTCTAGGGTTCTTGCGTCCCTGCCTTTGCGCCGCTAGGCAAGGCACATGCGCATTATTCGAGACTATCAATTCATAGAAGATCAAGATCGCGGCGCGACCGTTGCGATTGGCAATTTTGACGGCGTTCATATCGGACATCAGTCTGTCATCGAGTTGGCGCGCGCCGCCAATCCTGATGCGCCTCTTGGTGTGATGACGTTTGAACCGCATCCGCGTGAATACTTTGCCCCCCAAGCCCCGAATTTTCGACTGATGAGCCCCGAAGCGCGGTCTAGTCGTTTGGACAAACTGGGTGTTGATCGGCTGTACGAGCTGAACTTTAACACGGCAATGGCCTCCCTAACCCCGCGCGAATTTGCGCAAAATGTGATCGCGGACGGCTTGGGCCTTGCACATGTCGTTGTGGGCGCTGATTTCTGCTTTGGCAAAGGCCGCGTTGGTAAGACACAGGACTTGGTCGAATTTGGCAAAGAGATGGGATTTGGCGTGACGATAGCACCGCTTTTGGCCGAGGACGATAACACCGTATCTTCCACCGCAATCCGCACGGCTTTGGCCGATGCACGACCAGATGATGCCGCCAAGATGCTGGGCCATTGGCACCGCATCGAAGGCCCTGTTATTGGCGGCGAACAACGTGGCCGCGAATTGGGTTACCCGACTGCAAACATGTCTGTCGATGGCCTGCACCTGCCCGCTTTGGGCGTGTATGCCGTGATCTTTGACGTCCTTGATGGCCCCCATCAAGGCAGCTATCACGGTGTCGCCTCGCTTGGGGTGCGTCCAATGTTTGGCGAAAACAAACCAAATATCGAAACCTTTGTCTTCGATTTTTCTGGGGATCTGTACGGGGCCCAAGCCTCTGTCGCATTGGTCGCTTTTTTGCGCGGTGAAGAGAACTTTGACGGACTTGAGACGCTCATCAAACAAATGGACGCCGACAGCGCTGAAGCGCGTGAAATCTTGGGTGCCTTATGACCAAATTGGCCCCAAAATTTTGGGAACACAAACCGCTCAAGAAAATGAACCCCGTTGAGTGGGAAGCCCTGTGCGATGGTTGTGGGAAATGTTGCCTTAACAAACTCGAAGACGAGGACAGCGGTGAAGTGGCCTTGACCAACATCGCCTGCCGCCTTCTAGATGACGCAACCTGCCGCTGTGTTCACTATGAAAACCGCCACCAATTTGTGCCTGACTGCATTGTGCTAAAGCCCGACAACCTAGACACCCACGCCTATTGGATGCCGCAAACCTGCGCCTACCGACTGCTGTGGGAAGGCAAATCATTGCCCGAATGGCATCCGCTGATCACCGGCGATCCGGACTCGGTCCATAAGGCTGGCATCAGCATCCAAGGTCAGACGTTGTCCGAATTCAGCATCCCTGAAGAAGACTGGGAAGACCATATTATCGAGGAACCGCTTTAATGTTTTTTGCCTCTGACAACGCAGGTCCCGCCCTGCCCCAAGTGATGCAGCGCCTGACAGAGGCAAATATCAGCTACCAAATGCCCTACGGCAACGACACGATCATGGACGAGGTGCGTGAAACCCTGCGCGATCTTTTCGAAGCGCCAGAGGCAGCGGTCTATCTGGTCGCCACAGGCACGGCAGCAAACTCATTGGCCTTGGCCTGCTATACAAACCCTTGGGATACAATTTTCTGTTCCCCCGTGGCCCACATCCATGAAGACGAATGCAACGCGCCTGAATTCTACGCGGGTGGCGCTAAGCTAACGCTTGTACCCGGTACAGATCGAATGACACCAGATGCTTTGCGCACGGCAATTTCTGGCGAACAGGTCCGCGGCGTGCATGGCCCGCAGCGTGGCCCAGTGTCTATCACGCAGGTTACGGAATTGGGCGGTGTTTACTCCTTAACCGAACTTCAGTCCCTCAGCGCCGTAGCCCACGAGTTCGACCTACCTGTTCACTTAGACGGTGCACGTTTTGCCAACGCCCTTGTTGCATTGGAATGCACACCCGCTGAAATGACATGGAAAGCGGGCGTTGATATTGTCAGCTTTGGCGGCACAAAAAACGGCTGTATGGGCGTCGAAGCTGTGATCTTTTTCGACCCGAAAAAAGCATGGGAATTCGAGTTGCGGCGCAAACGCGGGGCGCATCTGTTTTCCAAACATCGCTACCTTTCGGCACAAATGGCTGGCTACCTTTCGGACGATGCTTGGCTTAACGCGGCCCGCAAGGCCAATGCCAATTGCATGCGCCTGCACGAGGGGCTTAAAATCAACGGAGCACACATCCTGCATGCCGTTGAGGCCAATATCATATTCGCAACGCTTCCCCGCGCGACCCATCAAAAGCTTCAGGATGGTGGCGCAGTTTATTACGTCATGGACGGCGATGTCGCAGTTGGCGATCCAAATGAACCGCTCATGGCGCGATTTGTCTGCGACTGGTCCCTAAGCACTGATCAAATCGATGAATTCTTGGCGCTATTTTAAATTCCCAAGAACGTCGTCTATGATCGATCCAGAAGCGCACGGATAGGAACTGCAACCTCTTTAGGATGCGTGATCGGGGCCATATGTCCTGCCCCCTCAATACGCACCCGTATGGCGTTTGGAAGACGGCTGGCAATTGATCCGTTGACGATGCCAGCAAACTTGGATGACGCAGCGCCCTCAATCAACAACGCGGGCATAGTAGCGCGATCAAACATACCTTCCCTAAGCAATCCAGCGCTGTCATGTTCCAGAAACCCTGAACTACCAACGACGAAATGGATACGGTCGGCCATGTAAGTACGGGCACGATCCGAAAAATCTGCCCATTTTGTGCCGTCACCCCACGCACGGTTAAACGCGCGAGCGGCAGCGTAGGTGTCTCCGCTGGCCCAGGCGTCCTTAAATTCTTGATTGGTGCCAAGAGAGGCGCGTATCTGTTCGGGTCCGTCTGCAATAGCAGCCACAAAATAGACAGGTTCAATCATCGTCACGCTGCGCACCAACTCGGGTTGCTCGATCGCCAACCGCATCGCAATTGTGGCCCCGAAGGAATGACCGATTAAATCCATTGGTTCAGTCAACAATGCACGGCCCATATCAGTGGCAACATCATGCACATCGCCCGTACCATCCCAGTCGGCAGACCCGCCGTGGCTTGGTAAATCATAGGCAACAGTTGTTACCAGGTCGGACAACTCGCCCGCCAGCCCTGCCAAAGTCCCCGAATGTGCCAGCGAGCAGTGGATCGCAAGGGCCTTGCGTGGCCCCTGCCCGAATGTACGTGTGTGTGTGTGCAAAGCGTCTTTTAGCCCATGGTTCCCAAGTGTGCGTCCAACGCAGCAATACGGTCCTGACCCCAGAACCGCGCACCGTCATCAGTGATGTAGAACGGAGCACCAAAAACGCCAGCCGCAACTGCCTCTTCCAAGTTACGACCGTAGGTTTCGGCGCCTTGTAACAAACCGCTGTCAGCCAAAGACGGATCGAAACCGCCCTCTTCAAGGCAGGCCTTAATCACGGCATCATCAGCCACATCTTTTTCTTCCACCCAAACTGCGCGCAACATTGCGTGGGTCGCTTTTGCCATATCACCACCACCCGCATTCTGCGCTGCAATCAACGCATATGACGACGGTGCCATATTGGTTGGCCAATGCGCAGGCTTCAGGTTAAATTCCATGCCCACTTCTGCGGCTTGTCGCTGCAATTCAATCGCGCGGTATTCAATACGGCTGATATGACGATCTTTTGGTGGTGTGCCGCCCGTGCGACCGAACAAGGCCATGATATCGAGGGGCTTATATGTAATCGTCGCACCGTGCTTTGCCGCCACGGCTTCCATACGAGTGCCCGCAAGATAGGCATAAGGGGACAACGTTGCGAAATAATAGTCGATATGGGCCATTTAGTTTCTCCGATTCAGGGGGCTGATGCTTTGCCCAACGGTATAGGCATGTTAAGCGAAGGCCACCATCACGAATCTGTCACATATCAATGCTGCTCATCTACCGCTTTCGGGGAACAATCACATGCCAGCTAGCCACGAACCTAAACTTATCACAGGTAATGCAAACAAGCCGCTGGCCTCTGCCATCGCACGACGTATGTCGTTGCACCGCGGCGTCAATGTCGGGCTGGTTGAAACCCGCGTTGAACGGTTTAATGATGGCGAAATATTCGTCGAAGTTTATGAAAACGTGCGCGGCGAGGATATGTTCATTATCCAACCCACATCCAACCCTGCTAATGATAATCTGATGGAATTGCTGATCATGTGCGACGCGCTGCGCCGTTCTTCAGCCGCCCGTATCACAGCTGTCATCCCATACTTCGGTTACGCCCGACAGGATCGCCGCACCAAGGCCCGCACACCGATCACTGCCAAGATGGTCGCGAACATGCTGGTTGGTGCAGGGATTGAACGGGTTTTGACCATGGACTTGCACGCCGCACAAATCCAAGGGTTCTTTGATATTCCAGTGGACAACCTTTATGCCTCGCCCGTCTTTGCGCTTGATATCAAAGCGCAGTTCAAAGACCGAATGAGCGAACTGATGGTCGTCTCCCCAGATGTTGGTGGCGTTGCACGCGCACGCGAATTGGCCAAACGTATCAACTCCCCCCTCGCAATCGTCGACAAACGTCGCGAAAAGCCCGGTGAAATTGCTGAAATGACCGTCATTGGTGATGTTAAGGGCAAGGTTTGCCTGATCGTTGACGACATCTGCGACACTGCTGGCACACTGTGCAAAGCAGCCGAAGTTCTGCTGGAAAATGGTGCCACGGAAGTACACAGCTATATCAGCCACGGTGTGATGTCCGGCCCAGCGGTTGAGCGTGTGAAAAACTCGGTTATGAAATCATTGGTCCTAACCGACACAATCCAACCTTCCCAAGAAATCCTCGACACGCCGAACATTCGGATTGTGCCAACAGCACCAGTATTCGCCCAAGCGATCTTGAACATCTGGAACGGCACATCGGTATCGTCCTTGTTTGAAGCGGAGAGTTTAGGGCCAATCTACGACGGCATGTACGCGGCTGAGTGATAAACATCTGTTTTCACGCTCCAAGCAAAGTAGGCTCGACCACTCCGTTTGTTGGTCGGCCAATGTCCGCTTAGAGCGGCGGTTTCAACTGGTCGACGCAACACTTTAGTCTTTTTGGAAAGATGGAGTGTTAAACATGAAGTATCGCCGCCGGATATTTTTCACGGACAAACAGAAGTCAGAGATTTGGGATCGATGGCAGCG
>JBLHPE010000036.1:0-21853 GCA_047624005.1 Ascidiaceihabitans sp.
TCAGGGGGGCGAGAATAAGCGTGACCCTCTGGCCCAGTGATGCCTTCGTTGAAATATTTCTCCTGTAACGCAGCCACCAGATCGCCGTTTTCGGCGTGGACCATTGGCAGCGCACCCAACTCTGCACAGCGCTTGAACGAGGCGAACATCTCATCGTCCTCGATCATCAACGCGCCTTTGTAGGCCATGAAGTGTTTGAACGAATTCACACCCATTTCGACCGCATCTTTCATGCCGTTGAACACGTTCTCGTCCCAGCCAGTGATGGCCATATGATAGCCAACGTCAGAACAGATTTGAGGGGCAGACTTGCGGTGCCATTCATTGATCGCGTTCTTTAGATCACCATCCGCACCAGGCAGACAGAAATCGACAATCATGGTGGTACCGCCAACTGCCGCGGCCCACGTACCAGACTCAAACGTCTCGGCAGCAGTGGTGCCCATGAATGGCATCTCAAGGTGCGTGTGCGGGTCAATACCGCCCGGAATGACGTATGCACCCTCAGCGTCTATGTACTCATCCCCAACCAAATCTTGGCCGATTTGCTTGATGATCTCACCTTCGATTAAAACGTCTGCTTTGTACGTGCGGTCTGCGGTAACGATCGTGCCGCCTTTGATGACTTTACTCATGTGATCTCTCCCTTTTGGGATCTATTTCTTTTGGCCCTAAATATTCTGGGGTATGGGGCAAAGCCCCATGTCGATCCCACTCTCACCCAACAATCTCCGCCGTTTCGACAACCGCGTGCATCAACACGTCAGCCCCAGCCATCGCCCATTCCTTGGTGATCTCTTCCGCCTCATTGTGCGAAAGCCCATCAACACAAGGGCACATCACCATTGCGGTTGGTGCAACACGGTTAATCCAACACGCATCGTGCCCCGCGCCAGAAATCAAATTCATATGGGAATAGCCTAAACGCTCTGCCGCATCACGAACAGCACTTACACATCCCTCATCAAACGCTACGGGATCAAACCCCCCAACCTTCTCAAACTCGATACCAAGTCCCATCTCATCGGCAATCTTTTGGGCATCAACACGCAAACGCGCTTCCATATCTTGGATCACAGCCAAATCAGGTGAACGGAAGTCGACGGTAAATACAACCCGTCCAGGGATCACATTGCGTGAATTTGGAAAGACATCGATATGCCCTGCCGCACCAACTGCGTGGGGCGCATGGGACCATGCAATCTCTTCAACTTTTTCCAAAATTCGCGCCATCCCAAGGCCTGCATTTTTACGCATAGGCATCGGCGTTGATCCGGTGTGGCTGTCTTTGCCCGTCACGGTAATTTGGGTCCAGCTTAGTCCCTGACCGTGTGTCACAACGCCAATATCTTTGCCTTCGATCTCTAAGATCGGGCCCTGTTCGATGTGCAACTCAAAGAATGCATGCATCTTACGAGTGCCAACCTCTTCATCGCCGCGCCAGCCAATGCGGCTAAGCTCATCGCCAAATTTCTTGCCGTCGGCGTCAACGCGGTCGTAGGCCCAATCCTGAGTGTGAATGCCCGCAAACACACCTGAGGAGAGCATAGCAGGGGCGTAGCGTGTGCCTTCTTCATTTGTGAAATTGGTCACAACAATTGGGTGTTTGGTTTTCACGTCCAGATCGTTCAGGGTTCGCAGAATTTCCAATCCGCCCAAAACGCCTAAAACGCCGTCATATTTGCCACCTGTAGGCTGGGTGTCCAAATGCGACCCAACATAGACTGGCAAGGCATCTGGATCAGTTCCCACGCGATGCGCAAACATGTTGCCCATCTGGTCCAAACCCATCGTGCAGCCAGCAGCCTCACACCATTTCTGGAACAGGGCACGCCCCACACCATCTTCATCTGTGAGGGTCTGGCGATTGTTGCCACCCGCAACGCCGGGGCCAATTTGTGCCATCTCCATCAAACTGTCCCACAGCCGATCCGCATTGATCCGCAGGTTTTCTCCTGGTGCTGACATGGGTCCCCCAATCGCTCGCATTTTTTACCATTTGGTAAATACACGATTGCGACTGAGAGGTTTTGTGTCAAGAACTGGTTTGCCAAATGCACGCTAGAGCGGCAAGATATGCTTAATTTCTTAGCAAAGGCGCGCCAACCCATGATCACGACCCCAGCTGTACCCCCAGAGAAAAAACCAAGTCGCATTCAATTGCGCAATCGTCTGCGTATTCTGGACGCTGCGTTAAACGTATTTTCGCAGCACGGGTTTCGTGGTGCGACACTGGACCAGATCGCGAAAGAGGCCGGACTAAGCAAGCCAAACATCCTTTATTACTTCTCGGCCAAAGAAGAAATCCACGTCACCTTGCTGAACCAACTGATGGAAACATGGCTAGACCCCTTAATCGAAATGGACAGCAATGGTGAACCGCTCGATGAAATTTTAAACTACGTGCAACGCAAGTTGGATATGGCCCGCGAACTTCCCCGTGAAAGCCGTTTGTTTGCCAATGAAATCCTACAAGGTGCGCCCCGCATGACCCCGCATTTGAAAAGTGACCTTCTGCCGTTGGTGGATGACAAATGCGCTGTGATCCAAGATTGGATGGACACCGGAAAACTTGCACCAACCAACCCGCGCCACTTGATGTATTCTATCTGGTCGACAACCCAGCACTATGCCGATTTCGAGGCCCAATTGAACATCATTTCAACCGACGACACCTATGTCGAAGCGCAAGTATATCTGCGGCATCTGTTTACGAACCTTTTGCAGCCTGCCGGACACGAGACATAAAAAAACACCGCCCCCAATAATTTGAGACGGTGCTTAAAGTTGTTCACCCTAAAAATATAGGGCAACGGAAGACGTCTGTTAAATCACTCAGCCGCGGTGGCCGATGGATTGTTCGGATGAGTTGTCCAGTTCGCATATTCCGGCTCAACCACTTTGCCTGTGCGCGGATCAGTTTCACCGTTTGGCATTTCGACCATCGTGATGCAGTTTTCGACCGGGCAAACATTTACACAAAGGTTACATGCTACACATTCGCCGTCAATAACTTCGAAAACGCGGTCCTCAGACATTGAAATTGCTTGGTGTGATGTATCTTCGCAAGCCGCGTAACAACGTCCACATTTGATACAGTCATCTTGATTGATCACGGCCTTCGCGATGTAATTCAGGTTGAGGTACTGCCAGTCAGTTGTGTTCGGGATCGCTTGGCCAACAAAGTCTTCGATGTTGGTGTGACCCTTTTCATCCATCCACTCTGACAGGCCCGAGATCATCTCTTGGACGATTTTAAACCCATAGGTCATTGCAGCCGTACAGACCTGCACGTTGCCACAGCCCAAAGACATAAACTCAGCCGCATCACGCCATGTTGTCACGCCACCAATGCCGGAAATAGGCAGACCTTTGGTTTCAGGGTAACGCGCAATTTCAGACACCATCGACATCGCAATCGGCTTGACTGCTGGGCCACAATAGCCGCCATGCGTGCCTTTGCCATCGATAGATGGTTCTGGGCTCATTGTGTCTAGGTTAACGCTGACAATCGAGTTGATCGTGTTGATCAGTGACACTGCATCTGCGCCGCCACGTTTTGCAGCCGCTGCAGGTTGGCGCACGTCCGTAATGTTTGGTGTCAGTTTGACGATCACCGGTTTTGAATAATACTGCTTACACCAGCGCGTCACCATTTCGATGTACTCTGGCACTTGGCCGACAGCCGCGCCCATACCGCGTTCAGACATACCGTGTGGGCAGCCGAAATTCAGCTCAATCCCATCAGCGCCTGTAGCCTCAACCCGTGGTAAAATCGCTTTCCACGCCGCCTCTTCACAAGGCACCATGATAGATACGATGACAGCGTGATTTGGATAATCCTTCTTCACGCGTGTGATTTCTTCAAGGTTGGTTTCCAAGGAACGATCCGTGATCAATTCGATGTTGTTCAAGCCCATCAACCTACGATCGGCACCATAGATCGCGCCGTATCGTGGGCCGTTGACGTTCACAACAGGTGGACCTTCTTCGCCCAATGTTTTCCAGACAACACCACCCCATCCTGCTTCAAAGGCGCGGCGGACGTTGTATTCTTTGTCAGTTGGCGGGGCAGAGGCCAGCCAAAATGGGTTAGGGCTTTTGATCCCTAAAAAGTTGCTTGTCAGATTTGCCATTTTTATGCCCCCATCAATTTGGTGTGAATGTCCATTGCTGCATCGCGACCCTCGGCCACGGCTGTCACCGTCAAGTCATCTCCGCCAGTGGCGCAATCGCCACCTGCCCAAATGCCTGCAATCGACGTCCGACCTGTCGCATCAACGCCAATTTTACGACCCTCCAGCGCAGGTAAATCATCACCTTTAAGTGTTTGCCCAATCGCGGTCAAAACCTGATCGGCTTGAAGTTTGATCATCTGGCCCGTGCCAGACATATCCGCATTCACGTATTCAAATTCGATCTCGCGTACCGCACCATTACCGTGCAATCCGACCGGAACAACATGTGTCATGATCCGTACGCCCTTAGAGGCTGCAAGATCTTGTTCATACTGCGAGGCATTCATACGATCACGGCCACGTCGATAGGCAAGTGTTACGTTTAAAGCGCCCAACAACTTGGCCTGAACCGCGGCATCGACAGCTGTCATACCCCCACCAATCACGACAACATCGCGACCAACCGGCAACTGCGCCACATCGTCAGCTTGGCGCAAGTCGGAAATAAATTCGACCGCATCCAAAACGCCATTTTTATCTTCACCAGCGAGGCTCAATGCATTTGCACCGCCCAAACCAATGGATAAAAATACAGCATCATATTGCCCCTGCAGATCAGACAAAGACAGCTCTGTACCCAGTGATTTTCCATGCTTAATGGTGATCCCACCAATCTGGCAAAGCCAGTCAACCTCGACCTGCGCAAACCCTTCGGTGGTTTTATAAGCCGCAATTCCGAATTCGTTAAGGCCACCAGATTTTGGCTTAGGCTCCAAAACCATAACATCGTGGCCAAGCATCGCTAGACGGTGGGCACATGACAATCCCGCAGGACCGGCCCCAACCACTGCAATGGTCTTGCCCGTCAGGGTACCACGCTCAAAAGGATGGATACCCTGCTGTTGCAGATGATCCGTCGCATAGCGTTGCAATTGACCAATTAAGACCGGCTTTCCTTCGGCTGCCTCACGAACGCAGGCCTCCTCGCACAAAGTCTCTGTAGGGCACACACGGGCACACATACCGCCCATAATGTTCTGAGTTAAGATCGTTTTGGCCGCTGCATCTGGTGTGCCCGTCGCGATTTGGCGAATGAACAACGGGATATCGATGTCAGTCGGACAGGCCGTTATGCAAGGTGCATCGTGACAGAAATAGCAACGATCAGACGCAACCAATGCTTCGTGACCATTTAGCGCTGGATGAAGATCAGAAAACTGCGCTTCGTAGCTGTCGGCCTCAAGCCGTCCCGCTACTACGCCGGGGGTAAAAGATGTCTCGGACATAACGATCCTTTCGTTTCACGCCATGGTGCCTGGATTAGAAACACGTTCACATGTAATAAAAATTTTATCAACTGGTAAAATAAATTCAATCTTAGATCATAAAACCAACCTGATTTTCGCCCAATTTGTTTGCGACAGCGCGGATTTTCACACCGAAAAAAGCGGCAATTTTCCGCTGTAAGTCGCTGCTGCCTTGAAATCGTTACATTGTTGGCCCATATTAGAATTGCGATGTTACACCTATCGACCTTACTGCTGCTTTCGGCTCAGTCCTTCGATCTGCTATGACTTTGCCGACCTGCCACATACTGTGGGCAGTTATTTACAGGAGTACAGACGATGGCTAATGGCACCGTCAAATGGTTCAATTCAACTAAAGGCTTCGGCTTTATCGCGCCTGATGGCGGCGGAAATGATGTATTCGTACACATCTCTGCAGTTGAACGCGCCGGCCTTACAGGCTTGGCAGACAACCAAAAAGTAACGTTCGATATCGAACCTGGCCGTGATGGCCGCGAAAGCGCTGCGAACCTCGCACTGTCTTAAGCACTGGTTCTAGATACCAGCTTACAAACACAAAACGGACGCAATCGCGTCCGTTTTTCTTTTTAAATCAGTCCTTAACTGATCCGACCAATTCAAAAAACTTTGGTCCAATCCCTTCGACAATCAACCTGACCCCTTCACGATTCGGATGAATCCCATCTGATTGCATAAACGTGCGTAAACTGGCGGGATCATTGACTGTTTCACCAAATCCAGCAAAGAAACTGTCAAGATGCAGTGCTCCGAACTGGGCCGCCAATTCTGGGTAAATCGCATCAAAGCTGGCCTTATACTCTGGCCCAAAATTCCCCGGAGCCTTCATCCCAATCAATAGAACTTCAACTTCTGCATCCTGCGCCGCCTGCAAAACCCCCATCAGATTGGCGCGACTTACTGCCGGATCTATCCCACGCAAAAGATCATTGCCGCCCAAGGTGACAATCATCGCGTCCACCTGAGGCGTCAGAGTCCATGCGGCCCGTGACAATCCACCTGCTGTGGTATCCCCCGACACGCCCGCATTGATGAGCGTCACTTCAATCCCCTGCGCCTGCGCCCAAGATTGCAATTGCGGAACGAACCCGTCCTCGACAGGCAAGCCATACCCTTGGGTCAAACTGTCACCCAATGCTGCGATTGTGATTGTATCTGCCAAAGCTGGAAACGCAGATAAACTCGTTACAATGCCAATGATTGTCTTGCGCATCCTGATCTAACCTCCATATCGGTTCGTACACCCTATAAAGGTATCAAAGTATGACAACACCAGTCCTCTCTTTAAAAAATGCTTCGCTTTCGCTCGATGGCAATGCAGGGCGGGTCGATATTCTGCATGGTATCAACTTGGATATTGAAACTGCAGAAACCGTTGGGCTGGTCGGTCCATCCGGTTCGGGCAAGTCATCCTTACTGATGTTGATGGGCGGCTTAGAGCAAGCCACCAGTGGCACCATCCTTGCCTTGGGCCATGACTTAACCGCAATGAACGAAGACGCATTGGCCCGCTTTCGCCGTGACCATATGGGGGTCGTCTTTCAGTCTTTCCACTTGATCCCAACAATGACCGCACTGGAAAATGTCGCAACGCCTCTGGAACTGGCAGGTGTGAAAGATGCCTTTGACCGTGCGGCAGATGAACTAGCTGATGTTGGACTAAGTCATCGCGCTGATCACTATCCGTCACAAATGTCCGGCGGTGAACAGCAACGCGTGGCCTTGGCCCGTGCATCAGTCGCGCGCCCGCAAATCCTGCTCGCAGACGAACCCACTGGCAATCTGGACGGGGCCAACGGCGCTGCAATTATGGACCTGCTATTTGGCTTACGCGACAAACACGGGGCCACATTGGTCTTGGTCACACATTCAAACACACTCGCGGCCCGTTGTGATCGAGTGATCCGTTTAGAGGACGGCCATATCGCATCCCAACAATTGGACGCCGCCGAATGAGCATCACGGTAGCCGCCCGCTTTGCACGGCGCGAATTACGTGGCGGGCTAAAAGGATTCACTATTTTTCTTGCCTGCCTCGCTCTTGGCGTCGCCGCAATTGCAGCGGTCGGATCCGTAAGAATGGCGATTGAAACCGGCCTATCACGCGAAGGGGCAGCCTTACTTGGTGGGGACGCTGAACTTGACTTCACCTACCGCTTCGCGAACGACGATGAAAAGGCCTGGATGCAATCACGCGCGAGCGCAGTGTCTGAAATCGTTGAATTCAGATCAATGGCCGTAGTTGATCTAGCCGGCGAAACGGAACGCGGCCTAACACAGGTTAAGGCCGTCGACGACGCCTACCCGCTGCTTGGCACCGTAACCTTGGCACCAGCAATGGAACTGGACGCCGCTCTTGCCTTGCACGCGGGCCTACCCGGTGCAGTGATGGAACGCGCATTGATTGACAGGCTGGGCCTGTCCATCGGTGAAACCTTCGCCCTCGGCACCCGACAGTTTCATCTGGCTGCAGAAATAATCCGTGAACCCGACGGTGCAGCAGGTGGCTTTGGCCTAGGACCACGCACAATCGTACGCACATCTGATTTAGCGCACTCATCCCTCCTGTCAGCGGGCACGTTATTCAACACCAAATATCGTCTCGATTTACCGAACGATCCAAATCTGGCGGAACTTGAGGGCGAGGCACGCGCAGCATTTCAAAACAGCGGTATGCGCTGGACCGATGCCCGTAATGGCGCCCCGGGGGTTGCTGAGTTTGTAAACCGCCTTGGCGCATTTTTGGTTCTGGTCGGCCTATCGGGGCTGGCGGTTGGCGGCGTTGGCGTCGCGGCTGCCGTCCGTGCGTACCTATCAGAAAAAACCAATGTCATCGCGACCTTGCGCACGCTTGGTGCGGAACGCAGCACCATTTTTCAAACTTACTTTATCCAGATCGGGATCTTGTCCTTAATCGGAATTTTCATCGGTTTAATCTTGGGCGCATTCGCCCCATTGATTTTGGCCCCGTTGATTGAGGCACGTTTGCCGATCCCTGCAAATTTCGGCATCTATCCTGCACCATTATACGAGGCAGCTATTTACGGCCTTCTGACCGCATTCATCTTCACGCTTTGGCCATTGGCCCGCGCCGAAGATGTGCGGCCTGCAACCTTGTTTCGCGACGCCTTAGGCACCAGTAAATTACTCCCCGCGCCGAAGTACCTAATTGCCATCGCGATTGCCCTTTGCGCACTTATAAGCCTCGCCGCATTTTTCTCAGGCACATGGCGTCTCACGCTTTGGACCTCTGGTGGGATCGCGATTGCACTGCTGATGCTTGTGGTATCGGCCGCGGTGATCAAATGGCTTGCCAAACGTGGTGGCAAAATCACCAAAGGCCGACCGGCTTGGCGTTGGGCGTTAACCTCAATCTCTGGCGCACAAGAAGGCGCAGCATCGGTCATCCTTTCACTGGGCTTAGGCCTTTCCGTGCTGGCCAGCGTTGGCCAGATTGATGGCAACCTCCGCAATGCAATCACCGGCAACCTACCAGATGTGGCACCGTCATACTTCTTCGTCGATATTCAACGCGACCAAATGGAGGGCTACACCAAACGCCTCGAAGATGACCCTGACGTACGACGGATCGACAGCGCCCCAATGTTGCGCGGGGTGATCACGCAGATCAACGGCAAACCTGCGCGCGAAGTCGCAGGTGATCATTGGGTGTTAGAAGGTGACCGCGGCGTTACCTATTCTCAGAAAGCAAACAAGCGGACGCGTCTCACAGATGGCGAATGGTGGCCTGCAGACTACTCCGGCGCTCCTCTGATCAGCTTTGCAGCTGAAGAGGCGGCTGAAATGAACCTCTCTTTGGGTGACACGATGACCATCAACATCCTTGGGCGCGACATCACAGGGACCATAAGTTCATTCCGCGAAGTGGATTTTTCGACTGCGGGTATCGGCTTTATCCTGTCAATGAACCCAAGCGCATTGCAGGGGGCACCTCATACCTTCATCTCAACAGTCTATGCAGATCCACAGGCCGAAGCAGCCATCCTGCGCGACCTTGCCAAGCAATACCCAAACATCACCGCAATCCGTGTGCGAGACGCGATTGAAAGGGTCGCGGACGTCTTGTCAGGCTTGGCGGCGGCCACATCATACGGTGCCGCTGCGACCCTCCTCACTGGGTTTTTGGTGCTCATGGGGGCAGCAGCCGCAGGCACCAATGCGCGGACCTATGAAGCGGCAGTGCTCAAGACACTTGGGGCCACTCGTGGACGCATTCTTGTTAGCTTTGCCTTGCGTTCGATCCTGTTAGGCTTTGCAGCGGGGATCGTTGCATTATTGGCAGGGATCACTGGTGGATGGGCCGTCAGCACCTATGTCATGGATATCAAATACGCGGTGATCTGGCCGTCAGCATTGGCGATCATCGCAGGTGGTGTTATCGCTACGCTTGTCGCGGGATTAATATTTGCATGGGGTCCACTGGCTGCCCGTCCTGCCCAGATTTTACGAGCCCGAGAATAGGATTGATAAATGAGCGACCCGCACTTCTTTGGCTATGGCAGCCTCGTAAACACGGCAACGCACGCTTACCCAAACGCGCAAAAAGCAACCCTAACTGGATGGCGACGCGCATGGGTGCGTTCGGATCAGTATGACATGGTGTTATTGTCAGCTGTTCCTGCTGACCCATCCGCCAAAATTCAAGGATTGATTGCCGCTGTTCCAAATGCAGATTGGACTGCGTTAGACACGCGCGAGAGAGGATACCAACGCATTCTGTCCGAAGGAAAAGTCAGCCATGAAGGCGATACAGCAATCGATATTGCACATTACGCCGTGCCGAAAAGCGACTGGCGCGACGGGGGCACCCAAACAATTCGACTAAGCTATTTGGACGTGGTTGTGCAGGGGTATCATCAACAATTTGGCAAAGATGGCGTCGCGGCATTTTTCGAAACAACCGATGGCTGGGACACCCCAATCCTGAATGATCGTGAAGCGCCGCATTATCCGCGCAGCCAAATCCTAAACGGCGCACAAACAGCACTGGTCGATCAGCATCTGGCCCGCATCGCGGCCCAGATTATTTAATTTTGATCGCGCTTAAGCGCGGGCCTTAATAACCTGTAAAAGCGGCATCGTAGACGCCATATCTGGCCCATGTGCTTGTCCAGTCAGTGCCAATCGCAATGGCATAAACAGGCCTTTGCCCTTGCGACCTGTCGCCTCTTTCACAGCGCCGGTCCATGTCTTCCACGTGTCGCCATTAAATGGTCCATCAGGCAGCATGGTCATGGCTTGTGCAATAAACTCCACATCATCATCATCAATTACTGGATCTGCACCTTCGCTAAACAACTTCCACCAAGCGCCCAAATCATTCAGGGTTGTGATGTTGTCGCGCGTGACGGTCCAAAATGCCTCGGCCAATTCAGCAGGAACACCAAGGTCCGCGATCTGATCCGCGACGTCCGCCAATGGCTTTGCCTGCAGTAAGCGAGCCGTCAAAGGAAACACATCAGCCACGTCAAATTTGGTTGGTGCACTACCGAAGTGAGAAACTTCAAAGCCATCTACCAGTTCTGCCATTTCACTGCGCAATTCCATCGGATCAGATGATCCAAGACGGGCCATCATCGACAACAACGCCATCGGCTGAACGCCTTGTTCACGCAGATCACGCAAGGCCAAAGTACCAAGACGTTTTGACAACGCCTCGCCCTGTGGTCCCGTCAACAACGAATGGTGCGCAAACGCCGGCGGGGTCATGCCCAGCGCTTTCATAATCTGAATTTGGGTCGCAGTGTTCGTCACGTGATCCGAACCACGCACAACATTAGTCACGCCCATATCGGTATCATCAACCACGGACGCGATTGTATAGAGCACCTGTCCATCACCACGGATCAAAACAGGATCGCTCACTGATCCGGCGTCAATCGAGATATCACCCAAGATACCGTCGTTCCAATTGATACGTTCCTGATCCAATTTGAACCGCCAAACACCATTGCCACGCTCGGCACGCATTCCTTCACGTTCGCCAACACTTAGGGCCAAGGCAGCGCGATCATAGACCGGAGGTTTGCCCATGTTCAGCTGTTTCTTGCGCTTTAGATCCAGTTCAGTCGGCGTTTCAAACGCTTCATAAAACCGGTCAATGCTGCGCAGTTTATCGGCTGCAGCGGCATAGGCGTCAAACCGATCAGACTGGCGTTCAACGCGGTCCCAATGCAAACCAAGCCATTCAAGGTCTTGCTTAATCGCATCCACATATTTCTCTTCAGAACGCACAGGATCAGTATCATCAATGCGCAGAATGAACGTTCCACCAGCCTTGCGGGCAATCAGATAATTCATCAGCGCAGTGCGCAGGTTACCAACATGGATGTAACCAGTCGGCGATGGGGCGAAACGTGTGGTGGTCATTGGCATGGTCTCCTATGCGGGATGCAGTGTCATAGGGGACCTGATTTGTCCAGTTCGATGCGTATGACCGTGGCCTATATTCCACGCGATTACGTCACCCGAGCCAGTTCGACGGGAAGTCCGCTATGCGGACGAAGAAGACCTTCCCTGCGTATTAGTTGAATGTCTGATTCAACAATTTTGCGCCTTGATTTCCAAGAATTATTCTACTTGAGGTGGTACAAATCAACGGCGTTTGATCCAAAAATCGCTGCTCTAGAATACTCACTTGGCAAAAGAGAATGTACCAAATCTACCCAAGCCCCATAGTTGGCCGCTATCGTCAATACTGGCCAGTCGCTACCCCAGACCAACCTTT
This sequence comes from Ascidiaceihabitans sp., assembly GCA_047624005.1. GTDB lineage: Bacteria > Pseudomonadota > Alphaproteobacteria > Rhodobacterales > Rhodobacteraceae > Ascidiaceihabitans. Next base: position 12,251 of record JBLHPE010000036.1, read on the forward strand.
GCGGTCCGAATTGCGTTAATAAATGTGCGACGTACGGAGCCACGTCACTTGGTGCCCAATCATCGCCCGCTTCGGTCAAAAGGCCTGACAGTTTGCAATACGCACCCGTTTCTTGAGCGATGGCAGCGATGTCATGTGCCCATTCGTCAAACAATCCATCCGAAATGTTGGGTTTGGCACCGTGGTCGATCACCGTGCGCAAGTTTGGAAGACGGGACATTAAATGGCGAAGTTGGGACAGATGTCGGGGCAATACTAAGGCGTCGAAGGTCAAGTCCGCGTCGATCAGCGCCTCAAAAGCGGGCGCAATGTCAGGCCGCAGCATCCAGTCATCATCGGAAATGTCTTGTATCATTGGACGAAGCCCGACCAGTTTAGGATTTCGGGCGAGCCGCGCGATATCGTTGGCCGCCGTTGGAGCCGCAAAATCAACCCAGCCCACCACGCCTAATACGAAGGGCGTAGTGTCGGCGATTTCCAATAGGAATTCAGTTTCGGCAATCGTCGGGGCGGCTTGGACGAGGATAGTTGCATCAATCCCGTGTTGCGACAGATGCGGTGCCAAATCGTCGGGCATGAAATCACGGTAAAGAGGTTCTAAGGCAGGTGACAACCAACCATAGTCAGCGCGCGCAATCTGCCAAAAATGCTGGTGCGCATCGATAATCATGTACCGATCACACCCTTTTTAAGGATGATATTACCGTAAAGCCGTGTCTCGCCTGTTTGGATGATGGCGAATGCAGACTTTGCGCGATCATAAAACGCGAAACGTTCCAGCTTATCCAAAGTGGCCGGATTATCCGCCGTCATAGTCGTGATTTTTTGAAACTCCGTTACGATGGGGGGCACCGCATCGGGGTCATCAACAACTTCCATTACCACTGCTGGGTTGGGCACAAACGGGTCGAGCGGAATAACAGTCAAAACGGCCTGCAAAACGTCCGTCGCAGTTAGACCATCAAGACGGTGACACCGCGTCCCAAGTGTTGTTGCGGGAAAATTTGCGTCAGCGATGACCAATTCATCGCCGTGGCCCATGGAGCGCAGCGTCCAAAGCAAGTCGGGGGACAGAATGGACGGGATGTTACGCAGCATCAGGTGCCTCCTGTGGTGTGACCGCATCCTGACGTATCAAACCTTGGGATTTCAGGTCTGACCACAGGGCCGCTGGGATCTGAGTTTCAAATATTTCGACGTTCTGGCGCACCTCATCAGGGCTGGAAGCACCAGGGATCACCGTTTTTATTGCTGGATGGCCCAAGGGAAATTGCAGCGCAGCGGCAATGAGCGGCGTGTTATGGGCGGAGCAGACGTCATTCAGGGCACGGACGCGTTGCAATATCTGCTCAGGCGCCGGTGCATAATCATACCGTGCGCCCTCAATCGGTCCTGTGGCAAGGATCCCCGAATTATAGGGCCCACCCAGAATAATCCCGACATCAAGCTTGATGCACAGCGGCAGGAACGTATCAAGCGGGTCTTGTTCCAGAAGGGTGTAACGCCCTGCGAGCAGGAAGCAGTCAAAATCTGCTTCACCCAACAAGCGTTCGCAGATTTGCCATGTGTTCACGCCAGCACCGATGGCGGAAATCTTACCCGCTTCACGCAATTCAGACAGGGCGCGGTAGCCGCCTTCACTAAACAACTGGCGCAGGTTGTTGTCCTCAAACGCTTGCCCATGGGCGCCAGCATCAATGTCATGCAGGAATAGCATGTCGATGCAGTCGCTTCCGAGACGGGAGATGCTATCCATATAGCTGCGCATGACCCCGTCGTAGGTGAAATCGAACACGATACGTTTCTGGGGCACATCGACAAAGGCTTCGGGTGTGACGTCCTGTGGTGTGCAATCTGCCAGTATGCGCCCGACTTTTGTGGAAAGGGTCAGTTCATCAGGGTCAAATCGCGTCAACGCATTACTTATGCGCATTTCGGACCGTCCCAACCCGTATTGTGGCGCCGTGTCGAAATACCGGATGCCAGCGTCCCATGCGGCATCGAGGGTCGCCTGCGCGTCACTGTCTTCGATCTTGCGATAAAGATTGCCGAGCGGCGCACCGCCAAATCCAAGCTGTGTCAGATTGATCGGCGACCTTGTGCGGAGGTTAAGCGGGTTGGATTTGGTTAGCTTCATTTGGTTTCTTCTTAGTTGGGGCGGAAGTATTCGGGGTGTTGGCGTTCCAATGGTTCGATGCGTGTGATGAGTTGGCGAAGGTGGAGCGACATGGCGGATCGTGCGGCGTCGCCGTCACGGGCTTTGATGCCTGTGAGAATGTCGTGGTGTTCCGCGACTGCCTCGGCAGGGCGGCCACGTTCTGGCAATATCAGCATGCGTGCGCGGTGAAGTTGTAGCGATATTTGGCCAGCGGTGACAGCGACCTTTGGGAATCCGGTGAAGCCCAAGATCAGCTCGTGAAATTCCAGATCAGCCTCAAAGAAGCCCTGAAAATCCTCGTCTTCCACCAGAAGCGTTTGCATCTTTAGGTTACGCGATAGGATGGTCAGCTGTTCTTGCGTGCAATCTTGCGCGACCTTGGCGACGGCCGCGACCTCGACAGCTTCACGTAGGAAACTTTCCTCGCGCAGCTCAAACATGGAAAACTGCGACACCCGCGTCGCAGATTGTGGGATGATATCGACCAGACCATCGGACGAAAGTTTGTTCAAGGCTTCGGTCACCGGTGAACGGGACACGCCCAATTGCTCGCACAAAGCGCCTTTGCGCAGCACGAACCCCGGCTCGAATGCCATGGTCAGGATCTTGTTTCGCAACGCCGTGTAGACTCGCTGGCCCAAGGGGCCATCCAGAGAATTAATATCAAGCGTGAAAGTTTGGTTGGTCATTTTTTCCATTCTCCAACTGACATGTTAGTTGACAAGTGCATCAAGTCAAGCTAGAACTTACTTTACGAAATCCATAACCGCCAAGCCAGAGGTAGTCTGCAAATGACCCAACGTTCCCGCATGCTGACCCTGCATCCACACGACAATATTGCGGTCGCACTGGCGGATATTGCTGCGGGTGAGGTCGACGATGCGACGGGTGTGACGGCCCAACAATCTATTAAGCAGGGGCACAAGATGGCCATCGCGGCGATTAGCGCGGGCCAGAATGTGTTGCGGTATGGACAAACAATCGGGCAGGCGACGGCAAACATTTCTGTGGGCGAACATGTGCATGTTCAAAACCTCGGCATGGGGGCGCACACAAATGATTACGCCCACGCGAGTGAGGCTAAGGTGCTGGCAATATCCACTGAAGAGCGCACATTCAATGGCTATCACCGTGCAGATGGCAGTGTCGGAACGCGCAACTATTTGGGCATTCTAACATCTGTAAATTGCTCTGGGTCCGTCGCGAAGTTTATCGCAGAGGGGGCTGAGAAGTCCGGCTTGCTGGATGATTTCCCCAATATCGACGGCATCGTGCCGATCACTCATGGCACAGGCTGCGGTATGTCGGGGAACAATGAAGGCTACGACACGTTGTTTCGCACGTTATCCGGTTATGCCCAGCATCCCAATTTTGGCGGCATTCTTTTGATTGGGCTTGGTTGCGAAGTGATGCAGATTTCCGACCTTGTTGGTGGTCGCGAAATTCGCGCTGATGGGGCGTTGCGCTATATGACGATCCAACAGGTAGGCGGCACACGAAAGACCATTCAAAAGGGGCTTGAGGAATTGCGCAGTATGGCCGCACTGGCCAATACGGCCACTCGCCAGCCAGCGTCGATTTCCCATCTGACGGTTGGCATGCAATGCGGTGGGTCTGACGGATATTCCGGCATCACCGCCAATCCCGCGCTTGGTGTGGCGTCAGATATTCTAGTGCAACACGGTGGGACCACGATTCTGTCGGAAACATCCGAAATTTTCGGCGCGGAACACCTTTTGACCCGTCGAGCGGCAACTGCCGAAGTCGGCGAAAAGCTGATTGATCGGGTGCTCTGGTGGGAAGATTACACCGCCCGCAATAAAGGAGAGATGGACAACAATCCGAGCCCCGGAAACAAGCGCGGTGGGCTGACAACGATCCTTGAAAAATCACTCGGGGCGGTCGCCAAAAGCGGCAGCGCGCCGCTGACGGATGTGTATCTTTTTGGTGAAAAGATCGACAAAAAAGGCTTGGTTTTTATGGACAGCCCCGGATTTGATCCGTGTTCTGTGACAGGGCAAATTGCGTCTGGTGCGAACCTGATCGTATTCACGACAGGGCGCGGGTCCGTGTCGGGTTATATGCCGACACCTTGCATAAAGGTCGCCACAAATTCTGAAATGTATGCCCGCATGTCCGAGGATATGGACATAAATTGTGGTGATATCGTTAGCGATGGCGTCAGCCTAAACGACAAGGGGCGAGAGATTTTCGAGATGTTCATCAGCATCGCGTCTGGCGAACAGACCAAAAGCGAAGACTTGGGCTTTGGCGGCGTGGAGTTCGTTCCATGGCAGATTGGCGCGGTGATGTGAAAATGAGAAATGATATGACACTGAAAAACAAGACAATACTGATTACCGCCGCGGGGCAAGGCATTGGCGGGGCGAGTGCGCTTGCCTGTGCGGCTGCGGGTGCCAATGTTATTGCAACGGATGTGAACGGTGATCTGCTTAAGAACTTTGCAGGAGTCTGCGGTATCGAAACCCGCGTGCTCGACGTCACGGACGTGAACGCGATCAATGCGCTCGCCGCTGAATTGCCCGATCTGGATGGTTTGTTCAATTGTGCGGGCGTTGTGCATCAAGGGTCCATTCTGGAACTGGACGACGCGGCGTGGGATTTTTCCGTCAACCTTAATGTTGCGTCGATGGTGCGCATGTGCCGCGCGTTTGTGCCGGGATTGTTGCGCCGCGCGCAAAGCGAGGGTACGGCGTCGATCCTGAACATGTCGTCTATGGCATCGTCCGAAAAAGGCTTCATCAACCGCACAGCTTACGGCGCGACAAAGGCCGCTGTGATTGGCCTGACCAAAGCGATTGCGGCTGATTTTGTGGCGCAAAACCTGCGTTGCAACGCCCTGTGCCCCGGCACGGTCGACACGCCCGCGCTGCAGGGCCGGATTGCAGGGGCACCTGACCCCGCCCAGGCCGAAAAAGACTTCATCGCACGCCAACCTATGGGGCGGTTGTCCACGGTTGACGATCTGACGCCGACAATTGTGCACCTGTTGTCCGACAACAGCAGCTTCATGACGGGGCAATCCGTTTTGGTTGATGGTGGCTGCACGATCTAGCGCGATTTGGCTTGGGAGGGCTGAAAGATGACTTACTTGGTCGAAATGAAGGGGATCGAAAAGCGTTTTCCCGGCGTGCATGCGCTTAAGGCCGTGCAGTTTGATCTGCGCCCCGGTGAGGTTCATGCCCTGATGGGCGAGAATGGCGCGGGCAAGTCGACCTTGATGAAAATCATGTCGGGCATTTACGCCCGTGACGGTGGCGAGATGTTCGTTGATGGCCAGCCCGTTAGGCCGGATGGCCCACGTGCTGCCCAAGACCTCGGAATTGGGATAATCCACCAAGAACTTAGCCTGATGAATGATCTGACAGCAGCGCAAAACGTACTGATTGGGCGCGAGCCGCGCCGTCGCTTTGGGCGGTTGGACGAGGCTGCGTTAAATGCCAAAACAGCCGAAATTTTTGCATCATTAAATTTAAAAATGGACCCGCGTACGCAGGTCAGCACCCAAACAATCGCTCGTCAGCAGTTGGTTGAAATTTCCAAGGCGTTGTCCTATAGCCCGCGCGTCCTGATCATGGACGAACCGACAGCAGCGCTGAACGACATAGAAATCAACGAGCTGTTCAAGGTCATCGCCAAATTGAAAGCCGACGGCGTCGGTATTGTCTACATCAGTCACCGCATGGACGAAATCAAACGCATCGCCGACCGTGTCACGATCCTGCGCGACGGGGCCTATATCGACACGGTTCAGGCCGCCGACACGCCGCTGTCCACGATTATCCAACTGATGGTTGGCCGTGAAGTCACGCAAGAAACGCCCGATGTTCCTGACACATCCCAAAGCCCTGTGGCACTTGAGGTGCGCAACCTGTCTCGCGGTAAAGATGTGCGCGATGTCAGTTTCGATCTTCGCAAAGGCGAGATTTTGGGGTTCGCGGGTCTCATGGGCGCTGGTCGCACCGAAGTTGCACGGATCATTTTCGGTGCCGACCCCCGTGATAGCGGCGAGATCCTTATCGACGGACAGCCTGTCAATATCCGCACCCCACATGCAGCCGTTCAAGCCGGGATCGGCTATCTGTCCGAAGACCGCAAACACTTTGGTTTGGCCGTCGATATGAGCGTACGTGCCAACATCGCGATGGCCAATCTTAAGCAATTCACCAGTCGCACAGGTGTGCTTGATGAAGCGGCGATGAAAGAAACGGCCATCAAATACATTGATCAGCTGGGCATTCGTACACCGTCTGACATGCAGGACGTGCGATTATTGTCGGGCGGCAACCAGCAAAAGGTCGTCATTGCCAAATGGTTGCTGCGTGACTGCGACGTGCTGATCTTTGACGAACCCACGCGCGGCATCGACGTGGGGGCAAAATCTGAAATCTACGCGCTGCTCGAAGACCTCGCCGCGCAGGGCCGTGCGATCATCGTCATCTCATCTGAACTGCCCGAAATTCTGCGGCTATCGCACCGCATTGCGGTGATGTGCGAGGGCCGCCTGACAGGGATCGTTCCACGTGCCGATGCCACCCAAGAAAACATCATGAAGCTTGCCACCCTGACTAACAAAATCGAGGAAACCATCCAATGACCGCGCTATCCAATACCGACCCGCAAGGCACTTTCGCCAAACTCGCGGCTGGCGGAGCATTCCAGAAAATTCTCGCATTTGCCAGTCTTGTCATTCTGCTAATCGGGTTCAGCATTGCCTCGCCGAACTTCATGCAGACGTCTAATATGATTGCAATTTTGCAGGCGACATCTGTCAACGGCGTTTTGGCAATTGCGGCGACGCTTGTTATTATCACGGGCGGCATCGATCTGTCAGTCGGCACGCTGATGACGTTTACTGCCGTGATGACGGGCGTGGTGCTGACCAACGTTGGACTGCCTTTGCCGCTTGGCGTTCTAGCGGGCATCTCGACAGGGGCGTTTGCTGGTTTCATATCCGGTTCACTCGTGGCCAAGATGAAAATTCCACCCTTCATCGCAACTCTCGGCATGATGCTTATTCTCAAGGGGCTTAGCCTCGTGATTTCCGGCACGCGTCCGATCTATTTTAACGATACGCCGGGCTTTGACCTTATTTCTCGCGGCTCGCTGATCGGAGAAGTCTTTCCGGCCCTCCCCATTCCCAATGGCGTGTTGATCCTGTTCCTTGTGGCGGGTGTTACGTCCTACATACTGAGCCGGACGGTGCTGGGCCGTTATTGCTTTGCGCTTGGCAGCAACGAAGAGGCCGTGCGCTTATCCGGCGTTAACACCAACAATTGGAAAATCGCAATCTATACGCTTTCAGGTGCGATTGTAGGCATTGCCGGACTGATCATCGCATCGCGACTGAACTCTGCACAACCGGCCCTTGGCCTTGGCTACGAACTCGAGGCGATCGCGGCGGTTGTTATCGGCGGCACATCGTTGTCCGGCGGACGCGGCACAATTGTAGGCACATTGATCGGCGCATTGATCATGGCAGTTCTGCTGAATGGGTTGCGGATCCTGTCCGTGGCGCAGGAATGGCAAACGGTTGTGACCGGAGCAATCATCATACTGGCCGTCTATGCCGACACGGTACGACGCCGCAAAGGAACATAAAACAAGAGGGGCAGAAGCCCACGAAGCAACTACAGAAACGACAACACTAAATGGAGGAACTAACTATGATGAATAGAAGAACAGTGATCGCTGGCCTTGGTGCCACGACGCTTATGGGTAGCGTTACGGTTGTTATCGGCCAGACGCGCCACTATATTCCGCTGATTTCCAAAGGCTTTTCGCACCAGTTCTGGCAGGCTGTGAAGCTCGGATCCGAGAAAGCTGCTGAAGAATTCGGCGTGGATGTCACCTTTGAAGGACCGGACAATGAAGGTCAGGTTGATCGCCAGATCGATATGCTAGCCGCGGCTCTTGCCAAGAATCCTGCTGCTATCGGTTTTGCGGCCGTGGACAGCCAAGCGTCTATCCCGATGCTGCGCGAAATCGACGCCGCAGGCGTTCCAGTCATCGCATTTGACAGCGGTGTTGCCAGCGATATCCCTGTCACGACCTGCACGACGGACAACCTCGCCTCTGCGGCCTTGGCTGCCGACAAGATGGCAGAAGCCATTGGCGGCGCAGGCAAAGTTGCGATCATTTCCCATGACCAGACAAGTGTTACGGGAATCGAACGCGTTGACGGCTTCGTCAATCAGGTTGCGGCGAAGTATCCGGACATCGAAATCGTTTCGATCCAGTATGGCGGTGGCGATCACTTGATCTCAACCGAGATCGCGAAGTCGATCATGACTGCTAATCCTGATATCAAGGGTCTTTTCGGTGCAAACGAAGGTTCTGCAATCGGTATCGTGAATGGTGTCAATGAAAGCGGCGCTGACGTCGTCATCATAGGCTATGACAGTGGCGCTGCGCAAAAAGAAGCGGTTCGTTCGGGTCTTATGGCTGGCGCGATCACACAGAACCCTGTGGGCATTGGCTATGAGACTGTCAAAGCAGCCGTGATGACGGTTGCTGGCGAAATTGTACCAAAGATCATCGATACAGGCTTCTACTACTATGACGCAAACAATATGGATGACGCTGCAATCGCGGCTGTCCTTTACGATTAATCTAACGGCTGTCGCAGCTCTGCTTCTGTAGGGCTGCGAAGGCTCCCATTTTTATTTGCTGTCCGAGGACCACATGAAATTATTGCGTTACGGCCCCAAGGGCCAAGAAAAACCCGGATGTCTTGATGCAGAAGGCCGCGTGCGCGACCTGTCAGGGCATGTTGATGATATCGCAGGCGTTGCCCTTTTGCCCGACGCGATTGCGGGTTTGAAAGCCTTGGATATAACATCCCTCCCCCTTGTCGATGGCAGTCCGCAGGACAATCTGCGCCTTGGGCCCTGTGTTGGCCAAACGGGCAAGTTTATCTGTATCGGTTTAAACTATGCCGATCACGCCGCTGAAAGCGGTTTGGATGTTCCGCCAGAACCCGTCATTTTCAACAAATGGACATCTGCCATCATTGGCCCCGATGACGACGTTATCATTCCGCGCGGATCTAAAAAGACCGATTGGGAAGTTGAGCTAGGCATAGTCATTGGCAAAGGTGGCGCGTATATCAATGAAGTCGATGCGATGGATCACGTCGCGGGTTTCTGTGTCATCAATGACGTCTCCGAGCGTGAATACCAAATCGAACGCGCAGGCACATGGGACAAAGGCAAGGGATGCGATACCTTCGGGCCGACCGGCCCATGGTTGGTCACACCTGACGAGGTCGGCGATTATGATGCGCTCTCGATGTGGCTCGAAGTTGATGGCACCCGCCACCAGAACGGATCAACCGCGACGATGGTTTATAAAGTTCCGTACCTGATATCTTATTGTTCGCAATTCATGAGTTTGCAGTCGGGCGACATCATTTCAACCGGCAC
>JBLHPE010000037.1:0-21050 GCA_047624005.1 Ascidiaceihabitans sp.
CGATGGAACAAGGCTTGCGCTTTGCGATCCGCGAAGGTGGCCGTACGGTTGGCGCGGGCGTGGTTTCTAAAATCACTGCATAAGCGTCGTGCGGACTTCGGTCCGCGCATCACATATACGAAAGGCCGTCGGAGAAATCCGGCGGCCTTTCGCGTTCGTGGGGGGGGTAGTATCAGCCGTACGGGCGAAGTCGCCCCTCACAATTGGGTAACGAATGTTAGTTTTTCTGTTTTGTCTCCAGCAAATGACAAAACCCGTTTGCTGGAGCTTTCAGTTCCTCGTCGGAGCGTAACTTAAGTAGTGGTTTGGTCTTTGGCGGTCGCCAATCGCAACACCGCCACCATGACAATTCCGTACAGAACGTGCCCGACCAAAGCGACCCAAGTGATCCCAGTGAAATTTAGGAAGAACGGCAGGCCGGCAATTGTTGTGACGCCACCAATGGCAAAAACCCACAAACCAAACCCGTAAGCAGCGGAAGGCACAAACCAACCTAATTTTGTTCCAACGATGCGCGTCCATATGGGTTCGAAGATAAAAAGCCATCCGACCGGATACCCGATCAACCCAACAAGATAGAAGTGGAAAAAGTATCCCGCGAAATTACTGTTTGGCAGCCCCAGTTTCCCAAGGAGGCTTTTGGCCAACCCGTGTGGGGATAGGTTTGCAAACCCCAGCGCAGGACTGATAACTTGCCCCCAAAGATCAAAAGCGTTTGTTGCCATGAATCCCGCGATAAACATCAGCCCAATAGTTGAGATGGAGAGCTTTGGCAGAAGGCCGGTTGTTGGGCCTGAAGTGGTTCCAGTCATGTTCTTGTTCTCTCTATGTTTGCAGCCAAATTGAGGACTGCGAGTTTGTCGCTTAGTCAGCGGATAGTGTATCACATGCGTGGCGCATATAGATTGTAACGCTTGATGTCTATGCGTGGCGCATATACATTATCGTTATGAAACATTACAAAGCCGAAAATATCGTTGGAGCACTCGCACTTACGTTGTCAGACGTAATGCTCGAAGCAACTCGAAATGAAGCCCCATCCAATATTTCAGCGGCAGGGCTGACCCTTATAGGCCACGTTCCAGGCATCTCGATTCATGAACTGAGTAGTGGAATTGGGTTATCCCATCCCGGTACGGTGCGGCTTGTTGATCGTATGGTTGCGGACGACCTTGTGGAGCGCGCACGATCTGAGACAGATGGGCGGGCTGTTGCATTGTTCTTAACCCTCGCGGGTAAGACGCGCGAACAATCGATCCTTTCTTCGCGACGCACAGTATTAAGCAGCGCGTTGTCGTCACTTTCCAGCGAAGAGCATGAATCCCTAGCGCAGATTGCCGCAAAACTTGTGACTGCAATTTTGACAGATGAAGAACACGCACTTAAGATTTGCCGCCTTTGCGACAGCGATGCGTGTAAAGATTGCCCAGTCGAAGCCGAACTGAGCAGAAGACCAACAGCATAATACGGCTGAATACTGCGTGCCGATAGTTTTGGATTACAGAATGGGCCGAGCATCGCGAACGTTCAAGACAGCCCCTGCTATCAGTGGGTTTGGTCCGTGGATCTCATTCGAAAGTTTCCCATCGGTGTGGACAAATCTCAGCATTGCGCCCAATTCCCCAATTTGGAAATTTTCCAATGTAGTAACAGGGTAACTGTATAGGTTTCCGCACTTTCTGGCTTGCAATAATGTCTGGCCCAACGTAATTAAAACGTTGTGTAGGGGCGTAGCTCAGTTGGTAGAGCGACGGTCTCCAAAACCGTAGGCCCACAGTTCGAGTCTGTGCGCCCCTGCCAAAACTTTCCCATCCAACCGATCAAACTCAACCGATCATCCATTCGGCTAAGGTGGCGATTGCCATAAGTTTAGATGCTTTCCCAATCCAAAACGACTTTACCAGATTGCCCAGACTTCATCGCGGCGAATCCCTCGCTGTAATCTGTGATACCGAAGCGGTGCGTAATGACAGCGGACACGTCCAAGCCGTTTTGAAGCATGGCGATCATTTTATACCATGTCTCAAAGATCTCACGCCCGTAAATGCCCTTGATTGTGATGGCCTTGAACACGATACGGCTCCAATCAACGGGGCTTTTACCCGGCGGAATACCCAGCAGTGCAATGCGACCGCCCATGACCATTGCCTCGATCATTTGATCAAGGGCAACTTGATTCCCAGACATTTCAAGCCCGATATCAAACCCTTGGCTGATCCCCAACTTGGCCTGAACATCGTTTAGATCCTCTTTTGTGACGTTCACGGGGGTCACATCTGCAACCTTTGTTGCCAAATCAAGGCGCCCTTGGTTTACGTCCGTGATCACCACATTTCGCGCGCCAGCGTGCCGGGCGACTGCAGCGGCCATGATGCCAATTGGACCTGCGCCTGTCACCAAAACATCTTCACCGACCAAATCAAAGGAAAGCGCTGTATGGACCGCATTTCCCAATGGATCGAGGATCGCACCAACATCGTCGCTGATCTGGTCCGGTAAAGGTACGACATTGAAGGCGGGCAGGCGCAGGTATTGGGCAAATGCCCCTTGTTCATTCACCCCGATTCCACGTGTTTCTGGATCAAGGTGAAATTTTCCAGCCCTGCTTTGCCGCGATTGCCGTCCGATCAGGTGACCCTCACCACTACAACGTTGGCCAATGTTCAGACCTTCGACGTTGCGCCCGATTTCGACGATTTCGCCAGCGAATTCGTGGCCTGTGATTAGTGGAACTGGAACCGTTTTTTGTGCCCAAGCATCCCAGTTCCAAATGTGAATGTCGGTCCCACAGATGCCAGTCTTTTTTATGCGAATCAGCACATCATCCGGCCCAATCTCGGGCACAGGCGCTGTTTGTAGCCAAAGCCCTTCGCGGGGATAGGCCTTTACCAGTGCGCTCATTTCATTTGTCATGCCAACACCCCAACCGCTTTGCCCGCGATTTCAAACGCAGCAAGTGCGCGGTCCAAATCATTTTTAGTTAAAGTGGCATTCATCTGCGTGCGAATGCGGGCTTGGCCACGGGGTACAACGGGAAAAAAGAAACCACTGACATAGACGCCTTGGTCAAACAGGTGCTTGGCCATGTCTTGGGCAAGCTGCGCCTTGCCCAGCATGACGGGAACAATGGGGTGTTCACCGGGCAGCAAGTCAAATCCCAGTCGTTCTAGGCCCTTGCGCCAATATGCTGTGTTCTCGAACAGCTTTGCGCGTAAGGCGTCGCCTTCTTCAACCAAACGGATTGCTTCGATTCCTGCGGCCACGATTGATGGGGGGAGTGAGTTAGAGAAAAGGTAGGGGCGGGCGCGTTGTCTAAGCAGATCAATCACCGGCTGCGGTCCTGCAACGAACCCGCCGATAGCACCGCCCAAAGCCTTGCCCAATGTTCCGGTGACTATGTCGACATCGACCCCGAAATGGGCTGGTGTGCCTTGTCCTTTTGGCCCCATGAATCCCGTTGCGTGGCAATCATCCACTATAACCAAAGCATCGTATCGTTTTGCCAATTTGGTGATTTCGGGCAAGTTTGCAAGATACCCGTCCATGCTGAACACGCCATCCGTAGCGATCATAATGAAGCGTGCGCCGTCAGCTTTCGCAGCCTTCAGTTGTGCCTCCAAGTCGTTCATGTCCGAGTTGGCGTAGCGGTAGCGTTTGGCCTTACACAGCCGAATGCCATCAATTATCGACGCATGATTGAGCGCATCAGAGATGATGGCGTCATCTGGCCCAAGGAGCGGTTCAAAAAGCCCACCATTGGCATCAAAGCAAGATGGAAACAGGATGGAATCATCTTTTCCCAAAAAGTTGGCAATGCAAGTTTCGAGGTCACGGTGCAGGTCTTGGGTGCCGCAAATAAAACGGACTGACGCCATGCCAAAACCCTTGGTATCCATCGCATTTTTGGCGGCAGTGATCAGGTCTGGATGATTGGCCAACCCCAAGTAATTATTGGCACAAAGGTTAATGACAGACTTGCCATCGACTTCGATTGTACTGGCTTGCGGGGAGGTGATGTGACGCTCGGTTTTCAACAATTGCTCGGCGTCGATTTGAGCAAGGGTGTCTGTCAGATGAGTTAAAAATGCGTGTGTCATGGCGTCCTCCGTTTTCAGGAGGATAGCATAGCGGATTTATTTCCGAAATAGCAGAATGCTGGTATTTCGGAATAATATCCGTTATAACGTCATTCTGGCGATCAACTTAAGCACCATGTACGATAAGAAATGCATGTGTTGCACCACTGGCAGTGATACGGTGTGCCACATCCACAGGGTATCGGGCCGTATCGCCAGCCGCCAGATGCTCTGTTGTTTCTCCACTTGTCACGGTCAGATTACCTTTAACTACAGTAAGATGTTCGCGTGCACCTTGTGTATGTGGCTGGCTGTCTAAAACGCCACCCTCAACAAAACGAAGATCATAAACCTCGTGTTTGCCAGCTTCTTCTGGAGGGGACAAAATCCGAATGACACAACCATTGCCGTGGCTTTCGATTGTGGGAACTTCATTGCTACGCAGTATTTCAATCTTGTGACCGCGGGTGTCATCAAGCAGCCCAGCAAAGTCGACTTGAAGGGCTTGTGTTAGGTTCCAGAGTGTCGAAATCGTGGGAGAAGAGTCGCCACGTTCGATTTGACTGACCATGCTGCGTGACACGCCCGACAGCTTAGCCACCGCATCAAGGGACAACCCTTTTGTGCGCCGGGCTTCTTTCAGCCGACTGGGTAATAAGGACAAGATTGCGTCTTTGGTTTCCATAATAACGGATGATACTGAATAGACGTCCTTCGCCGCAAGGCAGAATTCCCTGACAGACCGCAAAACCTTGTTGGCTTTGCGATAAGAGGGGCCCCCATTCTAAGGGATCAGATGTTATTCGTTTTTGTAGCTTGGCAATTGCGTCAATGCATTGCGCAACGCTTCGCCCCAACCTGAAGACACAGCGTTAAAATAGGGGTCACCAACATTGATGCGGGGTTTATCGCTAACTTCAAAGCTGTCTTTTACATAGACCTGTAAATCCAAAGGCAGGCCAACAGACAAATTCGCTTTGATTGTTGAATCGAACGAAACAAGCAGCAGCTTAATGGTATCCTCAAACGACATTTCAGGTTCGTAGGCCCGCACAAGGATCGGCTTGCCGTATTTTGCCTCCCCGATCTGGAAGAATGGATTGTCGTCCGTAATCTCAATGAAATTACCTTCAGGGTAGATCATGAAAAGGGTCGGTGCGCCGCCTTTGATCTGGCCGCCAACGATGACAGAGGCTTTGAACTTTGAAGATGCCTCTTGGCCTTCGCCCCTGCTATCTTGGATCACCTCTTTCAAGGTTGCACCAACAAGGCGGGCAATCTGGAACATGGTGGGCAGTTCAAGGATTGTCGGGTTCCGTTCGGACGTGATTTTTGACCGTTCATCCAGCAAGCTGATCAACGATTGCGTGGTTGCCAAGTTTCCAGCAGTCATTAACGTGATCACTCGGTCCCCCGGCACATCCCATGTGAACATCTTGCGGGTTACCGAGAAATTGTCGACGCCTGCATTGGTGCGGGTGTCAGACATGAAGACAAGGCCAGTGTTTAGGCGAAGTCCGACGCAATAGGTCATTAGGATGGTCCAGTATGATAAGTCGTAGAACGTTTGGGCTTTAACTATTGCTGAATTTGCAACGATACAATCATGGATTCAGCAGCAGACCCCATGCGGACACCTGAGATAGGCGATGCGTCCCTAGAATCAAGGCCTGTTGCGATCCGTACATAACGTTCGTCAGGCGAAATACCGTTTGAAACGTCAAAGCCAACCCAACCTAATCCATCAATATGCGCCTCGGCCCAAGCGTGGCTAGCGTCTTGGTCTACGCGGCCGTTCATCATCAAATAACCACTGACATAACGGGCTGAAATTCCTGCAACCCGCGCCGCCGAGACAAATATCTGTGCGTGATCCTGACAGACGCCGCCGCCTGCTTTCAGCGCTTCTTCGGCTGTTGTACCTGCGAACGTGTCGGCGTTTCCGTAAGGTACAGCTGCTATTATGGCTTTCGACAAATCGTGCAATGCATCCAAAGTGTTGGCTTTGCCTTCGATCATTTTGGCCAATTTCTTGATACCTTTGCCCGGCTCAGTGCGCGGAGAACTTTGCGCAAAATGCCAAAGCGGCGCGGTGCCATAGGTTTTGCCAAATATGCCATCTTTGTTATGTGTCTCAACGACACCAGACACTGTGACAGAGACTTCGGTGGTCCCTTTGTCAGCCAGAACAAGCAGCGTTTGGTTTTGATACTGATCCTCAAACGACAGTTCTTGTGCGCCACCCGTAATTTCGACTGTCCAATCTGTGACTGTCTGATGTTTGGAGCTGACAGGTGTCAAACGCACCTGTTGCAAGCCGTAAGACACTGGTGCGTCGTAAGTGTATTTTGTTGTGTGTGTGATGTTCAGTTTCATGGTTTCAATGCTACCCCACGAACCGGTAATCTAGTTCGATTTGTCGCCCTATGGCGTTGTTGTCACGAATGAATGACGTGATGAAGTGATGCAAACCTTCCTCAAAAACAGACGCAATCGTCTGATCCCGCAGTCTGTCACGGTGGGCATCAATAAGGTCGTGGCATCGCATCCGTGTGCCATAATCTTTCGCCAAGAAGCCAAGGTTTTCTTCTAGGATACGGCTGCAAAACGACAGTGATCTGGGAAAGCGGCTATCGAGGATCAAAAAATCAGCAATGCTGGATGCAGACATATCATGGTCATTCAACCATCGATACGAGCGGTGTGCAGACACGGAGCGTAGGATTGTTTCCCATTGAACGTTATCAAGTGTGGAGCCAACCGAACTGGCAGAAGGCAACAACGTGTAGTATTTTACATCAATAATGCGTGCCGTATTGTCCGCCCGCTCTAATGCGATTCCGATTTGTGTGAAGTCAAAAATATCATTGCGCATCATCGTCCCGTGCAAGGCACCGCGTACCAAAGCAGAATGGCGGCGAATTTCGCCCAAGATTGCAGGCAATTCGGTTTCTTTGACGGGTTTCTTTAACGTCTTGCACAGGGCCATCCAACTTTCGTTGACCGCTTCCCATACTTCGGTTGTTAACGCTGTGCGGACCATTCTGGCATTGGTGCGTGCGTTTTCAATCGAAGAAATAACACTCGACGGGTTGTCGGTATCGCGCAGCAAAAAGTCGACGGTATTTGTCGCTGTGTAGGTGTCGTATTTCTGATCATATCCACCTCGAACGCCAGCGGTGGTCAGGACGGATTTCCATTCCGACGCAGCATCTTTTGATCTGGTCAAAGCGATCCGAAAGCCAGCTTCGACTAAACGCGCGGTATTCTCGCTGCGTTCTAAAAAGCGGAACATCCAATAAAGGCCGCCTGCAGTTTTTCCAAGCATGGCGCTAGTCCTCCAGAACCCAAGTGTCTTTGGTGCCGCCACCCTGACTTGAGTTTACGACAAGTGATCCGTCTTTGAGTGCCACACGTGTCAGGCCACCGGGCGTGATATTCATACCCTTTGGGGACACCAGCACAAAGGGCCGTAAGTCGACGTGTCGCGGGGCAAGTCCCTTTTTGGCAAAGATAGGAACCGTAGACAAAGACAGCGTGGGCTGTGCGATGTAATTTGACGGATTCTTGCGTAGCTTGGCCGCAAAACTCTTTAACTCGTTTTTGTTGGCAGCAGGGCCAACAAGCATCCCGTAGCCACCTGATCCATGCACCTCTTTGACCACGAGGTCTGCAAGGTTATCTAGAACGTATTTCAGTGAATCTGGCTCGGAACACCTAAAAGTCTGTACGTTTTTCAGAATGGCCTTTTCACCAGTGTAGAATTCGATGATCTCGGGCATGTAAGAATAGATTGCTTTGTCGTCCGCAATCCCCGTACCCGGTGCATTGGCAATCGTGATGTTACCAGCACGGTAGACATCCATGATGCCAGGGACACCCAGCATGGACTCCGGTTTGAAATTCAAGGGATCAAGGTATTCATCATCGACGCGGCGATACAATACGTCGATGACCTTGTAGCCTTCGGTCGTGCGCATCGCGATGTGGCCGTCCACAACCCGTAAATCATGTCCTTCGACCAATTCCACGCCCATTTGGTTGGCCAGAAACGAATGTTCAAAATAGGCAGAGTTGTGGATGCCGGGCGTTAGGACTGCGACAGTTGGCTTGCCATCGCAATTGGCAGGGGCACAAGCGGCAAGCGAACGGCGCAGGTTCTTGGGGTAATCGCTGACAGGCTGGACCTTGATCTGACTGAACAGTTCGGGGAACATTTGCAGCATGGTTTCGCGGTTCTCAAGCATATACGAAACGCCTGAGGGCGTGCGTGCATTGTCTTCCAAAACAAAGAAGTCGTCTTCGCCAGTGCGCACAATGTCGGTGCCGACGATATGGGTGTAAACACCACCGGGAGGCGAGACACCAATCATCTGCGGTAAAAACGCTGCATTTTGTGAGATCAGTTCAATCGGAACAATCCCCGCTCGCAAGATTTCTTGGCGGTGATAAATGTCATGTAGAAACGCGTTAATGGCCCGCACACGCTGTTCGATCCCTTTGGACAGTTTGGTCCATTCCTTATTCGCTATGATGCGCGGAATAAGGTCAAAAGGGATCAGGCGTTCCTGCGCCGCAGATTGTCCATAAACGTTAAAGGTGATGCCGGTTCTGCGAAAGAACGCCTCGGCTTCCTTTGACTTTTTGGCAAGGCGGGTGGGGTCTTCTTTGGAAAACCACTTGTGATATTCTGCGTATGGATCGCGGACATCATTGGCACCTAAAAGCATCTCGTCGAAGTGTTTACGGTCTGAATTCATAGATTTAGGTTAACCGATGCTTTGAGACTTACAAGGCGGATTTTTGGACGGGTCTCTTTATTCGATGCGAGACACTTGGACTGTCTGCTTTTTAAGCTCCATCCAGCCATATGAGGTCATGAAAGAGATATCAGCCGCATCTCGTCCTACACCGATGCGCACAATCTCGGGTGCCTTCGCCATACCAGTGGGGTCGATTAGGTGCCAACTTCCATCAAGGAAAACCTCACCCACAGCATGGAAATCTTGTGGTGTAACGTTGGGGGCATATGCGCTGACGATCCTTGCGGGAATGCCAACAGCGCGGGACATCGCGATCAAAACATGTGCGTAATCACGGCACACGCCTGCGCGCGCAACAAAGCTATTTGTTGCAGTGGTTGATCCGTTGCTGGCGCTGATGTCGTAAGAGAAATTATTCTGGATCCACTCCGCCATTTCTTGGATCAAAGGGCCCCCTGACAATTGCCCGAATTGCTTTGGTACAAAGTCCAAAAAATCCTCGGTATGGCAGTAGCGTGATGGCATTAGGAATTTGGTGACGTCGCTTGGCAGCGCCGTCAAAGGTGTCTTGCTTAAGCTGGCCATTTCAATCGCTGTCCGGTCCACCTGAACCTGGGCCTGATATGTGCAGTCAAATAGACCCTCGACCCGCCCCCAACGCCGCACGCCTATGTCTTCTTCACCTTTGACAAGACGCCATTCAATATCTGACTGGAGAGACAAAGCAGCGCTTTTGCACGTTTGCGTGCCATCATTGACGGCTTCGATCTGCAAAAGAAGGTTGCAAGGGTTTTGAGCTGTGTAAACCAGATGTGAATGAATGGAGATAAGCAAAGTGTCACCTTGTTCTAAACTGCTACCGGAGCAGCAAAGTTTCATTCACTCAACGATTTGTCGATAGGGCAATTTCAGTGTTGATAAGTTCAAATTTCGGCAACTTGAATAGGTGGGCCTGCGCGTTCTATATCCGCACCTGCCATGATCAAAATATCTTCACGGTAACGTCCAGCAATAAGCTGCGCGCCAACGGGGACCGTGCCAACAGAACCAGTTGAAACGGCCAGCCCGGGCAGGCCGATAACGGGCAAAGCACGCTGTGTCAGCTGCGTTTGCATGATCGCTTCAAACCCCGCTTCCGACTGAACATCTTGTTGCTGTGAAAACGGTAATTCGCCAGAAACGGGGCATATTAGGACGGGGTACTTCTGCATGAACTCTTCCCATTCGCGGATGATACTGGCGCGTGTTTGCAACGCCCCAAGCAGCCCATCAACGCCGAGGGTTTCAACTCTGTTGTTCATCTGTTGAAAGACGAATTGGGAATCCGCCTCGGCCTCTTGTTCAACCAATTTGTCCGCACCGGCGCGCATCTCCGCCATCCAAAGTTGTTCGTTGATTTTGGCAGCAAGCAACATTGAGGGGCAGGGCACTTCGTCTACAATCCAGCCCGCATCTTTTAATCGTTGGGCCACATCCCGAAGTGCAGCTTCAACCTCTGGCCCAACCGGCATTCCATCTGGCGCAATTGTAAGCGCCGCTCGCTTGGAAAATGCGCCAAGGTCATAGGGAACAGGCACCCACCAAGGATCACGGATGTCCTTTGCAGACATTGCTTTAAGCGAGATTTCGATATCTGAAATTGTCCGTGCAATTGGGCCCGAAACCGCCATCAATTGCGCGCCGATATGGCGATCTGCGCCAGATGCGTTGTAGGCTGCGACGCGCCCCAACGTTGGGCGCAAACCATGCAAGCCACAGGCATATGCCGGATATCGGATCGACCCCGCGATGTCTGTGCCATGTCCAATCGCACACATACCGCTGGCAACAGCGGCAGACGCACCACCGGATGATCCACCCGGCGTTACCGTCTTGTCCCTTGGGTTCAAGGTTTGCCCATGTAGATCGTTTTTTGTGAACCAGCGCAGCGAAAACGCAGGCGTGTTGGTGCGTCCAACAATGACACCACCTGCCGCGCGAATGTTGGAGACAACAGGGCTGTCGCTTTGCGCAATCAGGTCTTTTTGTAGCTTTAGCCCATTTGTGGTGGCATGGCCCTTTTGGTCAACGTTAACTTTAATCGTCACAGGGACGCCGCATAAAACTCCGGGGTCTTCGCCGTTTGCGATCATCGCGTCCACCGCCTGCGCAGATGCAAGCGCCTCCTCCGGGAACTCTTGAACCACAGCATTGATGCCTAAGTTAACGCTTTCGATCCGATCCAAATGTGCCTGTGTCACCTCGACCGCGCTTAGGCGTTTGGACCTGACCGCATCGGCGATTTCTGTTGCGGACATTTGCCATAGATCGGACATGATGGTTTCCTTGCTTAAGTCGCTTTGAAACGAGTGTGACAGGATCGTGTTGCGCCGTCCAATCGCCAATGACGCTAAAAACATAAATGGTATGCTTGCGGTGTCTGCTTTGGTCTTTGCAAAGATGCAAAACCTGCAACCACTACAAAGCTCCCCTCGCCTTGATCAGATGCAAGCCATTTGAGTGGCTCGCAAGTCGTTACTTAGTTTTCTGGCAACTCAGGTGTGCGTCCAACACGTTCGGCCAAACGTGTCACTGTTAGGCCTTGAAGGATGATCGAAAAGATCACGACGATGTAAGTTGAAGTCAGGATAAGCGGCTTCCATTCGCCGGCAGGCAAGGACAAAGCAAGCGCGACCGAAATGCCGCCCTTTAATCCGCCCCATGTCATAATCGGGATTACACCAGCGCTGAAATCCCGGAAAGGTTTCAGCATCATGACTGGCACGGCAACAGCGACAAATCGTGCGAACAAAGCAAGGAAGATGGCGAAGAAGCCCGAGACCAGAAGATCGAATTCGAAGGCCACGGCGAAGACTTCAAAGCCGATCATCAGGAATAAGACAGCGTTTAAGATCTCATCGATCAGCTTCCAAAACGCTTCGACATATTTGCGAGTCTCTTCGGACATGCCATGACGTGCGCCAATGTCACCGATCAAAAGACCTGCGCAAACCGCCATAATCGGGGCCGAAACATGAAGCCAAACGGCCAATTGATACCCGCCAAAAGCAAGACCCAAAGTGATCAGCACCTCTAGGGAATAATCGTCAATTTTACGCATGATACGGAATGTCATCCAGCCAAGCGCTATGCCCAAAATGGCGCCACCAACGGCCTCTTGAAAGAACAATTGGGCAGCGGCTGCAAGGCCGGTATCGTGATGATCACCACTTGGAAATGCCAGCCCGACAAGCACAAGGAAGACCACATAACCAACGCCGTCATTGAACAAGCTTTCGCCTGCAATCTTTGTTTCTAGCGATTTTTGTAGGTTCGCGTCGCGCAAAACACCCAACACGGCCACCGGATCAGTCGGCGATATAAGCGCCCCGAACACCAACGCGATCATGATCGGCATACCTGTCAGCCAGTGAAATCCGAAGCCAACAATGGTGGTGGATAATCCGACGCCAATCGTGGCCATCAATAGAATAACCAGCCAAGCTTTGCGAAGATCGGACAATTTGACATGTAGCGCCCCTGCAAACAGCAATAGGCCCAACATACCTTCAAGAAGGGCTTCGGAAAATTCAAATTCCAGAACCTGCGCCCTTATCTGTTCCTCGACAGTGAGGGATGGGAAAAGGGTATCTGTTGCGATCACCACAAAAGAGGCAACAAGCGCGACAACCAGAATTCCGATTGCTGATGGAAGTTTTAGAAACAGGTAATTGATGGCACCGAAAGCCCCTGCCAGGACGATCAAAAGCGAAGCTATTTGGAGAAGTGACATGGGGATCCATTCGGTTTTTTACCCCAGTATCACTAATCTCAATAACCTGCCAATGGTGGCAACGAAGTCAATTGTCACACGTCCTAACCTATTGATCAGTGAAAATTGACCGGTTGAAAGCCTCCAAGAAATGAAATTGGCACCATCATCGGCTCTTATCGAAACATCATAGTTCTGAGACCGATGATTGTTGTGAGTTTGGGGGGTAATATAAAAGGTGCCTATGCGGTCGGCATCGGATGTAATTGAACTGTTTTTGCCCATTCTGCCATCGTCATCATCAAACAACTGGTTTCCGCTGCTGTCAGGCAAACGTATAAGTCTGCCCTGCGACCAGTGAAACTTCGATCAATCAGCTCCTTGTCAATTTCAGACGGCGAGGCCGTCGACGAAACGGCGTAAGAAAATCTGTATTCTGGTTCCACAGGATATTGCAGCGCAATTTCGATCGACAGATGGCGTCATTATTTAGTCACATTTGTGACGTTGTTTCTCCACAATTCAATAGGATTATCAGCCTTTGCGAGACTGGCTGTTTGCGAGGCTGGTGAAGTTATGTTTGTCCAACCCAATTTTTTGTTAAATGAGTATTATTATGTCGGTTAAAAGCTCTGTTGATAGTGATCCAACTATGTCTGCTATTCGATCTATTTTGCATGATTCCGAACCAACCAACGTGGTGCCGGAATTGAAGCCGCAAGGCTCTAATGATCCAGCGGTGTCCCTCGAACCGGTTGATAACAGTATTGCCAAAAGGCCGAAGGCTGTGTTGTCAGCAGTTGAAGACAAAAACCATGCGCGAAAAGAAAACCAAAGTGCGGATGAGACTAAATCCAAAAAACGGATTTTGCTGAGCAGGTTAAAGATGCTCCAAAAAATCAAACGCAAATATGTAATTTGGGCGAGTTTGGCGCTGATAGCAGTGATACGGCCGCATTGGCTTCTCATACCTTTTTTACTAACTCTTTTTGTGTTTCTGGGTGCCATTGTTCTTTTTGGAGCAGACCGGACTTGGCGTGCTGTGATGCGGGTCTTTAAGTTTTTTGTACGGCAATCCCCTGAAAAGGCGCATCGCTTTGCAAAGCGTATGGATCGTGTCGCATTGCGGTGGGATGGGTTTTTAGATCGGTTTCCTGACGGGTCGGTTGATGGCCTGTATTTGCCTGACTTCCAATCAATCCAAGATGCAGAGAAACAGCACGATGTTGCTGTGGATGCCCGACTGTCACGGATGCAAGCCGAGGGTTAACAATTTGCGGCCTTGAATTCGCCATAACAGGCGGTTAAATGGCACAGCAACACAGACCCAAGGAAAAACATCATGGCGATGACCAATCCACTTCAGTTCATCCAGCAAGTACGCTCTGAAGTATCCAAAGTTGTTTGGCCCACGCGCCGCGAAGTGGTTTTGACCACCGTAATGGTCTTTATCATGGCCGCGCTGACCGCAATTTTCTTTGCAACAGTTGATATCTTGATCCGTGGCGGGTTGCGTACGGTTCTAGACTTCTTTGGCTAAGTCCAAGTGATTTGCGATTTTTAATGGCAAATTGGTTTGTTGAACTTACGCAGAACCCCTTGAAATAGATCGTTCCGCAAAGTAGACGGCGGTTCTAACCTAGTTGTATGATGCGCACGGATTCGACTGTACGCAGATTTCAAATATGGTGGTTTCGGGCTAATGGCCTGATCAAATTGAAGAATTTCGGCGTGATCCAAAGATGGATATGCGCCACTAGATAAGGACAGGCGAGCAAATGGCGAAGCGGTGGTATTCGGTTAGCGTTCTTTCGAACTTCGAAAAGAAGATTGCAGAACAGATCCGTACGTCGGCAGCAGAGCACGAGCTTGAATCCGATATTGAAGAAGTGCTGGTCCCGACAGAAGAAGTGATCGAAGTGCGTCGCGGTAAGAAAGTGACATCCGAACGTCGCTTTATGCCAGGTTACGTTTTGGTTCGTATGGAAATGTCGGACCGTGGTTATCACTTAATCAACTCGATCAATCGCGTTACTGGTTTCTTGGGCCCGCAAGGTCGCCCGATGCCAATGCGTGATTCCGAAGTGAATGCCATTCTAAATCGCGTTCAAGAGGGCGAAGAGGCTCCACGCAATATCATTCACTTCGAATCCGGCGAAAAGGTTAAAGTTACCGACGGGCCATTCGAAGATTTCGAAGGTATGGTTGAAGAAGTGGATGAAGAGCACCAGCGCCTTAAGGTCACGGTTTCGATCTTTGGACGTGAAACACCGGTTGAACTGGAGTTCACCCAAGTTACCAAACAGATTTGATTGTGTAGGCGGCAAATTGCCGTCGTGCGCTCGATCATATCGAAAAAAAGTCGAAAAACGCGCCTTGTCAGGCGTGTTTTTTTATGTTTGGGACGCAAACACATCTTTGGCGATATTTTTTTCAACGACCCAAATGACGCCCATTAGCTGTTTGTTTCCAAATGAACTGAGTCTTTCCAGTGGTTTAGGGTGAGGGGCACAACTAGAGCGATTCGATGCGGTCCCCTAAGCGTCAAGAAAAGTCAAATGCACATGTTGATGACTTGACTAAATATGCTTCAATTGGCGGAACTCAACGCGACATATTGGTGTTGATTATAATGATTTGAGCCGTTTTAGGGGGATAAAACGATGGCACTAAAATTTTTCAAGGAGAATTTACCTTGGATTGTACCGTCTGTCGCAATCGTTTTTGCAGCGTCTGGATATTTTGACCGAGGTTCCAGATCTGATGTTGCGCCTGCCAGCGCCTCAAGCCAAATTCAGGCCAATGCAAACCAACCCGTTCAGGCTGCTAGTACGACTTGGTCACAAGCTGGGCTTTTGCAAAATGGAACTGACCAAGATCAAGTGGTGACACGTGCCGTTTCTGGTATCACTGCCAACGTTACATCGGTGGCAGCGTCACAAAACCAGCCTAGCTTTACTGACAATCAGTTGAATTCAGCAACTGTACTGGCCGCCGTTCGATCCCAAGCCGTTCAGCCACAACAACCTTCAACACAAGTTGCTTCGTTTGATCAAAACCCCGCTGCGTTCTTTAGAGACGCGCAAGCAAGCTTGCAGGCTGCGAATTCTTGTAAAGAAGATTTGCAGGCTTTGACTGCGCGTGCCCATGTCTATTTCCCAAGCGGTGGGCTGACAGCCGAAGAAGCAGGTCTTCAACAGGCCCGTTTGATCGGTACTGTGATGCAAGGGTGTAAAGGCGTTGGAATTCTCGTAACGGGGCATTCGGACCCATCAGGTGATCCGGCCGTTAACCTACGTCTCAGCCAAAAGCGTGCCGAATTTGTGATTCAACTCATCAGTGCATCTGGCCTTGATACGTCATCATTTGTGCCGCAGGGGTTCGGGGATCGTCGTCCATCCAATGTTACGGGCCCAAAATCGCGAGCGTATTATGACCGTCGTGTCGAATTTTCTGTCGTCGATCTGCAAACGAACGTTTCGTTTAACACGGCCCGGGCAGAAGCGTTTATGCCGGCCTGTGTTTCCAGCCTGCAGGCGGCTGTTTTGGCAACGAAACTGTATTACCCTGCACGTTCAATTGCAGCACCCTCCACTGAATTGGAAAGGGTAGTTGATTTGGCGAAGCAAGCAGCAGCCTGTCCACAAGCGCGGTTGCGTATCATCGGCCAGCATTCGGACGACGTTTGGGCGAAAGAAAACGTGCACACTGGTATCTTGCGCGCAAAGGCATTGATGTCTGTCATCATCGGGCAGGGCGTCCCGTCTGAGCAAGTGATTATGGCAGCACCTTCGCGCTCAATCGGGGTTGAGGGTAAACCAGAACTTAGCAACAGCCGGGTCGATTTTGATATCATTATTGATCCAGTTTAGGACCTGTCGAGCAGCAACCTAAACAAACAGTGAAAATGGGGCGCACGGGCGTCCCATTTTTTTGTTCAATTGACGGGCAGGGTGGTGCAATAGTCAAACATCAATCCCTCTTCAAATTTTGTCTCATTCCCCATCTTGAATTGTCGCAGGCTTCGGTGTATCCGCCCTTTTGATCGCATCCGTGCGACATCCCTGTGGGAGGCAAAGGCGACGCGTCGCTGGAACCAGACCACATCACATAAATCTGGCACAACGCGATGTGTCGGAGTTGAGAAAGGAAATGGCACATGGCCAAGAAACTCGTAGGTTCTATGAAGTTGCAAGTTGCAGCTGGTAAAGCAAACCCATCCCCACCCGTAGGTCCAGCATTGGGTCAACGCGGCATCAATATCATGGAATTCTGTAAAGCGTTTAACGCCAAAACAGCTGACCTTGAGCCAGGTGCACCTTGCCCGACGGTAATTTCATATTACCAGGACAAATCATTCACGATGGAAATCAAGACGCCACCAGCGTCCTATTTCTTGAAAAAAGCTGCCAAAGTGAAATCCGGTGCAAAGACCCCTTCTAAGGAAGTGATCGGTACCGTGAACATGAAGCAGATCCGTGAAATCGCTGAAGCAAAGATGGCAGATTTGAACGCCAACGATATCGACGCTGCGATGAAAATCATCATGGGCTCTGCCCGTTCTATGGGCATTGAGGTTAAGTAAGATGGCAAAACTCGGAAAACGCACAACCGCAGCCCGCGCAAGCTTTGCTGGCAATTCCAACCTAACAGTTGAAGACGCTGTTGCATTGGTGAAAGCCAACGCAACATCCAAGTTCGACGAAACAGTTGAAATCGCAATGAACCTTGGTGTTGATCCACGTCACGCTGACCAAATGGTTCGTGGTGTTATCGGTCTGCCAAACGGCACCGGTAAAACCATGCGTGTTGCTGTATTTGCACGTGGCGCGAAAGCCGACGAAGCAACGGCAGCTGGCGCAGACATCGTAGGCGCAGAAGATCTGATGGAAATCGTGCAAAGCGGCAAAATCGATTTTGATCGCTGCATCGCGACACCAGACATGATGCCAATCGTTGGCCGTCTTGGTAAAGTATTGGGCCCACGTAACCTGATGCCAAACCCTAAAGTCGGTACAGTGACAATGGATGTTGCTGACGCTGTTAAAGCGGCCAAAGGCGGCGAAGTTCAGTTCAAAGCTGAAAAAGCTGGTGTTGTTCATGCTGGTATCGGCAAGGCATCCTTTGACGAAGCTAAGCTGGTCGAAAACGTCCGTTCTTTCTGTGACGCGGTTGCTAAAGCCCGTCCAGCGGGTGCCAAAGGCGCATACATGAAGAAGATCATGCTGAGCTCCACAATGGGCCCAAGCGTATCGGTCGATGTTGAAAGTGCTGTTGCTGAATAAGCGACGGTTCAGTGTTAGATATTAAAAAAGGCGGACCAAACGGTCCGCCTTTTTCGCATTCTAGTCAAGCATTGTCACACATATTTGGCACGATATAGTTCGAAAACCTCAGGCAAGACACCAAGGCGCGCCCACATGAAGTTACGCGGGATCTTCTGTCGGTAAAATTCGAGCCAAGAAACTATCAAAACCACGTGGCTGTACAAATTTCCAGAGGGGATCATATGTGCGCCACCCGCTCCCGTAATTTACAGCCAACATTTTTTCTGGTTCTGCGGGTTGGTCCAAACCAGTTATTTTACAAACCCGAAAAGGGTACACATCTTCGGGTTTCAATTCACCGTAAGTATGCGGGAAAACATATGCTTTGTTATCAGCAAACCATGCCGGGAAAACATCGATTGTGAATCCTGCAACTTCGGTCAGTCTAACCAACCCCTGATTTTTTTCTGAGCCCTCAGATAGTATTCCAAGGTCACGCAGCTTTTGTGGGATCTTTTTCCACTCCAGCGCGGCAGTTTCTTCTGAATCCGCGTCAAGGATTAAACCCAGATCAATGTCGTTGTCATGATCGATCAACTTTCCATCGCGAACCAACCCAAGCAAGGGTCCTGAGTCTAAGAAAACTTTAAGACCTGCGTCTTTCAAGATAGTCATATGGCTTTCAAGGCCGGCCCAAATTTCGGCGTGGGATGCCTGCCCAAAAGTGCTTTCTGGTTCGATGTAGCCATGACTTGTTAGAAGGGTGGGGCTCAAATACTCGGTCACTGCGGTGAGGAATACTTCGACCCGCTTCTTTTCTTCGTTGGTTTTCGGCATGGCCCGAAGTTGATTGATAAAGGCCAGCGTATTGTAGGGTCTGCCTCGTTTTATGACGCCCACCATAATTGACGCTTCCAACCAATCTTGTGTTGGTGGGGCGGTTTTCAATGCATTCAATGCGGAAAACAAACCTCTGCCTCGGAACCTTTTTGTTGGGGTTTCCAATTCAGAAAGCATAGTTTGGTGAATTTTTAGCGTACCTGTCTCACGTTCATCCATTGTCTTAGCCTTAATCTCAGTCCTTTTTAGGTTTCGTAGCCGTTGCCGCGATGTCGCGGATCATTGTGCTCGAAATGTTCAGAGTTCGGCCAAGGTAAACAACGTCGCAATGTTCTTTCAGGAAATCGAACTCCCCCTCCCAATCATCACCAATTGTAAAAACGTCAATTTCGCGGGTGGTGACGTCTGTCACCTTTTGCTCCCAGTGACTCTCGGGGATTATGTCATCAACATAGCGCACCCCCTCAAGATCCAACTTGCGTTGTTCCCACGAGAACTTGGCTTCTTTGCCCTTGGACAAATTAAATTCGTCCGTTGAAAGCGCTACGGTTAAATGTGATCCCAACGCACGCGCCCGCTTCAAAAGCCGGATATGCCCGTAGTGTAATGTGTCAAACGTGCCGTATGTTATAACTCGCATCGCGATTTGTTCCTCAACTCGTAACTTGTTGAACGAAAGCGCAGTCAGTTTTCCGACCGCTATTCTTCTATTCGACCAATGCGTTGGTCCTATTCGTTCAATTGAAGCCCCAATTTACGCAACCCTGTCGCGTTTGGGTGATAATGCCCAAATTTCATTGCACATGCGACAAGTTTCAAGGGGGCTGGATCGAATTTTCCAAAGGCTGGCACTAAAACGAGACTACTATGATTTCGGTCGCTAACTGGGGATAGTGCCGGATCTTTAGCCTGATTGAAAAACCTGCTTGGCAAAGCCTGATTTCACCGTTAATAACCCCTTTGATTCACATGGGCTTGTCCCTAGCTGAGTCTTCTGTCCGAGATGAAGGGTGGCGAAAGCCATAATTCCTTTCTGAGATGGGAGATGCAAGAAATACCCATCGCTCAAGCGTCGGGCCTTTTTCATCCCCGTAAAAATGGACCACGACTGTTCGCGTAAGCGGACTTAATTGAGCTGGGGAGCAATCCCCAAATTTGGAGTGAAACTGTGGATAGAGCACAAAAAAGACAATTGGTCGACGAACTCGGCCAAATCTTTGAAAGCTCTGGCGTCGTTGTGGTAAGCCACTACGCCGGTCTGACAGTTGCTAACATGCAGGACCTGCGCGCGAAAGCGACAGAAGCCGGTGCTGCTGTTCGTGTTGCGAAAAATAGGCTCGCCAAGATCGCCCTAGACGGAAAGCCATGCGCAAGCATTGCTGGTTTTCTAACGGGCATGACCGTTCTTACCTTTTCCGAGGACCCCGTGGCAGCTGCCAAGGTTGCCGAGGACTTCTCTAAGGATAACGATAATTTCGTTATTCTTGGTGGTGCTATGGGCGAGAACGCGTTGGACCGGGCTGGTGTTACAGCTGTTTCCAAAATGCCAAGCCGTGATGAACTCATCGCGACTATTGCTGGCATGCTGGGCGCACCTGCAAGCAACATCGCTGGGGCCATTGGCGCACCTGCAAGCAACATTGCATCCATCTTGTCTACTGTTGAGGACAAGGCGGCCGCGTAAGCAAACGTCATATTGGCGTGTAGTAAACACTGCGCGTTGGAACACATAAATATCGTATCGGAGCTAAAAATGGCTGATCTTAAGAAAATGGCAGAAGACATCGTTGGTCTTACACTGCTTGAAGCACAAGAACTAAAAACTATCCTTAAAGACGAATATGGCATCGAGCCTGCAGCCGGTGGCGCAGTCATGATGGCTGGCCCTGCTGATGGCGGCGCTGCTGAAGAAGAGCAGACTGAATTTGACGTCGTTCTGAAATCACCAGGCGCGTCTAAAATCAACGTCATCAAAGAAGTCCGCGCTATTACAGGTCTTGGCCTGAAAGAAGCAAAAGACTTGGTTGAAGCCGGTGGCAAAATCAAAGAAGGCGTCGACAAAGCCGAAGCCGACGAAGTCAAAGCCAAGCTGGAAGCAGCTGGCGCAGAAGTCGAATTGGCCTAAGCCACTTAGCTTTTTGGTAAACGGAAATGGCGGTCCCTCGGGGCCGCTATTTTTGTTTTGCGGGGTCGCCAATGAAATCTTTTTTCACTAAAAAATTAATAGTATACTGAGAGTCATTGAGGACCCGAAGAAATTGTTGATGTTTGCACGGGAATAGATTCTTCTTCGCCTATGATCCGTCCCAAATTTCTTTCCGGCGAAGACCGCTGCGAGCTTTTGAGCTGTGTG
>JBLHPE010000038.1:0-19961 GCA_047624005.1 Ascidiaceihabitans sp.
CCTTGTGAACCGTAGCCCAAGATTGCTACTTTCATTTCTTTGATCAGGTTAACGTCGCAATCGCGATCATAATATACACGCATGATTTCTCTCCAAGTTTGAATTCTGTGGCGAACATAGCGGGTGTTTGATAGGATATCAGCGTTGCAATTGAGGTATTTCTTGATAAATACCGCGTGAAGTATTCGCCAAATTAGGTTTTGTGATGAAAATCATTCTAGATGACATGGATCGGCGCATATTACGCCAATGGCAGGCTGACCCGACGCTGACGCCGTCAGAGTTGTCCGAGCGTTGCGGTATCACTGTGGCCAAGGTGAACCGACGTCAGTTGCGATTGCAAGAGGCTGGCGTCATCAAAGGTATCGAAGCGGTTATCGATTGGGCTGCTTTGGGCTTTGCGGTCGAAGTATCGCTGCGTGTGACATTGGACAAGACAATCCCCCGTGCCTTTGATGATTTCATTGAGGCAGCGCGCGGGGTCTCTGAGGTGATTGAAATTCAAACCTTTCTGGGCCGTGTTGATGTGCGCCTGTCCTTGGTTGCACGGGACATGCCGCATTATCAGCACATATATCGCTCTAGCATTCTGACCTTGCCACACATTGCGGATATCGAGGCGTTGATGATGGTGGCCCAGATCAAATCAAACGAAAGCCTGCCGTTATGATCGAGTTGGATGATTTCGATCGGGCGCTGCTGCGTCAGTTGCAACGCGATGCCAGCCAAAGTGCAGGGGCATTGGGGCGCGAAATTGGAATGTCCCAACCTGCAACTTGGCGGCGGATCCGACGTTTGCAGGAGGCTGGTGTGATCAAGGGGCGGCGGTTGCGGTTGGATGCAGAGGCTTTGGGCTTTGGCGTTACGGTATTTCTTGGCGTCAAACTGGCCACAAAGGGTCGCGTCAGTCTTGAGGATTTTGAGCGGGCTGTCAGCGCGATCCCTGAAGTGCAACGGGTCGAACACGTGTTAGGTATGTATGATTACCGCCTACGCGTAGTCGCGCGCGATCTTCCAGATTTTGAACGTGTATTGCGCCGCCGTATTATGACGTTGCCCGGTGCGGGAGAGGTTGAGGCGAATGTGTTGCTGAGCGAAGAGCGCCTCGCTGGCCCAATCGGCTAACATCGGAGACAAGGTTTCCTATTTGCGCATGCATTCCGCGCACCGCTCCGAATGTATACCCAAGTAGACTTTGCTTTGCTCGCTTTTGGTCGCTATCGAAATCTAAATATTTGGAGCCCAGAACATGCCAGCACTGCTTGATACCGTTGATCCACAAGGTCTTGAAGAATTTTCAGTAGTTTTTACTGACCGTTCGCTGAACCACATGAGCACAACATTTCAAGGGGTGATGCGCGACATCTCGGATATGTTGAAGGACGTCTATAAGGCAGACGCAGTGGTCGTTGTTCCGGGTGGTGGAACCTTTGGGATGGAAGCGGTAGCCCGTCAGTTTGCGAAAGACGCCAAGGTCTTGGTCGTACGTAATGGGTGGTTTAGCTACCGCTGGAGCCAGATTTTTGAGCTGGGAGATTTCACAGCTGAAACAATTGTGATGAAAGCCCGCCAAACTGGGAACAGTACAGTTGCCCCGTTTGCGCCTGCACCGATTGACGAGGTCGTAGCGGCCATTCGCACACAAAAGCCAAACATGGTTTTTGCACCGCACGTTGAAACATCGGCTGGAGTGATCCTGCCCGATGACTATATCACGGCGATGGCCGCCGCTGCCCACGAGGTGGGTGCCTTGGTGGTGCTAGATTGTATCGCGTCTGGCTGTGCTTGGGTTGATATGAAAGCGACAGGCGTTGATGTGCTGATTTCGGCCCCGCAAAAAGGATGGAGCGCGTCGCCTTGTGCCGGATTAGTGATGTTGTCGGAAGGCGCTGTTGCGCGGATGGGCGAAACCCAATCGGACAGCTTTGCCATCGATTTGGGCAAGTGGCACAGTATTATGCAGGCCTATGTAAATGGTGGTCACGCGTACCATGCGACACTGCCCACTGATGCATTGAAGGATTTCCGCGACACGATCATCGAAACGCGGGATTATGGTTTTGACAAGCTGAAGGCGGCGCAATGGGCCTTGGGCAATGGTGTGCGCGAGATGTTGGCAGAAAAAGGTGTGACTTCGGTTGCAGTTGATGGGTTTGGCGCGCCAGGCGTTGTCGTCAGCTATACGGCGGATGCGGATATTCAGAATGGCAAACGCTTTGCCGCCGAAGGCATGCAGATCGCAGCGGGCGTCCCATTGCAATGTGACGAGCCTGCAGATTTCCAAACCTTCCGTTTGGGGCTGTTCGGTCTGGACAAGCTTTTTGACGTCGAAGGCACTTTAGCGCGTCTAGGGCGTGTTGTTCACAAGATATTGTGAAGGTTTTGATGCGCGAACATGCGCACCTCGCTTGGCCCTACTGAAACAACAGCCTAGGGTGCGGTTTATGCGCCTGATTTTACTCACCGTCCTCACTATGCTGGCGTTTGCCGCCAACTCTATCCTAACCCGTATGGCGATTGAGGGTGGGCACATCGACCCCTCTAGCTTCGCAGCTATTCGCATTGTTGCGGGGGCTGTCGCTTTGACGATGATCCTAATCCTGCGCGGGGGCCGTTTGCCGTTGTTTGAGCGGGCGCGGATCGTTGGGGCGTTGTCATTGGCGGGCTACATGATCGGGTTTTCGCTGGCGTATGCCACGTTGGACGCAGGGCTTGGCGCGCTGATCCTGTTCGGTGTCGTGCAGGTCACAATCTTTGTCTATGGCGCTTTGCGGGGGGCGGTTCCGTCGCCGCGCCAGTTAAGCGGTGCAGGTGTCGCATTCATCGGTTTGATCATCGCCCTATGGCCCTCGGAAGGCAGTTCAAGCAGCGTTGCAGGGACGGCTCTTATGGTCATCGCAGGTTTGGGATGGGCGGCCTATACCCTTGCAGGGCGGGGTGCGACGAACCCATTGGCAGCAACAGCCGCGAATTTTGTACTGGCGACGCCATTGCTATTGGTCATTCTAATCGGCCAATCGCTGAACGCAAACGTCGTGGGCATCGGCTTGGCCATCCTGTGCGGGGCTGTCACATCTGGCCTTGGATATTCCTTGTGGTATTCGGTTTTGCCGAAAATGACATCAACAACGGCTGCAATTGTTCAACTTAGCGTGCCGATTATTGCCATTGGCGCGGGGGCTGTATTCCTAGGCGAGGCGGTTGGCGTTGTCATCATCATTGCCGCCACATTGGTTGTTGGGGGCATCGCATTGGCTGTTACGACACGGTCAATTCCAAAGGATCGTACGTAAGCGGGCAATCAGGATCAAAGGCCACATCACCAAGGCTTGAAGGTTTGTGCATCACATCGGCCAATTCATCCTGTGTTACCCAGACATGGCGGTTCACCACTGCCTCGGTGTCCTTCCAATCCGCCGCGATTTCGGCGGTACCTGAAAGGGTGCAGCGAAAGAATATCTCGACCTGATGATACTTTTTCTCAGGGAAATGGAATTCGTTCACAAGAGCAGGGGCACCAACAGTTATGTTTAGCCCCGTCTCCTCAAACACTTCACGTACCAGATTTTCGGGCAAGCTGGTTCCAGCATTCACGCCACCACCCGGCGTGCACATCAATGGGCTTTTCTGTCCTGCCCATGCATTGACCAACAACAACCGGTTTTCGTGAACGATGATGGCACGCACAGCGATGCGGGGTGGTTTGGGCGACATTTTGTAGGTTCCATTGCGAATGTTTGTCGCACACCATTCCATGTGAGGTCACGAAGGTCTATCTGCATTCCCATGAAACACTTGATTGCGATTTTCTTTGCGTGCCTGATGGCCGGACCGGCGGCGGCAAACTGTGTGGTGTTGCTGCACGGCTTGGCGCGGACCGAGGCCTCCTTTGCTTTGATGGAGACGGCGCTGGAAGCTGAAGGCTTTACCATTGTTCGCCCCGGATATGCCTCAACCAAAGCGACAATTTCTGAGCTGGCGGATGATACGCTGCCACAGGCGGTGGCTGAGTGCCCCATTGGGCCGATCCATTTTGTAACTCATTCGATGGGCGGGATTTTGGTGCGGGAATGGCTTAGACGCAATCGGCCAGTAAACCTAGGTCGCGTTGTGATGCTGGCCCCGCCGAACCAAGGCAGCGAAGTGATCGATACTTTTGCAGGCATTTACCTGTTCGATCAAATAAATGGACCAGCGGCATTGCAGTTGGGGACTGGCGACCAAAGCCTGCCTTTGGCCTTGCCTGCGGTGGATTACCCCGTGGGTGTGATTGCTGGCAACCAGTCCTTGAATGTGTATCTTTCGGCGATTTTGCCTGGGTCTGATGATGGTAAAGTCTCCGTGCAATCAACGGTTGTGAAAGGCATGAAAGATCACATTGTCCTGCCCGTGACCCATACCTTTATGATGAACAATCCGCGTGTTATTACCGAAACCCTCGTTTTTTTGCGCACTGGTGCCTTTGACCCATCTATCAGCTGGGCCGATGCGTTGTTGGAACGGTTGGGGTGTGAAGGTGGTGATTGCCTGAAAGGGAAGCGCGATGTTGAACGTTGATTTTGTCGACGCACAAGTGCTGGGCCCCGAGGGGTTAACTACTCGCGATCTATCGATAGCCGATGGTTTGATTGTCGACAGCGCAGCGGGGCGCAAAGTGAACCTGTCAGGTTACCGTATTTTGCCCGGCATCGTTGATGTGCACGGAGATGGTTTTGAACGCCACCTTGCGCCGCGTCGTGGTGCGATGATGCAACTGGCCGAAGGTATTGTCGCAGTGGAAGCTGAGCTGGCGGCCAACGGTATTACCACCGCAGTTCTTGCCCAGTTCGTAAGTTGGGAAGGTGGTCTGCGCAGTATGGATTTCGCAGACCAAGTTTTAAGCGCGATCCGTGATGTGCGCGCCGATACGGTCACAGACTTGCGCCCCCAATTGCGATTTGAGACCCATTTGTTAGATGATTACGCGGGTTTGGCTGAGCGGATCAAAGCGTGGGGTGTTGAGTATGTCGTTTTTAATGACCACCTTCCGCATGCCCGACTGGCAGAAGGGCGCAAACCTCCCCGACTTGTTGGGCAAGCCCTGAAAGCACAGCGCAATCCCGAAGTTCACTTCCAAATGTTGTTGGACCTTCACGCCCGCACGGCAGACGTGCCTGCAGCGCTTGATAAGCTGACAGCAGAATTGGCAGAGATAAATGTCCGCATGGGCAGCCATGATGACCAGACCAGTGAACAACGGGCAGAGTGGCGTGCGCGTGGCGCTATAATATCGGAATTTCCCGAGACGTTGGAGGCGGCAGGCGCCGCGAAATCGGGTGGTGACTGGATTGCTTTAGGGGCACCCAATCTGGTGCGCGGTGGGTCACACAAAGGTAACGCGAGTGCGCTTGAGCTGGTGACGATGGGGCATTGCGATGCGCTTGCCTCTGACTACCACTACCCCAGCCCACGCCGCGCAGCATTGATGCTGGAAGCTTCCGGTGTGTTGGATATAGCTGCTGCTTGGCATTTAGTATCAGCAGGTCCTGCCGCAATGCTTGGCCTGACGGATCGTGGGACACTTACAGCAGGCTTGCGTGCAGATCTGGTGATTTTGGACACAGCAGATCGCGTAGCTGCAACCATCAGTGCGGGTCGCGTAAGCTACATGTCTGGGGATATCGCCGCGCGATTTTTGGCAGCAAGTTAGGCCAAGTTACAGTTTGTTGACTGGTATCTTCAGCGTCATATTGCCTGCTGTATCTCTTGGTACCTCGCCCGCCCGCATGTTCACTTGCAAGGATGGTATGATCAGCTTTGGCATTGCCAACTGCTCATCGCGTTCTTCGCGCATCTTCACAAATTCAGCGCGTGTAGCATTTCCACCGATATGGATATTGGCAACCTTTTGTTCCCCAACGGTGGTTTCCCATGCGATTGAGCGACCATTCGGGCCATAGTCGTGACACACAAACAACCGCACCTCGTCTGGCAAGCTTAGGACGCGCGTGATGCTGTCATAAAGCTGTCCTGCATCGCCACCGGGGAAATCGGCACGCGCTGACCCGCCATCTGGCATAAACAACGTGTCACCTGCAAAGGCTGCGTCACCCATTATATGAACCATGCAAGCAGGAGTGTGGCCGGGAGTGTGCAGGGCGACGCAGTTAAGGTGTCCGACGTGATAGGTGTCGCCATCCGTGAATAACTTGTCAAACTGCGAACCATCGCGCTGAAACTCGGTGCCCTCGTTGAAGATTTTGCCAAAGGTATCTTGGATCTCTTGGATATGTTCACCGATCCCGATCTTGCCACCCAATTCACGTTGGATATAGGGCGCGCCTGACAGGTGGTCAGCGTGAACATGAGTTTCGATGATCCACTCCAGCAACAAGTCTTGAGCTTTGATAAAAGCGATGATCTCATCCGCGCTTTCATAGCTGAGGCGCCCAGCGGCGTAATCAAACTGCATGACCGCGTCGATTATCGCGCATGAACTGCTGTCTGGATCTTTAACCACATAGCTGATGGTGTTCGATTGGTCGTCGAAAAAGGCGGTTACTTCTGGCCTTTTGTCCAAAGTAATTTCGGGCATGATCATGGCGAAGTCTCCTGTCTGCGTGACTGTTGATTGACGATGGCACTGGCCCCGTAACCTGTCAACGCGACACAGTTCACTTGATGCGGTTGAAGTGACCCATTTTGCGCCCGTCCTTGACCTCTGCCTTGCCGTATAAGTGTAAAGCGGTGTTCGGTTCGGATGCCAGCGTGGATACACGGTCCATATCGCGCCCAATCAGGTTTTCCATCACAACGTCGGAGTGGCGTTTGCCATCTCCCAACGCCCATCCAGCAACTGCGCGAATGTGTTGTTCGAATTGATCGACAGCGCAGCCATTTTGGGTCCAATGACCCGAATTGTGCACGCGTGGTGCGATTTCGTTCACGATGAAACCTTCGGAGGTAACGAACAATTCGACCCCCAGAACACCAACGTAATCCAGTGCATTTAGGATATTGGCGGCGATCAGGATCGCATCTGTGCGCAGGGACGGCGACAGTTGCGCAGGAATGGTTGTGGTGTGCAGGATACCATTGCGGTGCACGTTTTGGCCTGGATCATAACAGGCGACATCGCCGTTCACACTGCGGGCTGCAATGACGGACACCTCATGTGTAAAGCTGACAAACCCTTCAAGGATGGCCGCATTGCCTGCCATATCTGCAAAGGCACTGGCAGCGTTTTCAGGTTTCATGATCCGCGCCTGTCCTTTGCCATCATAGCCAAAGCGACGGGTTTTCAGGATCGAGGGTGCGCCGATGTCGGCCATTGCTGCATCCAAAGCAACCGCATCTGGGATGTCTGAAAACGGGGCCACGCGCAGTCCAAGATTTTGCAAAAAGTTCTTCTCGGTCAAGCGATCTTGGGAAATACGCAAGGCTTCGCGACCGGGACGTATAGGGCGCAAGGTTTCAAGTAGATCAAGCGCTGATGTTGGGATGTTTTCAAACTCATAAGTGATAACATCAACGTCAGCAGCAAAGGCACGCAAAGCATCGGCATCTTCATAAGCCGCAGTGGTCACGCGGTGCGCGACTTCGCCAGCAGGCGGGTTTGCCCCGGGTTCAAAGATGTGGGTTCTAAACCCCAACCGGCTGGCTGCAACACTAAGCATCCGGCCCAATTGGCCGCCGCCCAAAATGCCAATCGTGGCACCAGTTTGTAAAATATCAGTCATCGCTTGGGGCATCCGGAATTGAGGCGGACAAATCGCTGCGCCATGTGTCTAAACGTATCGCCAAATCGGCGTCTTGGAGGGCAAGTATACCAGCAGCCATAAGGGCTGCGTTTGCTGCTCCTGCTGCTCCAATCGCCATGGTCGCAACCGGATAGCCACGCGGCATTTGCAAAATGGAATAAAGGGAATCGACACCAGACAGCGCTTTGGTCTGCACAGGGACACCGACAACAGGCACGCGGGTCTTGGATGCCATCATGCCGGGTAGATGGGCCGCACCTCCGGCACCAGCAATAATGACTTGCAGGCCACGATCTACAGCAGTCTTACCATACTCCCAAAGTCGATCTGGGGTGCGATGGGCCGACACAATTTTGGCCTCATAAGCGATGCCCAATTGATCCAGAATATCAGCGGCTTCGCGCATGGTTGGCCAATCTGATTGGCTGCCCATGATAATGCCGACTTTGATTGCGGTGGAAGACGTATGATCTGTCATGACTGTAAGCCCTTGTTGGCGAAGCAGGCACTATAGCCAGATGGTGGTATGAGGCAATGCTGCAGCGCAGGAACTGCAAATAATATTAAGCGATAATATCTGGGGTTAAGCGGTCTTCGATGACTGCGATTCTGTCTTTTAGCCACAGTTTTTGTTTTTTCAGGCGCCGCATGGTCAGTTGATCGCTTGTACCCTTTTCGGACAAAGCACTAATGGCTTCGTCTAAATCACGGTGCTCACTGCGAAACACTTCCAATTCGACACGTAAAACGTCGTTGGTTTTCATCGAAATGTCAGATTGGGCGTTCATAGGGCTGATTCTTACCTGAGTTTGGACTTTTCAATATAGGGGGCGGGGTTGGCTGCGCATAGGTATTTCAGCAAAGGACTTGTCGGCTGGATAATTCCTACCCATATTGTCCCTATGAGGTTGCCGCTTTTGGGACCTCAACGGACTGTCGCTTGATTACAAAGGACGTGTCGCATGACTAAAATGACTCTCGCGTCGTACCCACATATGCTGGGTTTCGAACAGCTAGAACGCCTGCTGGAACGCACGGCAAAGACGGGGAACGAAGGTTACCCGCCTTTTAATATTGAACAAACTTCAGACTTTTCATATCGTATTACGCTGGCTGTGGCCGGATTTGCTGATGAGGACTTGGCCATCACGGTCGAGGACCGCCAGTTGGTGATCCGTGGTCGTCACACAGACAACGTGGAGGAACGTGTGTTCTTGCATCGTGGGATCGCGTCACGGCAATTCCAACGTTCATTTGTGCTGGCAGACGGTGTCGATGTGGGCGAAGCGATTATGGAAAACGGCTTGTTGCATATCGATCTGACGCGGTCCCAGCCAGAAACCGTTGTTCAAACTATCAACATCAAGAAGGGATAAGTCATGCAAACTGAATATGATTTCAACGAAGAATTCACCGCAGACACCGAGCGGCTGGTTTACGTGAAACCTGTGTTGGTCAGCGATTTGCCCAGCGAGGTTCAGGACCAAATTGACGGTGTGAAACAGCTGTTTGCTGTTCACGATGCGACAGGCCAACAATTGGCTTTGGTTGCAGATCGCCGTCTAGCCTTTGATCTGGCACGCCAACACGATTACAGCCCTCAAGCCCTGCACTAAAAGGGCTATGTTGCGCTGGCTGTTACTTGCGTTTTGGCTGACGGGCACACCGTCTTTTGGCCAGAACGCTTCCCGTATTTATACAGACTTGCAGGCGAATGCGCTGAAAACGGCATTGTTGTCCGAAGCGGATGAAAAGGTGCGGGCTTTCTTTGCCACTGAATTCGACCAGCGCATTACTGCCCCTGTCATATTGGTTGGCACCAGCGATCCAGATATTTTGAATGAACACCTGATGAAAGCCCTAACGGATCTGGGGCGAAGACAACGAACGTCTCCGATCGATGGTGCAAAGCTTTGCGATAATAAGAAAATAGGGGCGGCTGCTAACCGACCCTATATCGTCATGTGTTGGCGTAAACCTAAGGTCTATGATGACAGATGGCGGGTTTTGACGGGTCAGGATTTGGCTCCAATTCTTGCGCACGAATTCACCCATCAACTGCAATATGATCTGGCAGGGGATGATCCAGCCCAGCGTATTGCGGGCACCAAGGAGCTATTGCTGGGCCCCAGTTGGATGATCGAAGGCAGCGCCGAAGTGTTCGAGCAATTGTACAAAGTTCAAATCCAAGGCAAGGATGCGGATGATGACGCCGCACAATCCTTGTTTAACATGCAATCACCTGCGCGGCGGAGCCGTTTAACGCTGTCTGATCTAACCCCGACGGGCAGCACCAAAGGCCGTGGTGCGTATGGCACCGCACGTTTCGCAGCCTATTTGTTGGTACGCCGAAATGGGCCACAAGCATTGTTCCAATATTTCGAAGTTTTGGGGCAAGTCAAAGACCGTGGTATTGCTTTTGAACAGGTTTTTGGCCTGACTTTTAAGGCTTACGAAACCAATTTTGAACGTGTGCGGCGTGATTTTGCAGCCGCCACCAAATTCGCCGCAGGAGAAACGCAATGACCGACAGCACACAGACCTTTGACTTTGACTGGGTGGATGCATTTACCGATCAGCCGTTTGGCGGCAATGGGTGCGCAGTTGTACATGGTGGCGCAGGGCTTAGCGTTGAAACATGTTTGAATTACGTGCGCGAAACATCATTGGTTGAATGCACTTTTACGGGACCATCGCAGGTGGCCGATGTGCGTGTGCGCTACTTCCTTGCCAGCCGAGAGATTCCGTTTGCCGGGCATCCGACGATAGCAACTGTGGCCGCGATGCGCAGCCGTGGTTTGGTCGGGGACGGACCGCTGGTGTTAGAAACTTTGGCCGGACTGGTACCGGTTGAAGTGAACGGCACTGATATCAAGATGGCTCAAATTGCGCCCGAATTTGGAGTGAATGTGCCAGCTGACATCGTGGCATCCGTTGGTGGTTTAACTGCCGATGACATTGCACACCCGCCGCAGATTGTGTCGACAGGTTTGCCGTTCTGCATCACGGTTCTGAGGACGCGCGATGCGCTGGAACGTGCGACGCTCGATTTAGTTGGATTGGCACGCTACCGTGCTCATCTGGGTCATGCTGCTAACGATGTAATGGAGCCGTTTTGGGTGGTCCAAGAGGGGGCCACATCCAAAGGTGATACGTTTTCTCGCTTGTTGATGGCACCGCCAAGTCCACCGGAAGACCCGTTTACAGGGTCTGCGACGGGTGCGATGGCCGCATATCTTTGGCGGCATGGTTTGATCGAAACACCGCAGTTTGTGGCGGAGCAGGGACACGGCCTAGGTCGCGCAGGACAGGCGCAAGTGAGGGTGTTGGGCGAACAGGATGCCATCACAGGCGTGGAAGTCGCAGGGCAGGGGTTTGTTCTTATGTCTGGAACCGTAAACCTGCCCACCTAAAGAAAAAGGGCAGAGAAACCTCTGCCCTTTGTTCAATTTGATTGAGGTGATCGCTTATTGCGCGGCGATCAGGCCCATGCTTTCCAGCTTCAGCAGCACTTGATGCGCACAGTTGTCCACATCGACATTTTCCGTTTCAACCCGCATTTCTGGGTGTTCTGGAACGTCGTAGGGATCTGAGATACCTGTGAATTCTTTGATTTTCCCTTCACGCGCCAGCTTATAAAGGCCTTTTCGATCACGCCGTTCACATTCTTCAATCGACGTAGCGACGTGAATTTCTAGGAAAGCGCCAAAGGCTTCGACGTCTTCACGCACAGCGCGGCGCGTTGTTGCATAAGGCGCGATAGGTGCGCAGATCGCGATACCGCCGTTTTTAGTGATTTCAGATGCAACATAGCCTATTCGACGAATGTTTAAATCGCGGTGTTCTTTCGAGAACCCCAATTCAGACGACAGGTTCTTACGCACGATGTCACCGTCAAGCAGTGTTACCGGACGACCACCCATTTCCATCAGCTTCACCATCAAAGCGTTCGCGATGGTGGATTTACCGGAGCCAGAGAACCCAGTGAAGAACACAGTGAACCCTTGCTTAGAACGCGGAGGCTTGGTCTTGCGCAATTCTGTCACAACTTCGGGGAACGAGAACCATTCAGGGATCTCAAGACCCTCGGCCAAACGACGACGCAATTCAGTGCCGGAGATGTTGAGGATCGTGACCTCGTCCTTGTCCTTAATCTCGTCAATCGCCTCATATTGTGCACGTTCAGCGACCCAAACCATATGTTTGAAATCGACCATTTCGATGCCCATTTCTTCCTGATGTTCGCGGAACAAGTCCTGCGCATCATAGGCACCATAGAAATCTTCACCCTGAGAATTGGAACCGGGGCCAGCGTGATCACGACCAACGATGAAGTGGGTGCAGCCGTGGTTCTTGCGGATCAAGCCGTGCCAAACGGCTTCACGTGGACCAGCCATACGCATGGCAAGGTTCAGCAGGGACATTGATGTTGTCGCCTGCGGATATTTATCAAGCACAGCCTCATAGCAGCGTACGCGGGTAAAGTGATCCACGTCACCGGGTTTGGTCAAACCTACGACCGGGTGGATCAACAAGTTGGCTTGTGCCTCGCGCGCAGCGCGGAATGTCAGTTCTTGGTGTGCACGGTGCAAAGGATTGCGCGTTTGGAACGCGACAACTTTGCGCCAGCCCATTTTGCGGAAATAGGCGCGAAGTTCATTTGGCGTGTCGCGCTTGGCGCGGAAATCATAGTGCACGGGTTGCTGAATGCCGACAACTGGACCACCCAGATAAATCTTGCCTGCTTGGTTGTGTAGATAGTTCACGGCAGGGTGTGCGTCGTCATCAGCACCAAAGACCATTGTTGCCTCGTGTCCCTTGTTTGGTTCCC
Organism: Ascidiaceihabitans sp.; assembly: GCA_047624005.1. Classification (GTDB taxonomy): domain Bacteria; phylum Pseudomonadota; class Alphaproteobacteria; order Rhodobacterales; family Rhodobacteraceae; genus Ascidiaceihabitans. Next base: position 12,571 of record JBLHPE010000038.1, read on the forward strand.
AACGGTCAGTAATAGTCATGGTGCCTAAAATCACACCTTCTTGGTCGCGCAGGGCAATGTCTTGGCCAATATCAAGCGTCGCCGCGAAATCTTCGGACACATCCAAGGTGATCGGCATTGGCCAAAGTTCACCAGTTGTAAGGCGCATGTTGTTGACGACACCATCATAGTCAGCTTCCGACAAGAACCCTTTGAGCGGGTTGAAACCACCATTCATCAGCAGTTCGAGGTCACAAATTTGGCGCGCCGACAGATCGAGGCTTGTTAAGTTTCCAGCTTCAACTTTCAACTTTTGCGCGGAGTCGTAAGATACAAATAGCTCTGGGATAGGAGCGAGGTTACTCAACATGGTCATAATAAACGTCTCGTTGTTGCCTGTGCCAAATTTTTCGGCTGATCACGCGCGGGATAGCCCTTCAATGTGGCAAAAGTCTAGCAAAGCTTCGAAAAATCAAACAAAAAAGCTGATAGTCACCGAGAAACCGCTGATCAGGCATCAATTGGCGCAGTTTTGGTTCTCAAGGCATCTAAATGCGCGGGCAATTGCGTATTTAGGTGAACAGGAAGTGCAGGCAGTGGATCGGCCACACCGCGTAGTACGAGGAGCATCATGTGTTGGTCTGCAATGGTGATGTCAGCGGCCTCAAGAAGCGGTGCTGAGATAAAGGCCTGAACCTGATGTTCTTTTGTGACGCCCTCTAGTCTAGAGGCCGTGTTGACCGCATCACCAATCAGGGTGCGTGGTGCTTGGCCTTGTGCGCCAATTTCGCCCAAGACGACGTCACCCAAATGGGCACCAATTCCAATTTTTACGGGGCTTTGGCCCTCTTTTTCTAAGGTTTCGTTAAATGTGAAAAGAGCGTTGGCGATGCCTTCTATCGCAAGTAGTGCGGCTTTGGCCGAGCTTTTGGCGGTCTTTGTTTCAAATACGGCCAGAAAACCATCCCCAAGGTATTTATCAATTGTGCCGCCAGCATTTGTTACCGCTGGAACAATAGCATCAAAGAAACGGTTGAGCAGAAATACTACGTCATATGGCAGCTGCCCTGTGGTGCGGGCCGTGAAACCACGCATGTCCAAGAATAAAATAGCCAGTTCTTTTTCTTCGCCCTGACTTGAGTGATCGCGGCGTTGCCCGTCATCTGGTTGAAATACGCGAAACACCGTTGTCGGGTGGATAGGGCGGATTTGACACGCGAGCCGCATGTTGGGGGCGGCACCCACCGCGGCGAGGCTTTTGAGTTCCGCTGCGCTTGGTGGGTCGATCAGTTCCAATCCTTCCTCAACAACCACACGGCAGGTCGTGCAGCGTCCGCGCCCCCCACAAAGGGACGTATGTGGCACGCCGTGCGCACGCGACATCTCTAGCAATGTGTGGCCTTTGGGTGCATCAATGTTAGGGCCACCAACATATGAAATGCGTACGGAACTGCGTCTGCGCAAAGTCCGACGTACCAGATAAATCAACGCAACGCCCCCGAGCAACGCGAAGAAGCCAATCAGCAGCCATTCTGATAGGGCGATGAGCCAAACAAACATGTCTTGATCGGGCCAGTTAAAGTCCTCGATCATCGTTGCGCGTTCGGCCTCTTGAGTGAAAAGGGCAGCCAATCGACGCCCCTCGACCAAGAAGCCAGCCAATGCGAAGGCGGGCAAAAGGGTTGCAAAACTTGCCAATGTTGGGATCATCCGTCGCCACCATGCGCGGCTGCGCAGCCACATGTGCAAACCAAAACAGCCGTGAACCCAGACCAACAACAACAGTCCTGACTGCTTGAATGCATCAACATGGCCATAAAGCAGGGTCATGATATACCCCATATGATCGTTCACGTCATAGACCTGATGGGCGACGCGGGTGTGTACGACGTGGGCTATCAGCAGGACTGGGATAGCCAGCCCCATTGTTATTTGGGCTGCTTCTGCCCACGACATCCGAAAAGTACGTCGCCCGGCCAAATTGCCAATCGCAAGGCCAGCATGAACGAATAAGGCCCCGTAAATCAGGACACTGCCAAGAAAACTGCGGGTAATCCAAATGCGTCCAGCTTGGGCTTTGTCCATAGCTTCGGCAGAAAACAACCCCATCCCAATGATCCAAAAATGGGTCAATGCGTAAGCAAACAACACCAGCCCACTGATGATGCGCAAACGTGTGGCCAGCGGGCCGCTCCAAAGGCTTGTCATTGTCTATCCTTCACTTTGGTCCAGAGTGCGCCCGTCAGTCAAAGTCGTCAATCAGTGACGCAATAAAAAAAGGGAAACGCCAAACTGCATTTCCCTTTAGAAATATTTAGAATCAACTGAATAACCCGCGAGCGGTCGTGTTTATTCGTTTTCAGAAATCCAACGTTCAGCCTCAAGGGCCGCCATGCAGCCCATGCCAGCAGATGTAACCGCTTGGCGGTATATGTGATCCGTCAAATCGCCAGCAGCAAACACTCCTGGGATCGATGTTGCGGTGCTGTCAGGCTTGGTGACAACGTAGCCGCCCATATGGGTTTCCATCACGTCCTTAACCAATTCGTTGGCAGGGGCGTGACCGATGGCAACAAACACGCCTTTGGCTGGGATGTCGGTGATTTCGCCGGTCTTTGTGTGCTTCACCTTGATGCCCTCTACGCCCAGTGGCGCATCGGTGCCGTAAACTTCTGTCAATTCATGGAACCACAAGGTTTCGATCTTCGGGTTCTTTTCCAAACGATCGATCAGGATTTTCTCGGCCCGTAATTCGTCACGACGGTGGATCAGCGTAACCTTTGAGGCGAACTTGGTCAGGAACAGCGCTTCTTCGACGGCTGTATTGCCGCCACCGATCACAACGATCTCTTGGCCGCGATAAAAGAAACCGTCACAGGTGGCGCAGGCTGAAACACCAAAACCTTTAAACTTTTCTTCGGTATCAAGTCCCAACCATTTGGCGCGGGCACCTGTAGCAAGGATGATTGCATCGGCCACATACTCTGTACCGCTGTCAGATTGGGCAACATAAGGGCGCTTGGTGAAATCCACTGACGTGATGATATCACCAATAATTTCGCAGCCCATCGCCTTTGCGTGATCTTGCATACGGATCATCAAGTCTGGGCCTTGGACTTCGCTATCACCGGGCCAATTCTCAACTTCTGTTGTGGTGGTCAATTGTCCACCTGGTTCGATCCCTTGGACCAAAATGGGCTCTAGCATGGCACGGCTGGCATAGACGCCTGCAGTGTAACCTGCTGGGCCTGAGCCGATGATTAGTACTTTAGTTTTACGCGTCTCGCCCATCTGGACCCCCGATAACTTTCAAATTGCTGCAGCAGTAATAGCGGGGCCACGACAGGTGAGGAACCCCTGCTTTTGCAACAGTTGCGTGACCAAGGCTTTTCAATAGATGCAAGAATATTGCGCAATTGTGAAATATTATTGCGCGCAGGGTGGGGGCTGTTATAACAACCGCAAAACTCGAAGGATAAAGACACTATGGCAAGCACACGGCTCGATTCTATTGATCGTAAGATTCTAGCGGAATTGCAGGCCGATGGGCGCATGACCAATGTTGAACTGGCCAGACGTGTAGGGATCTCAGCCCCGCCATGTTTACGTCGTGTCCGCACGCTTGAGGAAAATAGCTATATCAAAGGCTATCATGCTGATGTGAACGCCAAGGAACTGGGATTCGAGGTGCAAGTGTTTGCAAACGTCGGTCTGGCGTCGCAGGCCGAAACGGACCTGAGTGCGTTTGAAGCGAAATGCAAATCTTGGCCCCTTGTGCGTGAATGTCATATGCTAAACGGCGAAGTCGATTTTATCCTAAAATGCGTGGCACCAGATTTGTCGAGTTTCCAGACATTTCTAACAGGCGAATTGCTGACGACACCAAACGTGGCCAGTGTGAAAACGTCGCTTGTTATTCGGGGCGAAAAAGACGAACCGGGCGTTCCCTTTGATGTTCTCGAGGAACGGCTCTTAAAAGACGCCTAAGTCGACCTATTCCTAGCTAACATTTGAAACTGAGGCTTCTGGCGCACGTGGGTGGGCTAAAGGACCAAAGTCACTGGCGTGAACGATATGTGGGAACATCGACAAGAACAGATCACGCATCGCATGGCTGACGCTGCGAATCGCAACTGAACCAGGGTGATAAGTTTCCATCTCCATACCGCCGACATTGATCGCCGCGTGCCGCTCTAGGCACAGGTGGAACATGCGGACTGCGGTGGGTGGGCAAACCTCGATCACATTCACGCCGTCAACGAACTCGCTTGCAAGTGTAAACAATCGGGTCCCGTTGGTTTCGCCGCGCATATGATGTGGTGTTTGCAACAAACGTGCAGATGGCCCAACCGTAAGGAAAGACGAAGGGCGCGATGGGCCAAACGTATCGGCCATAATGCGGATCAACGGCATGCGGCGTTCTGGATCAGCAGGTACAAACGTGCTGGATCCGATCCACAAGATTTTGGCGGGCTCGCCGGTTGAGGTGCTTAATTTATCACCCGGTTGCAAATCTTCGACGGCGACATGGCCGTTGGGCGTGGACATCAACGATCCACGTGCAAACGCAGAAAAAGCATTGTCAAACAAAGGCAAAGTAGGTGCCTTATGTTGCGCGATGTGCATTCTGTCATCGGCACGCAGCGCAGCAATTTCGAAATTTCGTGTCATCGGTATAATCGCACGTGGTTGTGGCGCACGCATAAGCGGGCGCTGAGGTGTTGTTGTGGGCTGACGAACTGCAGCTAAAGAAATGGTCATGCGAAGTACCTCGGTTCGGTATCGCATCTGAAGCTGGCCCCCACCAGCAACACCAGACGCACAGGATTGATGTGTCTCGATGCATCATTAATCCGTTCAAAGATGGTGGATTGTCAAAAGTTTTAGAACACTGATGCGTGTTTAGCCACCAATTGTCTGATTTTTAGGGGGTTTGTTTCCGCCAATCTGGTTGGCGCTGCCACAATGTGTGGGCAAACGTCAGCCCGCACGTGCGAATCGCAAGAGCGGGCTGACAGTTGATCGCGTCGGGATTTGCCTTTCGATGAAGGCGAAACCTGCGGTGCTATGCTGCCTTTTTAATAAGAAGCGCAGCTGTTTTACGTTTGGCGATAAACGCTGTGCGACGTGCGCCACGGGTCCACGGCATAGCTGTGTCCTCTTTGGCAGCAGTTTCGCAAATCGACTTAATAAAGCGTGTGTTGGTTTTCATGTTTGTTCTCCAGCTCGATTGTGATGGATCATTTTCAATCCGTTGTTAGGAACAATATGGCGGCAGAATGGGGTGTCATTTGGGCCAAACGATAAAAGGTTCAATTAATTTCCACCAAATTTTAAGACGAATGTGTCGACTATGCCCAATCACAATTGTCATAAAAATATAGCGTAAATGGCAATCTTACGAAGCTAAGTGCTCAGGTGGGAAACAATACCGGCAAAGTCGAGACAATTGTTGCCTGATTTACGCCCTATTCTAAAGTGCGATCGCCGCAATCAACCGCCCGTAGTCGGCTTCCTTGTGATGCACGCTGCGCCGGTATGAATAAAATCTGTCCGGATCGCTGTAGGTACAGTGCCGTGTCCATTCTGATCCGGCTATTCCTGTCGCCCGCAAGCAGGTCAAACCAAAGGCAGGCAGGTCAAAATGCAAACGATCACCTTCTCCACCCGCAAAAAAACGCGCATTCTCAGGGTCTTCATCCATAAAACTATCCATGAATTCAGGCCCGACCTCGTAAGCCCGCTGGCCGATACAAGGGCCGATGGCCGCATGGATGTTTGCGCGGGTAGCCCCCAAGGCGATCATTGCCTCGACCGTTTGACCCAATACACCGTCCAGTGCACCCCGCCACCCAGCGTGGGCGGCCCCGATCACACCTGCCTGCGTGTCAGCAAACAAGACCGGCTGACAATCGGCAGACAAAACAGAAAGGGCAATGCCGGGTGTCGCTGTCACCAAAGCGTCCGCTTTCGGGCGCTCTTGGTTGGCGGTTTTTACAGTAATCACGTCAGCGGAATGGATTTGGTGCACACCCATCAAGTTGGCAACGGGCACATCCATTGCCTCGGCCACCCGGGTTCTGTTGATCGCGACGGCTTCAGATTGATCAGTGCTGCCAGCCCCACAATTTAAACCATCATAGATTCCAGAAGATGCACCGCCTTTGCGCGTGAAAAAGCCGTGGCGTGTATTGCCCAAAACGTCAGCGGTCAGAATTTCAAGGGTCATGGTTCCAGTCCAGCAGGTGGGCGTCCGTGTTCGGGATACAGGCCCATTACCTTAAACAGGTTTCCCATTTCGTCAGGGTGGGTCAAGCGCTTATGTGCTGAAACATGGGCCTTTAATGTGTCAGCTTCCATATTTTGAGCAAGAGTTTGCGCACGTTGGGTAATACCAAGTCGTTCAAGAAACACCCCTTGGGGGGTAACACGGCTGTATGCACAGGGGCAGGCATTGGCGAGGGCTTCGAAATCTACATGGGCCGTAAGGTCGGCCTGACCCGCGTGCAGCAACGGATCAACTGGTGTGTGGTTCTTTAGGGCCTGCAGGGTGTCACCCAAGCTGCGCCAGTCGCCATAATCAATGATCAATGCGGCACCGCCGTGGTCCTTGATGCGTTGACCAAGGGGGCCGATGATCGCCGTGGCTGCGGTGCATTCCTCTACCAAATCGCCGTCCTTGGTGTCCTCGATGCGGTGTGCCAACGCGGGTTGCGGGCTGATGACACCAAGACCAAATGCCAAAGCATCGTCGCTGATCCCAATTTGGCGTTCGCGCCAGCCGATCCCATCGCGGATGAATTGGCGGATTGGCAACGCATCAAAGAACTCGTTTGCAACGGCATAAGTAGGCAACGCGCCAAGCTGCTCAACGCTGTCGATCCATTGGGGATCATATTCAACAAGGGTCAGCGATTGCTGTGCGCGCAGCTTGGGTGAGGCTTCGATTAAAACAATACTGGCCGCGTCGTGAAAGCCGCTGACACCTTTGGTCGCGCGTAAGATGTCGGCCATCAGGGTTCCACGCCCAGGACCAAACTCGGCCAACGTGAAAACCGTTGGCGACCCTTGATCCATCCATGATTGCGCCAAAGACAGACCAATCAATTCGCCAAACATCTGCGAAATCTCAGGTGCAGTTATAAAATCACCGGACGCGCCAAACGGGTCTTGGGTTGTGTAATAGCCATACTCTGGATGCAGCAGGCAATCCGTCATGAAGTCAGAAACGCGCATCGGCCCATTTGCAGCTATCTGTGCCACAAGTAGGTCGTGCAGGCTCATGCCGTTTGCTTGCCGTTGCGTGCTTGGCGGATCAGGTACGCCCCGATCAGGATCATCGGTAGAGACAGGAGTTGACCCATTGTCAGGCCGTAACCGCCCATTTCAAGCGCAAGGCCCAGTGGGTTTCC
>JBLHPE010000039.1:0-19561 GCA_047624005.1 Ascidiaceihabitans sp.
CGATGGAACAAGGCTTGCGCTTTGCGATCCGCGAAGGTGGCCGTACGGTTGGCGCGGGCGTGGTTTCTAAAATCACTGCATAAGCGTCGTGCGGACTTCGGTCCGCGCATCACATATACGAAAGGCCATCGGAGAAATCCGGCGGCCTTTTGCGTTCGAGGGGGCGTTTAGGACGTGTTACTTTGGGCCTTGAGCAAAAAGGTGAACCAACCTGTCCAACATAGATGAAAACTGACTTATTTCTTTTTGCGAAAATTCGGCTTCCATCAAATGGTCATAGGCTTTCATCCTAGGTAATATCTGATCACTTAACGCGCGCCCTTGTTCGGTGAGCTGCAAGAGTTTCGCACGTTTATCGTTTTCATTTGGTGTTTCTTTTATCAAACTTTTACCGCGTAACGTTGCAAGTGCACGGGTTACGGTTGAGCGGTCCATACCAGTCGCATCTGCCACTGCAGCTGGTGAAACAACATTGCGTACAGCGACAATCACCAACGTGCGAAATTCCCGCAAAGACAACTTGAGCCCATCTGGGGTGGTGTTTTGATACTGCTTTTGCGTGATCACACCGACTTGGTTTGCACTTCGGACCAATAAATATGGAAGGTGCTCGTCAAGATTGAAGCCCAAGCTCTCCACTTCTGATTGGTTTCCGATGGGCTGTTTCACAAATCAACCTCGATCACGCCGTCTTTTGTAGACGCGCGTGACTGGCATAGGATGACTGAGGTGTCCCGTTGGGCCTTCGACAATACAAAGTCGCGATGTTCAACGTCCCCTGACACCAGCCCACATTTGCAAACGCCACAAATCCCATCGCTGCATTTCACATCCACTTTAATTCCGTTTTCCGCCAAAACTGTCGTTGCTGTTTTGTCTGCAGGTACTGCCAGCGTTTTACCTGATTTGGTCAATTTCAAAGTGAATGGATGGTTCTTGAATTCTGGTAGTTCAGGAACAGAGAAATATTCCAGATGTCGTGCCTCTTCGGGGATGCCTGCATCTTCTGCAGCATTTACGACGGAGGTCATGTAACGCTCTGCCCCGCAGGTGTAGACATGCCAACCCGCTTGGGAAGAACCCATGATTTCGGCCAGATCCGCACGGCTATTTTCGTCGGAAATATGCAAGTGAACCCGATCAGCCCATGGTGATTGTGCAATCTCATCGAGCAGGCCCATTTTGCGGCGCGATCTGCCAGAATAGTGCACCTCGAATTCGCGTCCAGCTGCATACAATTCATGGGCCATCGCGATCATGGGAGTGATGCCGATGCCGCCCCCCATGAGGATCGATTTCGTGGCTGAAATATCTAACGGAAAATGATTGATGGGCTTTGAGATAAAGATGCGGCGTCCCTCAGAAAAGATGCGATGCATAAGTTTGGACCCGCCACGTCCTTCGTCTTCACATAAGACTGCAATCTGATACTTGGATCGATCTTTGGGATCACCAGACATTGAGTATTGGCGCAAGAATTCTGGGGCCACAACAATGTCGAGGTGTGCACCAGCTTGCCACGCCGGTAGATCGCCACCCGCTGCAGATTGAAACTCATATTTCATAACACCTTCCGCAGTCGCTTCGGCTTTGGTTACGATAACCTGAATGACAGGGCTGTCACCCTTTACGGTATAGATGTGGAGTGCACTTTTGTCACCACGCGCAAGCTTGGCTTTGTATTCTTTGACTGTAATCATGGCCTGATAGGCCTCGATCCCTGCCTCTCTGTCCATAGGAAACGGATAAGGATAAGGGTGGGGTGCAAGCGGTGCCGGGTAGATGGCTAGGGTTTGATCTTCATGCCTCAGATCAAGATCCTTTTGTAAAGATCTTGCGTTAACTGGCTTCTTCGTTGGGCGGTAACCGCCATCGTCCTCAACCTCCAAATCCCACCACCACTTTTTGATTGGGTTCAGCGTGCCATTGTCCACAACATCATCGAGTTTGGCCAATACAGGTGCCAATTTTGGCACGTTCATAGCGGCCCAGCGGAATGGCTTTTCCTTAAATATACCCTCAAGGTTCCAAGGGCAGGTCTTCATACAGCGCCCACACATTGCCCCACCCGGCGTTGTGACGCGGTAGTTGATGCACTTCTGGCTGTCTGACTTCCATATCTCATAGCCGTTGAACATTTTCTTGGGCCCCGCCGTAATTGCGCCAGATGGGCATTCACGCGCACATTTGTTGCAACTTTCGCAAAAGGTCTGCAGACCAAAATCAATAGGCTTGTCATGGGCCATAGGCAGATCGGTGGTAACAACACCGGATTTTAGGCGCGGGCCAAGGTAAGGATTCAGGATCACCTCGCCAATTCGACTAACTTCGCCAAGGCCAGCAAGCAGCAAAAGGGGGGGCTGCAACACCTCACCATCCATTACCGTATGGGCTTTTGCATTGTAGCCTAGGTTACGGATTTGTTTGGCGATGACCCCACCCAAAAGTGAGAACCTCAAATACGCGCGCATCGATTGGGCAACAGCGATCCAGTCATCGCCAGACGACCCTTCCATCGTTTCATACCCTTGATCGACAATCATCGAAATGGCCTGATCATGGGGTGGGGTTAGCACCTCGCCACGCGCATCATGGCTGTACCACGCCCACTCAGGGCAACGTGAAATTCCGACAGCGTCGATGCCCAAGAAGTAGCTGGTGGCTTTAATCAATTCGGATGCATCTGTAGGAGTGATCTGGGTTTTCTGTGGGGCAGGCGCACCGTCTTGCAAGATGACAAAGGCCCCAAGCGCGCGGCGTTGCGCCATCGAGGTGGGGGCTTTGCGTACATAGTGGCCGCCAACTGTGGCATCTTGCAATTTCTTGCCCATATCCCCGAATTGCGCGCGTGCAAACATGTCAGCACGTTTGGGAACGCGGGCCACATTGGGCTCGTCTATGTAAGTTGTGGGCTTGTCCACGCGTTTCAATTGTTCGAACGGATGCGCCCCATCGACGAAGCGACGCTTTGCATAAGGAACCGCATTCATAGCGTTTTTGGATGACGTAGTACCAAACTTCCAACCGGCACCAAATGCCGATTTGGGTTGATCAGCCATATCTGCCAATGGTTGATCTGGTTCTAATTCGAAGCTGGTTGTAATAGCCGCCAAACCAAATCGTGTTCCGATATAAGGGTGTGAAACGGTGCCGTTCTCGAGCGTTGCCAACCCAGCGGCGACAGCCAATTTATTTAGATCAACGTCAGAACTGGTCACGGTATGCCCGCGTGCATTATGCCCTAGCAGCCGTAGATAATTGGCAAGTACGCTGGCCGTTTCAGCAGCCAAAAGCCCTGCGCGATGTGACTGCGCATCTGCAATCCAACCCGTCCCAATTTCGTCAATATCCGGATCACGCGGATTCTCGTAAAGCAACACCAAGGCATGTGTGTGATGAAGGATACTGGTTGGTTCCGCCTCGATTGAATCCCTAAGGTCAGCCATGACCATATCGATGCCAGCAGCGAGAGTCTTTGTCTGACCATTTTGAAGCCTATGGTTTAGGTTCGCAACATCTGGGTTTTCATGTGGTTGATCCAAAATCGCTTGGGGCGGCAAGGCGCAAATGCCAACAACCGCAGCATCAGAAAAGTAGCCAAACGATTTCAGATGATTGGCCCGTTCAACCAGGTCGACGGGAACCTCGGCAACAGCGTTGTTGATCAACCCGTCGCGAATGGCATCCAGCATCGCCTGATGTTCGCGCATCGCATTGATGATGGAATGTGGGTCTTCGGTCCTATCAAAGCTAAGCTGTTTTGAGGCTGGAACATGCGCAAGGTCTGGAAGATGAGTCAGCCTTGCCAACCGCTCGGTCGGGTACGGGCCCATATGAACGGGACGATTTTCAGTTGAAAAGAAGCGCATGTTTTTTTAATCCTAGGCTGGCCTTACAAGACAGAACTGCATCGGGAAAATACTGTCAGGTAAAGACAACGATTGAGCGAATTTGTAGTGTTAATCATGATCAATCTATTTTGACATAGTTGAACTTGCAATTACTTTCGGTCAAATTGATGCTGGAGAGTTCCAACCTTATTTCCAAATCGGATGCTGAATGTAGTCTGACAACTTACGCGTGAAAAACTGTTGCTTGTGCTACCGCCAGATAGCGACCCTATAGTTGGGCACAGCTGGCGATCGTGTATTTTAGACGGCTTAATTAGAGGGATGAGTATATGAATCCGCAAGAAAATTGGCGCAGCGTGCAAGATGCACAGAACGAATTTGATCTAAATCCAACTGAGTGTTTGATGGTTTTGCTATGAATGCTGGATACTATGGGAACCGCGAGAAACTTTTGGCTAGGTTGAAAGCTGATTTGCAGACCGCAATCGCCGTCGAACTCGCGACTATCCCAATATATCTTTACAGCTAATATGCCATCAATCGCATCGTAACGTCAGGCAAAGATTTAACTGACACAGCCCGATTTTCCAATGAAGCTGGCGCAGTTGTCATGTCCATGGCTGTTGAAGAAATGCTGCACCTGTTGTTGTCCAGCAATATCTATTTCGCTCTGGCGGGTATGCCGCCGAAACTTTATATGAATGTGCCCCCAACCTACCCAACAATGTAGCCACATCATAATCCGATTGGCCCACCTGGCCCTAAAGGTGGCGTTGATACCCATATTCCACTTAGAGGGCTAAGCCTTGAACAGCTTAGGTATTTCCTCCAAATCGAATACCCTCAGGCTCCGCTCGACGGGATTATGAATGGCATTGAATTGTTCCTTCCTGGCTTGAGTTGGATGGAGAAAAATTTACCAGGTACGCTTACCCATGATCTAGGTGCGTTGTTGCACGGCGCTGGCTGGGCATCCGATGAGAATTGGAATTCGATCGGTCAGTTCTATTCCTTTATCCGGTGTATGATTGCATCCGACCTTGTGTACGAGGATGATTTTACAACAGGGGCGGCGGCCCAACAAATTCAATCCTCCAATTATTCGCCCAACAACGTTGATACAATTTATTCCAACGAAAAGTTCAACAAGAAAGCACCAGCACCAAATCCTGATGCACCATCTGGTGGCTGCCCAAGTGGTTGCAACGCAGCCCAAGTGGCGGTGTATACGAACGAACCAGATAGCCACTCAGGCAGTCAAGCTGGCAATTGGGAAAAGGATGAAGAGCTGATCAGGTCTCTTCAAAGAAGGGGGCTATGGCGGCACTATTGATAATTTGCGAACAAGGCGAGGGGTTTAAGGACGGTCAAGGCGCAGAAGAAACCACCGCCGATCCTGATCAAAATAGTGGTGAAGACCTGCATGCGTGCATGGGCCTGAACAGCTGCGCTGGACAGGATCGCTATGGGAAAGACGGTGCCCCTGGGTTTTCGCCAAACTCATGCGCGGGGCAGGGCTACTGCGCCACCACTCAAATGCACAGTTGCCATACAAACAACAACTGTGCTGGCCAAGGTGGTTGTGGGCTTTACGGGTCCGAAAGCGAGGTCAGTCAACCTGGCCAAAATGATTGTCGTTCGATGGGATCGTGTGCAACCCCGATCAACGCCGAACGGTTCATCACAACGGGTGGTTTGCGCGGCACCAGTGTTTGGGCGCGCGCGCGTAAAGTGTTCGCAGAGGCGCAGGAAACAGCAGTCAAACCAATTGGACCGCAACCCGTAGCATTTGCACATGGGCCGACCGCTGAATGGATCAATACCGTCGTTGCAGGAGGCTGCTCGGCTTACGCGGCATGTGGTGCAAGCGGCATGTCTGGCGGCGGGAGTTGTGGATGAATCCATCCGTACCTAGCGATATTGCGCAGCTCCCCAAACTTGGACTCGGGCTTGGGCCGCGCAACACGCATTTTGAGCATATTCTTCAGAATTGGCCCAAAGTGGATTGGTTCGAGGCGATATCTGAGAACTTTATGGATTCTGGTGGCCGCCCTCGCGATGTTATTCGCAAGGTTGCCAAGCGTCATGGACGCAGCGCTCCAGTCTGAACAAGGCTGATCATGGCAGAGTCGCTGATCGAGCTACAAAAGTTGATGCACACCGCTCTTTTCGACCCTCAAGCGGTTCCTGAAACGGGCAGCACAGATCGCTTGGTGCCCAATCCTCGTTTGTCTGCTCAAGACGCGCTTGTCAAATGTCAACGCAGTTATAGTTTGCGTATTGCAGCATGTATGCGCGAACAATTTCCGGCGCTATGCCATGCCCTTGGTGACGAATTGTTCAATGACTTCGTTGCTGAATACGTGCGCGAAGCTCCGCCAGAAAGTTACACGCTTTATGATCTTGGGCGTAGATTCACTGAATACCTAGAAGCAAACCGCCCTGATCGAGACGAAGAGTTGCGCGAAGGTTGGATTGACTTCACCGTTGATTTGGCCCGTTTTGAGCGATCGGTTTTCGCCGCTTTCGACTGCCCAGGAGCCGAAGGTATGGAACTGGCCCTGCTGGATACACCAGACCGTCAATTGAAAGCGCAGCCAAGCCTTTCGGTCGGTCAGTATCGATTTCCAGTGGCAAAGTATTATCACCAAGTTCGAGAGGAAATGTCGCCCTCGCCACCAGGTCCAATGACGTCCTACATTGCGATTGTTCGTAAAAACTATCAGACGACTCTGCAAATTAAACCAAGCCAATTTGTATTTTTGAACGCGGTTTGTGCTGGAGGTTCGATTGAACGGGCATTGGAAATTGTTGGTGAGCAAGCTGCTGTCACAGCGGATCAGGCCAAAGCAACCTGGGCAAGAATTGATGATGTTCGTGTGGCGTGGATTGATGCTGGATTTTTTGTTGTAAAAGAACGCTACCCAAACTTCAGTTGTCTGGAAAAGTGAGGATTGCGCTGTCTTTGCAAAGTGTATCGGTAGCTGCGCATAGAACAACACCACGGCCTACCAATTGCTGCATCCTAAATTGGAAAGCGACGTTAGATTGGATACCGCCACGAACTGCCGATGCCAGAAGCATTGGTTGTCCTTTGACTGAAATAGTTCCTTCAACACCTTGGATCTGTTGGCTGATTTGACGGGTTTCGAACTGCCAATCACGATACTGGTTCATCTGTTTGTAGCTTTGCAACAAGAAGCTGCCAACGATCAGCAGGGCTGCGTTACAAGCCATCCGACCTGCGAATGCATGTTTGGTACTAAGGATCTCCGCGGCCCGGACGACAGCGATAGCATAAAAAACCCAAACAAAAATTAGGGTCCTCGCAGGGATCGCAACCCCGAGCTTGAGAACTTGAAGGATGATCAACGTGATGCCGGTGATCAGACCAGCATATATGTACAACGCCTCCAGTGGTTCGTGCCGTAGCAAAACCAATGAGGCCCCAACCATAAGCGTGATATGGAATATCTGCGCTGGATAGAAACCAAAACTGGACTTGGTCATAAACGCACTAAACGTCTCCAACAACTTGGGCAGGTTGTCGCGCAATTGGCTGAGATTGTGCGCCGGTGTTGCCTCGCGCCATTCAGCCAGCGGTTCGCCAAAAATGCCGTGAACGGACCAATTAATCGTATATGTGATCAAAATTGCGACAATGAAGCTTATAGTGAATAGGGCTAGTAGGCCGATCAACTTGGAAAACGACCTACTTTCTTGGCGAAACAAGATGATCGCCAACAGCAGCAAGGGGTAGGTCGTGTAAGCCATAAATATTGTAACGACAAATATTGGCAACAAAAGATTAAGTGTACGGCCTGATACACGGCATGCCAACAATCCAAAAATCGCGACCAACCCAAGCCCGGGCAATAATGTATTGAACCAGAGGGAGATAAGAAGCGCGGAAGGAGACACCAAAATAAGTAGGGCCAGTGTTCCTTTGAAAAAGGTCAGCCCCTTTTGGCGCACAACCACAGTTGCAAGAGAAGCCGCAAACAAGGCCCAAAATACTTGGTAGATTGCATAGTTCAACCAAGCTGGCGTTACTATCTCGCGAAGGTGCCAGATGTAATTGACCCATCGGCCTTCGTTCAGAGTTTTTTCCCAGAACAAATCGCCTTCTGCAAACAATGCTGGATAATCGTCGTAGCGGATCATTGGGTCGACTAGGTTGGGGAGTGACATGCCAAATATTGCAGCCAAGCACAGCCAAAAGACCGCACCAGCGCCAAACCCGTTGGCCCATCCTTTTCCTTCAATTGATTCGACAAGGTTCATGCAACCGCGGGCTTTACCGATTTGCGAAATCGAACGGACGTGGCAATCACTGCGGCGCGTACCTTCGCAATTTGTGTAACGGTGTTGCGTGGGAGACGGGAAACGATTGCTTTGCGTAAGCGCCAAGCAATGCCTCCGCCGTCCTTTACAGTTTCACCCTCGGGAACGACGTGCTGCAAGACGCCTTCGCCGAGCCCTTCAAGGCCTGCGTCATTCAGATAAAGAATGGAATTATAACGATACCAAGGTGCTGCTGTTTTGTCGTCCTTAAGGTTTGGACGTAGGCAGTCGTAGGCTTTGTACCCTCTTGCTTCGAACAAGGCCTGCCAGAATGCCAATGGCTGCTCGTTCACATGGAATTCACCACCTTGTCCTTTGACAGCGGCAGAAAAAAGAACACGATCAGACGCGGCTGTCAGACTGTCGACCAGCGTTTCAGCTGCCGACAATGGCAAGTGTTCGCCAACCTCAAGGCTTTGGGCCAAATCAAAACGCCGTTCGAGTTGGAGGGGGATGGTTAAGTCTGAGGCCATGAAGGAACCTTGATCTACTGCAAGTCGTGTTTGATCGACGTAATCGCCATCCACACCTAATACATCCTTGGCACCTGCTTGTTGCCATTCGGCCAGCCAAACACCGCGACCACTGCCAAGATCAATCACACTTCTCGGTTGTAGCATCGGAAATAAAGTTGCGATCAGAGTCTTGGCGGAGGCGTGCGCACTTTGGTTGATATAGTCAAAAAATGTATCATTATAGACATGTTTCATAGCGCGACCTCATTGGGTTTCGTGGTTTGAGCAAACACCCAAACTGTCATTATTATAAAGTTTTGAACGGGAAGAAGGATGGTAACAGCGATGGCAGCAGCCCAATTGGGTGCTTCAAGCATCGGCCCGATTATTCCGGTGACCAACGCGGCGGTTAAGAAGCCCAAACCTGTCATGCAAAAGAAACGGACCATTTGGGCCCGATCGTTGATGCGTTTGCCGAAGGTAAACGACGCTTGGCCGACATATTGCAAGGCAATAGCCCCCAAGAACGCAACCGCGTTCGCAAGGGGTTGGTTCATTCCCAGCGATAACAGAGCGATGTAAGCCAACACATAAACCAGTGCGACCAAAGCTCCGACAAAGGCAAAACGAAACAGTTGCATCAGGCGCTCAGCTTCGTAGCGACAGGCATGGTTTCGCGTGTCTCTTCGCTTACAAAATAAAGTGGACGTTTCTTAGCCTCGACGTAAAGACGGCCAACGTATTCGCCTAAAATCCCAAGGGTCAAAAGCTGGACGCCTGAAAAGAAACTGACGGCAAGGATGACTGAAGCCCAACCCGGTGCCGTTTGAAATAGGATCAAAGACCGGAATACATAGATGGCCATCATTGATGCAATGAAAAGGCTAACAAAGGAGAGTCGGGTAGCCAGTTTCAATGGTTTGGTTGAAAACGCTGTCATCGCATCGATTGAAAAGCGGATCATCTTGCGCAAAGGGTATTTGGTTTCGCCGGTTTCGCGTGGTGCACGGATGTATTCGATTCCGACTTGCTTAAAGCCAGCCCATGCGAACATGCCACGAATGAAACGTGCGCGTTCAGGCATTTCCAAAACGGCGTCTAGTGTCTTGCGATTAACAAGGCGAAAGTCACCAGTGTCGCGGGGGATGTCGATATCTGACATCGCATTCAAAACACGGTAGAACATATGAGCAGTCGCGCGTTTGAACATGGTTTCGCCTTGGCGCTCAGCGCGGCGACCATATACAACGTCAAAACCACGATCCATCATAAACATCATATCTGTCATCAGTTCTGGCGGGTCCTGAAGGTCCGCATCCAGCATCATAATCCGCTCGCCTTTTGCAGCTTCAAGGCCGGCAGTTAGTGCAATCTGGTGGCCACGATTTGCCGACAGTTTGATGCCAACGACTTGCGAACAACGCTGGCTTGCCTGTTCAATCGCTGCCCATGTTCCGTCGGTGGAGCCATCATCGACCAAGACAATTTCAGCCTGTTTCTGCCATTGCGCCGTGATCGCGGACAAGCGCGTCACAAGTGTATCAATGCCGTCTTCCTCGTTCATACAAGGGACCACTAAAGACAGATACATTTGATCATTCCTTTTCCAAAGATGTTGACCAAAAATGCTGTTCTATTGAGGCTGAATTGAGGCGGATATTTGATAATATTAAGAAACGCACTGTTTTCAAAAGAGAGACAGTTAGTAGTTTGGTAAAAGTGAGAAACCTTAAAATTTTAACTTATAAAAATTAGCACCCACATCTGAAAATACAGGTTTTTGATCCTCGGCGGGCACGATCTTGAAATAGCTTTGTATTAGTTTGTCATAACCAGAATAAAGCATGTCGACTGGGAAGTTTGATCCGAACATGCAGCGTTCAGCCCCGAATTGATCAAGGCAAATTTCAATAACAGGCCGGATCGTTTCCGTGCTCCAGTGGTGATCAAACATGCCCAAACCAGACAACTTGCAATAGACATTCTCTAACGTGGAAAGGTTCAGCAATGCATCGGCATAAGCCTTCAACCCCGTTGGGCTTCGATCGTGTGGAGAGCCAGCATGGCACAACGCAACTTTTGCCTTCGGCGCTTGTTTGAGAATGGCGGCCATTGCGGGCATCAGTTCAGGGATCAACTGCAAATCAAAGGACAATCCCCGCGCGCCGACCAGCTTTAAACCCTCTAAGAATGCATCTGACTGGATAACCTCATTTGTGTCAGTTTGCGCATCTTCACCGGGAGCGCGTCCAATGATTTGGCGCACACCCCGTACCGTTGAAAGTGTCTGAAATTTGTCCAATTGTGCTGTCAGATCGGATTGTGTCAGATCGCAATAAACGACCTGCGCCATTGGCCAATCAGGGTTACCGTCTGCAATGCTTTGAACCCAAACGGCTTCTTCCCATGCGTCTGCTGCTCACACTTGGATATGTACAGAGCCAGCAAAGCCATGTGGCACGGCGTCGGTGCGGAACTCATCCAATAGGTAGTTGCGTTGGATCGGGGCAGGGTCGCCAAAAAAGCGCGTAACCCCTTTTGCATTTAGCCAGGGGTATTCGACTGCACCTAGGTCCCAAAGATGATGATGTGCATCTATGTAGTTCATGTTGATGTCCCCTGAAGATCAGCCAATATGTCGACGCCCTGCTGGTTAAAGAAATGCAACATGTCGATAAACACCCAGTTTTCTTTCAACTTTTCACCTTCGCGGCGATAGACATCAATCACACGGAATTCGCATGATTTATCGCTTGGCGGCAGGCCAAGATACCCGCCTGTTGGCTTTGCTGAAAAATTGGGCCAACCAAAGAAACCACTGTAATTACCTTCGGCGATGCGGGCCACGTGACCTGTCCCTGTTCTATCGCTAAACGCGGCCCGAAACGGGCCAGAATGTTGTTTAGCATAGCGTGCGATAGTGTAAGTTGCGCCGATCCCAGCAGGCCCCCACCAGATCATGTCGTCGTGCCAACTTTGGGCCAGCTCCTCTTCCAAGGGAAGCCCGCTGTCCCATTGGCCAAGATCGTTGATCATCGAATGCATCACATCCAACGTCTTTTGCCCTTCAACCGGATCAGCGTCTTCAAACAGCAATGCATCATGCGGGGCTGGACCGGGTTGTACCATATGCGCGGCAGCTTGTTCCGGGAACGGTGAATAACCTGCTTGGATCATGAAATGTGGGATATCAAAATAAAACGCAGTTTCAGCGATCTTCCCGTTTTCGACTTTGTGAAATTCTGCGTAGCGCAGCATGACCATCTTATTGGTGGGTTGAATGCCAAGCCAAGGATGGTCGAATAGACCCATCAAGTGGCCCATCGAACAGACCCATACTGAGCCACCATCATCGATGAAATTGTTGCCTGCAAAGAAGACATCCATGCGGCGCTGTACGTGCGTTACAGCCGTTCTGAAAGGCTGCCAAAACAATTGCGACACCTGTTCAACATCAGTTTGCATGTGAAACGGATGGAAGGCACGCCACGTGTATTTGTCGGCTGTATATTCTTTCAATGTTTGGGTGATTCTTGACGTAGGGGAAGCATCCAGCGCCTCATAGTAGTCCCGAACTATCCGTTTTTCTTCTTGGAAGCCTGACATGTCGTATCCTTATTTTCTCTTAGACTTAGGCGCTTAGGGACGGTTTGCGAATAATATCTGTCACTGATTGAAGAATAATCTTGCAGGAGTAACCAACAGAAGTCTATGGTTTTTGCAATCGTATGCAAAAGTGATCATTGATCACACGGATGTTTACACTTGGGGTGACTGCATGGCCGAAATTCAATTGCGTAATCTATCTAAACGTTGGGGTTCCTTTGTTGGGGTCGAAGATTTCAATTTAACAATTGCGGATCAAGAGTTCCTTGTGCTGCTTGGCCCATCGGGCTGCGGTAAGACCACAACGATGCGCATGATTGCTGGGTTGGAAGATGCCACAGGCGGCGATATCTTTATTGATGGTGTGCGGGTAAACGATCTAGACCCCAAAGACCGTGATGTTGCGATGGTGTTCCAATCCTACGCGCTTTACCCAAATATGAATGTCTACGAGAACATCCGCTTTCCGCTGAAGGTGCGCAAAATCCCAGAGGCAGAGCATAATGAGCGCGTAATGTGTGCGTCTGCTATGGTTGAGCTGGATGACTTCCTGCATCGTAAACCGGCTGAATTGTCGGGTGGGCAACGCCAGCGTGTCGCCCTTGCCCGTGCGATTGTGCGTGAACCCAACGTTTTCTTGATGGACGAACCATTGTCTAATCTTGATGCTAAGTTGCGTGTTTCGACACGTGCCCAGATCAAGAACCTAAGCCACGAGCTAAAGGTCACAACGATCTATGTGACCCATGACCAAATCGAGGCGATGACCTTGGCCGATCGCGTTGTGGTTATGAAAGGTGGCATTGTCCAACAAGTCGGCAGCCCGACTGACATCTACGACCAGCCAGCCAATGCCTTTGTTGCCAGCTTTATCGGCTCGCCCGCCATGAACTTGGTCACGGGCGAAGCAAGCAACGGCGTTTTTGAAGGTGATTGTATTAAGGTCGCGGGTCTTGAAGTCACTGGTGATGGTTCTATCCAGCTTGGCTTTCGTGCCGAAGATGCATCGATTGTCGAGACGGGTGGTGAAATTCATGCAGCAGTTTATGCAATGGAGCTCTTGGGTGACGCCACGATGATCACCGTGAAGGTGAACGGCGAACAGGTGTCTGTGAAAGCCGCAAAAGATTACCGCGCAAAGATTGGCGACATGGTTCGCATTTCTGTGCCAAACGAGATTTGCCATTTGTTTGATACCACTACAGGTGCGCGAATTGGGGGTTAACCCCAACCAAAAGCTCCATCAAAGGAGCGGAACCACGATGCGATCTTGCAAGGCGCATCTTAATGACAACTAGGGAGAAACACATGTTTCTAAAGACAATTACAGCTGCTGGTGCATTCGCACTTTTGGGCAGCACAGCAATGGCTGGCTGCGGTATTTCCAGCGGCACGATCAGCGTTCTTTCAAATGACTTCCCAGCGATCCAAGCGGTGACTTCTGCTGCCGCGGCTAAGTGCGCAGGGGATGGCGTCACGATCGAAACCAACCTGAACAAAGATTATAAAGACATCGTGGTTGCTGCCCTAACGGCCAACCCTTCGCAGTACACTTCGGTTGTTGTGTCCAACGCGACTTTGGTCACCCTGATGAATGGCGGTTTGGTTCGTTCATTGGATGATTTGATTGCAAAGCACGGTTCTGGTCTGAGCAAAAACCAAATGATCACTGTCGGTGGTAAAACTATGGCTGTGGCCTTCATGGCTAACGCACAGCACTTGTTCACACGCACAGACGTTCTGGAAAAAGCAGGCGTTGAAGGTGTTCCAGCGACATATGAAGAAGTGATTGCAGCGGCCGAGAAGATTCGTGCCGCAGGCCTGATGGAATACCCAGTTGCTTTGAACACCAAAGCAGGTTGGAACCTAGCCGAAGAATTTGTGAACATGTACATGGGTACAGGCGCAGACTTCTTCAAAGCAGGCACAGCCGAAGCATCTGTGAATAACGAGCACGGGGTTGCCACGTTGAACATGATCAAATCATTGGTTGCCTATTCTAACCCTGATTACCTGACATACGATTCCAACGCGACACAAGCCGAGTGGGAAGCAGGCAATCTTGCATTGGCAACAATGTGGGGATCGCGCGGTGGTGCAATCTTGGACGACGAAGGCTCAACAGCTGAAGTTGTATCCGGCACGATTCTTTCAGCGGCACCAACATGGGGCAACAACGCGCGTCCAGCCTCCACATTGTGGTGGGATGGTATCGCCATTCCAACAAACGTTTCTGATGAAAATGCAGAAGCGTCCTTCATCGCAATGATGAACGGTATTACTACTGAAGTTGTTCAAGCCAACAACGACGCGGCTGTTTGGTTGATTGAAGGATATGAGCCAAGCCCAGCATCTGCAGGTATTGCAGGAACGGCTGCTGGCGGCGCTGCACCTTACCCAATGTTGCCATTCATGAGCGCAATGCACACGGCACTTGGCGCGGAAATCTCTGATTTCTTGCAAGGAACCGAAACGGCAGAACAAGCTCTGGCTGATGTTGAAGCCGCCTATACGGCAGCAGCGACAGAGCAAGGCTTCTTGAAGTAAAACTACTTTGGAAGGGGGCGTTCTGCCTCCTTCCATCCCTTTCCTAATCTCGGGCGAGCTGATGAAAAATCGCACATTCTTTTGGTTTATTTTACCATCGTTGTTCACGATGTTTCTATTTATCGCATTGCCGCTTGTATCGGTTGTTGTGCAGTCTTTGCACATCGAACACGAAGCGGTTTTGATCGAGGTTGAAAACTGCGGCCCCTTTGGCTGCAAACAAGAATTACAAATTGACGTTGAAGAAACGGCTAAGCTGAAAGAAGCCCGCCCACTGGGGCAATTCAATGGCTTTGGCACGTATACCAACCGAAATCACCTAGCCTTTACCGAGATCGGGCAAGCTTGGCAGTCAAGCACGGGGCTCCGTGACTTTATGTCGAAAGCCTACAACCTGCCATTCTACCGCGCGCTGGCCTTTACCCTGACTTACACATTTGTTGTGACGCCACTGGTTATTATCTTTGGATTTATGATTGCCCTGGGGGTCAACAGCCTTCCCAAAATGATCAAAGGCCCGACAATCTTTATCTCGCTATTGCCGATGATCGTCACACCGTTGATCGGTTCGCTGATCCTGTTTTGGATGGTCGACGCCAATGGTGTGTTGGGGGCAACCTTGCAACGGATATTTGAAGATCCGAACCTGTCACTAAAGGCATCGCCCGCGCTGACGTGGATAATGTTGATGGTCTATGGCGTTTGGCATTCGGCACCTTTCGCGTTCATCGTATTTTATGCGGGGCTTCAAACAGTGCCTGCTGACACGATGGAGGCTGCAATGATTGACGGTGCCTCGC
The DNA here is from genome assembly GCA_047624005.1 of Ascidiaceihabitans sp. GTDB lineage: Bacteria > Pseudomonadota > Alphaproteobacteria > Rhodobacterales > Rhodobacteraceae > Ascidiaceihabitans. The sequence goes on from JBLHPE010000039.1 coordinate 15,604, forward strand.
GGTGGGAACGTACACGTTACGTTGTCTTACCACATTTGATGCCACTGACAGTCTTCATCTCGTTGATCCAACTGATGGACAACTTCCGCGTCTTCGAGCCGATCATCGGTTTCTCAGCCCAAGCCAGTGCGACGTCCTTGTCATGGGTCATTTACAATGATCTTGCGGGCAGCGAGGGCCAGTTCTTTGGCTCAGCGGGCGCAACGTCCATCCTAACGATCCTTGGCGTAGGTATTTTGTTGATCCCCGTACTGATCCGCACATGGCGCGATTTTAACCAGAAGGTGGTTTGATGTCTGATATCGTTCATCGTCGTTCACCCGTATTGAACATGATTATTTGGGGCCTTGTTTTGGTCTGGGTAATCGCCGCAAGTTTCCCGTTCATTTGGACGCTTTGGGGATCGTTTAAAGTCCAAGGTGATTTCTTCTCGAAAGCCGATTGGTCGAATGCGATCACAGGTGTACGTACACAGGTCGAAACCGGTGGCGCGTTTACGGGGCGGGGCTATTACGGCGCTTGGGTAACCAAAGAATTTTGGCTCGCTGCTTTAAACACGGGCATTATTGTGACTTCTGTAGTCATCATTTCGCTGACGCTTGGTACGTTGGGCGGATATGCTCTTGCGCGATCTGGTAAGAAGTATGCGTTCTATCTTTTGATGTTGGCCCTGGTCTTTCGGGCGATGCCGCACATGACGCTGGTATCGGGTTATTTGCTGCCGTTCTTTGAATGGAACCTTTGGGGTCATCTTCCTACTGCCATCATTGTGATGGTGGCGATCAATCAGCCGTTTACTCTATGGATGCTGCACAGCTTCTTCCTAAACATTCCCAAAGACCTAGATGAAAGTGCGATGGTTGATGGCTGCACACGGTTCCAAGCCTTCCGTCATGTGATTGTCCCAGTGATGTGGCCCGGCGTTGTGACAACAGGGTTGTTCTCATTCTTGCTGGCCTACAACGACTTCACCGTTACAGCGACATTGTTGAGCCAAGCAAATCAAACAATGGTGCCAAAAATCGCCAGCTTCCTTGGGACCACCCAGACAGAAGGCAACGTCATGTTCGCCGTTGCAGCAGTTGTTTCGGCAACCGCGCCACTGTTTGTCTTGATCTTATTTTTCCAACGTCAAATCGTAAGTGGCCTAACAGCAGGAGCCGTCAAAGGATGAGCGGAGCACGACCCGAACAAGCAACCCTATCGCGTGACACGGATATGTCTAAAACTGAGGCCACACGCGCAGTTATCGAGGGTATGGTTGACGGTCTTAACGATCACCGCATTGTCGATATTGGCGAGTTCTTTAGCGAAGGCTTTAACTGGATCGGCAACACAGGTTGCGGAACCAAAGAAGGCATAAAAGAATTTCAGAATAATTGGCAAAAGCCTTTCCAAGCCGCCTTTTCCGATAAAGTGTGTGTGGACGAAGCTCGTCTTTACATGGGTGAATGGGCCGCGGCCTTTGGGCGTCAGGAAGCGCTCCATTCGGGTAAATTTATGGGTGTGGAAGCGACCGACAAACGCATTGAAATTCGCTATATGGATTTCTGGAAGGTTGTGGAGGGCAAGATCGTCGACAACTACGTGATGGTTGATTTCCCGCATGTCCTTGCGCAACTGGGCGTCGACGTCTTCAACGGCCACGGCTGGGAAGCCTATGATCGGGGCGAGAAGACGCCACCTCAACCAACATCAACAGCAGGAAACGATTGATGACTGTAGAATACCTTAAGCGCGGTAAGCCAGACGCGGAACGTGCCGAAGACGACGCCAAAACGAAGGCCGTTGTTGAAGCCACGTTAAAAGACATCGAACTGCGCGGCGACGCGGCGGTACGTGATCTATCCGCGAAGTTTGACAATTATACGCCAGCGTCTTTCAAACTGTCTGATCAAGAGATTGCAGACCTGATTGCCTCCCTCACAGACCGTGAACTGGCCGACATCAAATTTGCCCAAGACCAAGTGCGCAACTTTGCCCAAGCGCAGCGCGACAGCATGCTAGATATCGAAGTCGAAACGATGCCGGGCGTAATCCTTGGCCACAAAAATATCCCTGTGCAATCGGTTGGCTGCTACGTTCCTGGCGGTAAATTTCCGATGGTTGCGTCGGCACATATGTCCGTGGCAACCGCCACAGTCGCAAAGGTACCACGCATTGTTGCATGCACCCCGCCGTTCAAAGGTCGACCAAATGCAGCCGTGATCGCCGCCATGCACCTTGGTGGTGCGCATGAAATTTACGTGATGGGTGGCATCCAAGCCGTCGGCGCGATGGCGATTGGCACAGAGACAATCAAACCTGTTCACATGCTTGTTGGTCCGGGCAATGCGTTTGTTGCCGAAGCCAAACGCCAACTCTTTGGCCGTGTGGGTATCGACCTATTTGCTGGTCCAACCGAAACGATGGTCATTGCTGATGATACCGTTGACGGTGAACTCTGCGCTACAGATTTGCTAGGGCAGGCGGAACATGGCTATAATAGCCCCGCTGTTTTGCTCACCAACTCGCGCAAATTGGCAGACGACACGTTGCGCGAAATCGACCGCATTCTGATGATCCTGCCAACAGCTGACACTGCGTCAGTCAGTTGGGCGGATTATGGTGAGGTCATTTTGTGCGACACATATGACGAAATGTTGGCCGTCGCTGGTGACATCGCATCCGAGCACGTTCAAGTCATGACAGACCGTGATGATTGGTTCCTTGAGCATATGACATGTTACGGAGCGCTGTTTCTTGGCGCGCGGACCAACGTATCAAACGGGGACAAAGTGATTGGCACCAACCACACTCTGCCCACCAAAAAGGCAGGCCGCTACACGGGTGGACTGTGGGTCGGAAAATTCCTGAAAACCCATTCGTATCAAAAGATTACGACGGACGAAGCTGCAACGCTTGTCGGCGAATATGGCAGCCGTTTGTGTATGCTCGAAGGGTTTGTAGGCCACGCCGAACAATGCAACATTCGTGTGCGCCGTTATGGTGGGATCAACGTGCCATATGGAACGGGCGCGCCTTACCGCGAACCAGCTGAATAAATGAACGTCGCCCGCAAGAACCAAGCGACGCTTCAGCCGCTTTTGGCAGCTTTGCGTGACTTTGACGAAGCATCGGTGCGTTCAACATTAAACGCGCTGCTAGCACCGGACGCAGTCATTCATATGTGCCATCCGTTTGGTGACCTCAAAGCTGACGCGTTCTATGACACGTGCTTTGCCCCTTTGGTCAAGGCTATGCCTGATGTTGAACGGCGCGATACCATTTCTGTCAGCGGCCAAACGCCTGAGGGTGACGATTGGGTCGGTTGCTGCGGCTCCTACATTGGGACGTTTGCGGCCCCTTTCCTCGATATCCCACCCACGGGCCATTTGGCCCACATGCGGTTCCACGAATTTTACCGCATGGTGGATGGGAAAGTGACCGAAGTGCAAGCCATCTGGGATATTCCCGAATTGATGATGCAGGCAAACGCGTGGCCTTTGGCCCCCAGTTTGGGCCGTGAATGGCATACGCCCGGGCCCATCACCCAAGATGGATTAGTTGATGCGACGGATGCCGTGGGACGGAGCACGCAAAGCCGAACACATATTTCGGACATGCTCACAGCATTGATACGCCATCCAAAAGAGCCCGTCGCGGCGATGGAGCTTGAGCGGTTCTGGCATCCGAAAATGACGTGGTATGGTCCTGCGGGTATAGGCACCGCGCGGGGTATCTCAGGCTTCCGCAACTGGCATCAAATCCCGTTCTTGAATGCCATGCCGGATCGTGGGCAATTCCCCGATGAAACAACATTCCACTTCTTTGCTGAAGGTGATTACGCAGCGGTGACCGGCTGGCCTGATATGGTTCAAACAGTGTCTGGGTCAGGCTGGATGGGCATTGCGCCGAACGGTCAAAAGATTTCCATGCGTTCTTTAGATTTTTGGCGTTTAGACGGTGATAAAATTCG
>JBLHPE010000040.1:0-19350 GCA_047624005.1 Ascidiaceihabitans sp.
CGCAAACCATCACCATCATGTAGCCACTTTTTGGCAATCGATGTGGTCAGGATTGGCCAATCTGTTTTGGTATTGATCCAAGCATCTAATTGATCACGCATAGTAGATTGGCACAAAAACAGGTGCTTCGTTTCGCGCACTTCCAGATCTGTCGACCCAGAAATGGCGCTGCGTGGTTCCAATAAATCCGTTGGATCAAGCTGCTTGGTGCAGTTTTCGCATTGGTCGCCGCGCGCTTTGTCATATCCACAATTTGGGCAGGTGCCTTCAATATAGCGATCAGGCAAAAACCGGCCATCTGCGTTTGAATAAACCTGTTTCTCACTAACTTCGCGGATCAATCCAGCTTCTTGCAGTTTACCTGCAAAATGTTGGGTCAGCGTATGGTTTTGCGGCGAAGATGAGCGTCCGAAATGATCAAATGATAGCCGAAACCCTTTGGCAATCCGTGCCTGAACTTCGTGCATCTCGGCGCAGAATTCGGCGACTGGCTTGCCTGCTTTTGCGGCCGCCAATTCAGCAGGCGTTCCATGTTCATCGGTCGCGCACAGAAACAATACTTCGCGGCCTCGAGCACGTTGGTAACGGGCAAAAAGGTCAGCCGGTAATTGGCTGCCAATTAGATTTCCAAGATGCTTGATCCCGTTGATGTAGGGGATGGCTGATGTGATCAGGTGACGAGTCATGATTGCGCCTTTGGTCATGTTTTGCAAAGCATTAGCAGGGGACGTGCGCAGGGGGAAGTGGGCGTGCGTGGGATCGGTCAGTCCTTTCGACGTTTTCGCCTGTTCAAACGGCCAATAACAAATGACGTCCGTGGTGCGTAAACATAATCGGTTTTGTCCCTTGGCGTTGGTCGCGCAAGCATTCTACTTAATCCAAACAAGATGAGAAGTGCATGACCGCTGGCGATCAAGAAGAACAACGCAGCTGGTCCAAATGCGTTGATGAGAACGGCGGCACCGTAAGGGGCGGCGATCGCACCCAAAGCGTAACAGAACATAAGCGCCGCTGACAACTCGACCCGTTCGCTATCGTCCGCAAAGTCATGGGCATGGGCGGCTGCAACCGAATAAATGGGAAATGATGTCAGGCCGAACAGGAACGCCGTCACCATGATGCCAGTTGGGCCAAACCCTGTAGACACAACTGTTACACCGCAACTTAGCATCGCTGCGACAGACAGCCAAATAAGAACCCAGCGCCGGTCGTATTTGTCCGCCAACCATCCGACAGGGTACTGTGCCAAGGCACCGCCAAGTACAAAGACTGACAAGAACCACGCGATTTGACCGATGCTTAAACCAACCTCTTGGCCATAAAGTGGGCCAACCATGCGAAAGGATGCGGCAGAAAGGGCTGCTACAACCACACCTGCGGCGGCAAGGGGGGAGCGTTCGTATGCCAACCGGGGGCGCAACCTAGGTGCTTTGGGGGTTTCGGGTTGGGGCACTTTGGTAAGGGTCAATGGCAAAAGCGCAGCGCAGCACAGGATCGCAAGGATATTGTAAGACACATAGCTTGCGGGTGCCAAAACGCCGATCATAAGCTGCGCAACCAATGACCCACTCATGTCGACAACACGGTAAGTGCCCATCGCCCGTCCACGTGTTTCATTGGTGACCTTAGCCTGCAACCACGCCTCGATGACCGTGTAACACCCAGCAACGCAAAGACCTGACGCGATCCGCATAACCGCCCATGCGTAGGGGTTGACCACCAGCATGTGGGCCAACAATCCGATGGCACCTGTAGCCGTGAATGCCGCAAAGGCACGTGAATGGCCGACGCTTCCCATCAATCGTGGTGCCCACCAACATCCAATGAAAAACCCAAGGAAATGGGAGGACCCGAGAAGGCCAATCTGTTGGGTGGAGAATTCAAGCTTGAGGCCAGAAAGTGCATCCAATGGGCCAAGGCCACCAGAACTGAGCTGTAACAAAAGCACAGATAAAAATAGGGCAGCAAAGGAAATGATTAGACGCATGTTGGGATTATATTGCGCTTACCCATTTCGGTTTTCAAAGAAATTACCGACGCTGTGACGTCGTTTTCCACCTTATCCGATGTTTGAATCTCAATGCTTGCGTTTCCTCTTGCAGCGCTTTGGCTGGACGCTAACGTCATGCAAAACCAATTCTAAGGATATGACCATGAAAATGAACCGTCTTGGGCGAACCGATATTGAAGTTTCCGAACTGTGTTTGGGGTCCATGACGTGGGGCACGCAGAACACCACGCAGGACGGCCATGACCAAATTGATCGTGCACTGGACGGCGGCATTAACTTTATTGATACCGCAGAAATGTATCCGGTGAACCCGCTAAGTGCCGAAACTCAGGGGCGCACGGAAGAGGTAATCGGTGACTGGTTCGAACGGGACAATCGCCGCAACGATGTTGTTTTAGCAACAAAACATTCTGGCGCAGGCATTAAGTATGTGCGCGATGGTGCGCCGATTTCTGCGGCCACAATTAAAGAAACCATCGAGGGATCGTTGCGCCGCTTAAAGACGGATTACATCGACCTTTATCAGTTTCATTGGCCAAATCGCGGTAGCTATATGTTCCGTCAAAATTGGACCTATGACCCATCAGGTCAGGACCGCGCCGCAACGCTTGCGCACATGGATGAAACACTTGAGGCGCTACAGGATGAGGTTAAGCGCGGCACAATCCGTGCCTTTGGTCTGAGCAATGAAAGCGCGTGGGGTACGACGCAATGGGTCAATGCCGCCGAGCGCACAGGGGGGCCGCGTGTTGCTACAATCCAGAATGAATATTCATTGATGTGCCGGTTGTATGATACGGATTTGGCCGAGGTTAGCATCAATGAAGATGTTGGGTTGTTGTCGTTTTCCCCGCTTGCAACAGGTCTACTGACGGGCAAATATCAGAACGGCCAAATTCCTGAAGGGTCGCGGATGTCGTTTAGCCCAGAATTGGGAGGGCGCAAGTCAGAGCGGGTCTTCGCGGCGGTTGATGCCTACTTAGGGGTTGCCAAAAAACATAATCTTGATCCGGTCCACATGGCGCTTGCGTGGTGCTTTACCCGGCCGTTTATGGGCAGTGTTATCTTTGGGGCAACAACGACTCCTCAATTGGATCAAGCGCTTGCATCAGTTGATGTGACCCTTAGTGACGAGGTGTTGGCCGATATCGATGCGGCCCATCGTCTGCACCCGATGCCTTATTAACACTTTGCTCACGTTGAGCGCGGGCGCTGCGGCCAAAGGCCGTTCTGTAAGCCCGCGCAAAACTGGACTGTGATGTGAATCCCGTTGCCAGCCCGATATCAAGCAGCGTGCGATTTGTATTTTGGACCAGTCGATAGGCTTCGCCTAATCTGAGTGTCAGGTAATGTTTCTGCGGTGTGGTGTTCAGTTGTGATTTAAAATTCAGTTGTAACACCCTTTGGCTTGTTCCGACTTGCTTTGCGATCGCTGACAAGGCGAGTGGGTCATCCAAAGTGCCCTCCATCAATTGATTTGCACGGGCCGTAATTTGATTGTGGCGAAACGGATCAGGGTTACGTGATTGTGGGGCGGTTGGGGCAGGGCTTTGATCAATGATAAAGCTGGCTGCAACTTGGTTGGCGAGGGTCGTGCCCTGGGTCTGCCGGATAAGCTCCAACATCATATCAAGGGTTGGTGTCGCACCCGCGCTGGTCATGCGATTGCCGCTGATCTGATACCGTGTATTTTGTGTGTCGATGTTTGGGAACTGGGTCGCGAATGCGTCTATATCCTCCCAATGCACCGTTGCGCTGTGGCCGTCCAACAAGCCAGCTTGCGCCATGATCCATGGTCCTCCATCAACGCCGGCGACAAACTTTGCGGTGTGCGCGAGACGGCGTAGGCTTGCGTGTAAAGCGGGTGAGGATTGGGCAATGATATCGAAGCTGGCTACGATCAAAAGTAGGTCACAAGGTCCTGCGCGGTTTAGGGGAGCTGCGGGGATCGTTAGGCCAGAGGTTAGGGCGACGTCTAAATCTTGAGGTGTGGCAAAGTGCCAATCGAATATCTTATCTCGCGCATGCCTGTTGGCAGCGCGCATGGGGTCGACGGCTGCGGCAAAGCTGAGTGTGTTGCTTTGGTCTAGAACCAGCACCGCGGCATTGATTTTTTCGAATTTGGTCAAATTGGATTCGCTTTGTGACAAGTCGTTGATCGAAAAACACCGCATAATGCCCCCAAACGCAAGAGAGGATATGCGATGCCATTGGCTATGAACAAAGAAGTTTTCATTACATGTGCGGTTACCGGATCAGGCGGGACGCAGGATCGCAGTCCCCATGTACCGCGTTCCCCTAAACAAATTGCCGACAGTGCGATCGCTGCGGGTAAGGCGGGGGCTGCTGTTGTGCATTGCCATGTGAGGGACCCTGAAACGGGGGCTCCGTCCAGAGATTTGCAGTATTATCGGGAGGTTACGGACCGTATCCGTGACGCCGATATTGATCTGGTGTTGAACCTAACCGCGGGTATGGGCGGGGATATGATCTTTGGCTCACCTGAGGCACCGCTGCCATTGAATGCTGTGGGAACCGACATGGTTGGGGCTACAGAGCGGGTCGCGCATATCGCAGAATGTTTGCCAGAAATTTGCACGCTGGATTGCGGCACGATGAATTTTGCCGAAGCCGATTATGTAATGACGAATACGCCGGGCATGTTGAAGGCTATGGGTAGCATGATGACAGCGCTGGGCGTAAAGCCTGAGATTGAGGCGTTCGATACTGGCCATTTATGGTTTGCAAAACAATTAGTTACGGATGGCGTGTTAGACGCGCCTGCGCTGGTACAATTGTGCATGGGCGTGCCTTGGGGCGCACCGGATGATCTGAACACGCTGATGGCTATGGTCAACAATGTGCCGGATGATTGGACGTTCTCGGCCTTTGGGTTGGGGCGTAACCAGATGGCTTATGTGGCTGCATCCGTCTTGGCAGGTGGCAATGTGCGCGTGGGGCTTGAGGACAACCTGTGGCTCGACAAAGGTGTGTTGGCCGAGAATTGGCAGCTGGTTGAACGGGCTAGCACGATCATCGAAAACATGGGCGCAAGGGTGATTGGGGCCGCAGAAGTTCGTGCCAAATTGGGGCTAACAAAGCAGGCTTCGAAAGGGTGAAAACCAACGTCGGTATAACGTCGGTATTGCGTCGGTATTTGGTAGGTGTGTTGGCGGTGGCTTTGGTCACGGCTTGCGCGCCTGTTTCACCGCCAACGTCTGTCGGTAACACCACCTTCCGCGACCCATCAGCCAATATCGGCGTGACCACACGGTTTGATCCGGTGCGATTTTCAGGCGACTGGCATGTCGTCGCACGTTTCAATGAAACGGGCAAAACCCCTGCGCGTGACGCGATTGCGGTTTCATACGATCCGTCGACTTTTCGCATTGTGATGGTGGGGGCGGATGGTGTTCAGACATTCGCGTACAGTGGTTCGGCTGCGCTGCGGCCAAAGGTGGGTGAGCCGTTGGTTGTAATGTGGGTCGACGAAGGATTCCGCACGGCGGTCCTTGGCACTCCTTCAGGCAACGTTGGCTATGTGCTGGATCGCAAACCAAAACCCAGCCCCGATCGCTACAAAGCGGCAACAGAGATTTTAACATTCTACGGCTGGGATATCAGCCGACTTCAAAGGACAAAGTGATGACAAAGACAGCAGCAATCATTGGTGGTGGTGTAATTGGTGGCGGTTGGGCCGCGCGGTTCTTGTTGAACGGTTGGGACGTGCGGGTGTTTGATCCTGATCCAGAAGTAGAGCGTAAATTTGAAGAGGTGTTTGCCAACGCGCGTCGCTCAATGCCCGGATTGGTCGATGTGGCATTGCCTGCCGAGGGTCAGTTGAGCTTTCACAATGATATAGCAGAGGCCGTTGCAGGCGCGTCTTGGATTCAAGAAAGCGTATCAGAGCGGTTGGAGTTGAAGCATAAGGTGCTTGCCGCGTTGCAAGAACATTGTGCTGCGGATGCGGTGATTGGCTCGTCCACCTCTGGCTTTAAGCCAAGCGAATTGCAGCAAGGGGCGTTGCGCCCTGAACAGATTATGGTCGCCCATCCATTTAACCCTGTTTATCTGATGCCGTTGATAGAACTGGTGCCATCCGAGGTCAGTGACCCAGCGTTGGTGCAAAAGGCCAAGGATGTTATTACGTCTTTGGGCATGTTCCCTTTGCATGTGCGTAAAGAAATCGACGCCCATATCGCGGATCGCTTTTTGGAAGCGGTTTGGCGCGAAGCCTTATGGCTGGTCAAAGACGGCGTGGCCACGACCGAGGAAATCGACAACGCGATCCGTTATGGCTTTGGCATTCGCTGGGGTCAGATGGGGTTGTTTGATACCTACCGGACCGCTGGTGGTGAGGTGGGCATGCGTCACTTTATGGCCCAGTTTGGTCCTGCGTTAAAATGGCCGTGGACCAAACTGATGGACGTCCCTGAATTCACAGACGAATTGGTTGAATTGATTGCGGGTCAGTCTGATGAACAATCGGGCCATCTGTCGATTTCTGATATGTTGCGCATTCGCGATAATAATTTGGTGTCGATGATCCGTGCGCTTAAGGGGCAGGATTTTGGTGCAGGTGCGTTGATGAATGTGCACGAGAACAGCCTGCGTGATGGCACTGTGTTGGCGGTGCGTGTCGCTGATTTGGACGATGTTTCCCAACCGTTGGTCACGGTGCGCCGTGCAGTCCCACTCGATTGGACTGATTATAACGGTCACATGAACGAGGCGAAATATTTGCAAGCCTTCGGCGATGCGACGGATCGTTTTATGGAAATGATCGGCTGTGACGCGGAATATATTGCGACAGGGGGCAGTTATTTCACCGCAGAGACCCATATCCGGCACGTGGATGAAGCCCATGCAGGCGCGTTGATCGAAGTGCGCACGCAAGTGTTAATGGGCGCAGGAAAGAAAATGCACCTTTGGCATGAGATGTACGAAGGCGAACGGTTGTTGGCGACGGGCGAACATTTCTTGCTGCACGTCAGTTTGAAAGACCGTCGTCCTTGTGATCCGAGCGACGGGATCGTTGCGGCCCTTGAACGTGTGGCCACTGCCCATGCCAAATTACCAGTGCCCGATGGTGCTGGTCGCGCCGTGGGTCAACGCCCATGAAGCGCGTTCTAGTTACCGCCGGTGCCTCTGGCATTGGCCGTGCGATGGCAGATGGGTTTGACGCGGCGGGCTATGACGTTTGGGTGGCGGATGTGGACGAGACTGCGTTGGCGGATGTTCCACCTCATTGGACGGGTGTGCGGTGTGATGCCTCTTCGGAGCCAGAAATGGCCGCGTTATTTGGACGCTTGGATCGCTTGGATGTGCTGTGTGCAAATGCAGGGATCGCGGGGCCAACCGCATTGGTCGAGGATATTGATTTGGCCGAGTGGCAGCGTTGTGTCAGCGTGAATTTGGAGGGTGCGTTTCTCGCCTCGAAATACGCAACACCGTTGATGAAGGCGGCTGGATCTGGTGTTATTACCGTCACTTCGTCCACGGCTGGCATTTACGGTTATCCAAATCGTGCCCCATATGCGGCGGCGAAGTGGGGGATGATCGGATTGATGAAAACACTGGCGATGGAGCTGGGTCCATTTGGCATTCGGGCCAATGCGATTTGCCCCGGCGCTGTGGAAGGTCCAAGGATGGAAGGCGTTTTGGAACGCGAAGCTTCGGCCAAAGGCATGACCCGCGATCAGGTTTATGAGGGTTATGCGGCCGGAACGTCGATGCGGGCGTTTGTGACGGCCAAGGATATTGCGGATATGGCGGTGTTTTTAGGGTCTGATGGCGCGCGGATGGTTTCGGGGCAGGTGATTTCGGTCGATGGTCATACAGAGAACCCTGATCCAAAGGTTTGAGGGTTTTAGGCTGCGATCAAAATAGAAGTAACTGTTCGGAGATAAAAAGAGTACGAACAGAATATGTCCGAAAAAATGAACTCAGAAACAGGTGTCGAACAGATCGAATGGCCGACAGTCTTCCTTTGGGTGGGGTGTTGGACAGCTTGGGTTTTAGGCTTGTTGCTGTTGCCATCAATTTCAATAGTTTTGGCCAGTTTCGTATTGGTGTTTGTACTGGTTCTGCAGTCTTCCCTTAGCCACGAGGCATTGCACGGGCATCCGTTCAAATCACGCGCTCTCAATGATGGGCTGGCGATGTTGTCGCTGGGGTTGTTCATACCCTACATCCGTTTTCGCGATACCCATCTGGCGCACCATATCGATGAGCGCCTGACGGACCCTTATGATGATCCCGAAACGAATTTTTGTGATCCGATTACCTGGGCGAAGATGGCGAATTGGCAGCAGTTGGTTTTGAGGTGGAACAATACCCTATTGGGACGGATGCTGATTGGCCCCGTGATTTCGCAAGTTATGTTCATGCGCAGTGATTGGCATGAAATGCGCAGAGGTGCGCGGTCCATTACGAAGGCTTGGCTGCTACATTTTGTCAGTAGTATCATTGTGGTGGCAGTGGTCCTTTATTCGGATTTGCCTATCTTGGCGTATTTATTGAGTTGCTATTTTGCGATTTCAATCCTGAAGATCAGAACCTTTCTTGAGCACCGTGCGCATACCGATTTCATTGCCCGCACAGTGATCATCGATGACAAAGGTCCGCTTGCATTTTTGTTTCTAAATAACAATTTGCACGCTGTTCATCATATGCATCCTAAAGTGGCTTGGTATGATCTACCTCAACTCTATCGCCAAAACGCGCCAAGTTATGATGCCTTCAATGAGGGGTATAACTACGGGTCGTATAGCCAGGTTTTCGGACGTTACTTGATGAAGGCCAAAGATCCAGTGCCACATCCGCTTTGGCCCTTAAAGTGATGTTGCGCAGATGAGTTTGTGGATTGGCATATCGATTGCGGCTGCGGCTTTTCAAACGCTGCGGTTTATGCTGCAAAAGGTCTTGTCGAAACAGACACTGTCAGCGGCGGGCGCGACCTTTGCCCGCTTCCTTTACTCTGCTCCGTTTGTTGTTGTTTTCACGACAATCTACCTGAACCAAACGGATCAATTGTGGCCGCAACTTTCGGCACAATTTTGGATGTACGGCGCAACGGGTGGGTTGGCGCAGGTGCTGGCAACCATCTGTGTAGTGTTGGTGTTCAAAAGCCGAAATTTTGCTGTGGGCATCACATTCAAAAAGACCGAAGTGATTTTGGCTATGCTTGTCGGCATTCTGGTTCTTGGGGATCAAGTATCGGTACCGGCATTCTTCGCAATCATTTTGGGACTGGCCGGTGTGCTTTTGCTATCTTCATCAAGCGGGGCAGAGACATGGAATTGGCGGCACATGTTCAACCGTGCTGCGGGTTTGGGTGTTTTATCAGGTGCATTGTTTGCAGTGTCAGCCGTAAGTTACCGCGGGGCAACGCTGCAATTGGACATGGCAGATCATTGGGCACGGGCAGGTGTCACCTTGGCTGCGGTCACGTCGATGCAACTTATCGGTATGGCAATCTGGCTGTATTTCCGTGAACGCGGCGAAATTTCCGCAGTCTGGAAAGCACGACGCGTTGCAGGTTGGATCGGCATCTTATCAATGGCCGGATCGTTTTGCTGGTTTTCCGCATTCGCCCTGCAAAACGCAGCCTACGTAAAAGCAATTGGCCAAATCGAACTGATTTTCAGCTTGATGGTGACGGTACTTTTTTTCAAAGAAAAAATAACAGTGCGCGAATGGATCGGCGTTGGGGTACTTGGCATATCCGTCTTGGCAATGGTTTTTCTGGCCTGATCAATCGGCTGGCAGATGGCCACGAAGTCGCAGAAACAAGTTTTCCTCTTCATTGTTTTTGAAGAACGGGACGCTGTCGGGTGGAGTGGGATCTGCTGCACGGGATTGAATTTCGCTTAGTACGACTTCGGTGATGAAGGGCATGTCGAAAGACCGTGCCTCGTCTAAAGCAACCCATTGCAGGTGTGAAAGCTCATCCGACGCGGCAGAAAAATCATCGGGATCGGTGATCAGTTCCTCGGCATCTACAAGAAAGAAACGTGCGTCAAAGCGACGTGGGCGCCCTGGTGGGGTTAACGCCCGAAAGACGAATTGTAGGCCTGCGGCACTTGGCGTGTGTCCAGAAGCTGCGAAGTCGATCCAATCTGTCGGCACGTTGCCAGCCCAGGCATCCTTGTGTCCAAGAATTTGTCCGGTTTCCTCAAACAACTCGCGGATTGCGGCAACTGCCAATGTATCTGACATATCAACAGCGCTGTCTTCTTTCAGGCGGGCATGGCACAGGTCGGGCAGGGGTGTTCCCAAGGCGACGTCCGCGTCGCCCAAGTCAACTGCGCCGCCGGGAAAGACAAATTTGTTCGGCATGAACACTGCTTTGGCCCCACGCTGCCCCATTAAGATGCGTGGGTTTGTTGCGCGGTCACGCAATACGATCACCGTGGACGCATTGCGAATTTGGGTTTTGTCAATTTTCACTTCGGTGGTCATAGCGTCCCCTGTCATCATACGGGATGCTTGGCCTGTTTAGCTGTTGTTGCCAAACCCACCCATGCACCGCGCCCATTGGAAGCCGATCACGACCCCCTTCAGTCTTGGCAGAAGGTAGAGTGACAACGCGACACTTCCAACAGCAAAGATGGTGAAAAGTGTTAACGGTTCAGGGCGGTAGTGCACAAAAACGATATGCAGAAGCGGAATCATTAGGTGTCCGACGATCAGGATCGTCAAATACGCAGGCCCGTCGTCGGCGCGGTGATGATGCAGTTCCTCGCGACACACTGTGCACGTGTCATTAACCTTCAGGAAGCTTTTGAGCAGGGCACCTTGTCCACAATTGGGGCATTTACGGCGCCAGCCACGCAAAAGGGCAGGACGCAAAAGGCGTTCATTTACATCACTCACAGGTTCAACATCGGTGTTTGCCATCAGATACGTCCTTTGATCTAGGACATCTTTGATCTTCTTGGCCCAAGAAATAAACGCGACAGGATGTCCTAGTGGCGGATTTCTGCAAATTATTTGAATTTAATCCGACGGAAGTTAGCGCTGCCCCCGTTTGACTTAGTGAGCCGCCCGAAAAGGGGGGCAATACTGAAAACGGAGAACGACGATGACACATGTAATGAAAAACCTGCCAATGACTGCTTTGGTTGTCGCTATGGCCGCTGTTGCGGTTACCGGTATTGCACATGCCAAAGGCCACGGACCATCACCGGTTTCTTTTGCTGAGCTGGATACCGATAACGACGGCCAAGTGACCAAGACTGAGCTTGAAACACAAAGTGCTGTTCGCTTTGCTAAGGTTGATACAGATTCTGACGGCTTTCTGAGCGTTGCCGAAATCGAAGCGGCAGGACAAGAAAAAGCCGCCGAACGTGCAGTCCGCATGATGAAACATTTGGACGCAGATGAAGACGGTAAATTGTCAGAAGAAGAGATGAGCAATCGCGGCAAAGGCCGTGGTGGCAAAGATCGCGGTGCCAAAATGATTGAACGTTTTGACACTGATGAAAACGGCAGCTTGTCTGAAGAAGAGTTTGCCGCCGCTCAGGAAAAGATGAGCAAACGCAAAGGTAAGAAAAAGAAAAGCGGCGAATAACGAACCAACACTCACGGATCTAAGCCGGACCGCGCTTGTCATAGGCGCGGTCCCTCGCTAACGCTGAACAGGATGACAATGCCTTTGGACGTTTACACCGACTTGGCCGACGACGCATTGCTTGCCCAATATTGCAAGGGTGATGCTATGGCGGCGCGTGCATTGACGGCCCGTTTGACGCCGCGCATCTATGGCCATGCCATTCGCATGTTGGGTGACCGCGCCGAGGCTGAAGATGTGGCCCAAGACGCTATGATGAGATTGTGGAAGATCGCCCCTGATTGGCGGATGGGCGAGGCGAAGGTCAGCACGTGGCTTTACCGCGTGACGGCAAATCTGTGCACAGACCGTCTGCGTCGAAAACGCGGAGTAGGGTTGGACGATGTTGATGAACCCCATGATCCTGCTCCAAGTGTTAGCACACAAATGCAAACCCGCGAGCGGATGGATGCGCTGCAATCTGCGTTGCAGAAATTACCAGACAGGCAAAGGCAGGCCGTAATTTTTCGCCATATTGACGGCTTGGCGAACCCCGAAATTGCGCAAATACTAGACATAAGCACAGAAGCGGTCGAAAGTTTGACAGCCCGAGGCAAACGCGCATTGGCTGAGATATTGGCCCCAGCCCGCTCAAAGTTAGGATATGATGATGACAGTATCTGATAAAAATCTGGACGACCTGAACATGGACGCACTGGATGCGATGTTGGGTGATGCTGCAAGTGACACTGCACTGCACCCAAATGAGGCGTTTATGTCGCGTGTCTTGGGAGATGCTTTGGCCCAACAACCGATGCCCGAAATTGCACCACTTTCTGTGTGGCAACAGATCACGGGAATGGTTGGTGGGTGGCAAGGTATGGGCGGTCTGGTTGCTGTAACATGTGCTGGGTTTTGGATCGGTATTAATCCACCAGAAGGTTTACCGACGCAATTTGATACGTTTTTGAATTTGGAAACATCTGTCTTGGCTTTTGATGACGAGAGTGATGACAGTGCATTGTTCGGCTTCGGCTGGGACATAGAAGAGGGTTAAGATATGGCACAAGCGAATGATGTGACAAAACGGACAGTGCCACTGGGGTTTAAGATACTCTTAGGCGTTTCATTGGCAATCAATCTGGCCGTGATTGGTGTTTTTGCAGGGGCTGCATTTCGTAAAGGTGAGGATCGGCCTCAGCGTGGTGGTGGTCAGATCAATTATGCGCGGCCTTATATTCAAGCGCTGCCGCGCGAGGACCGTCGTGCTATTTTGGAGGCCATGCGCCCTTCAAAAAGGGGCGAAGATCGGGCCACACGCCGCGCATTGTATCAAAAGGTGACCGATATCTTGCGTGTTGAAACGTTTGATCGTCAGGCGGTTGAAGCTGTCTTGCTCAAACAAACCGAAGTGACATTAAGTGGACAACGTGCTGCCCAAGTGCAGTGGTTGAACCGGATCGAGGAAATGGGCACGCAAGAACGTCGCGCTTATGCCGATGCAGTTGAAGATGTATTAAAGCGTGGCCCGCCGCACAAACGTAAACCGAAATCAGATTAATTGCGGTTTACGGACAATTAGGCGGCTGGTCTGCTTAGTATGACACAATTGCGTCCACGCATTTTGGCGTCGTATAGGGCTTTGTCTGCCTCCTCTAACAGTTGCTGGGCTGTTTTTACATCACGGTAAGCCGCGCCGCCTATGGCAAGGCCAATCGAGATAGTGGCTTTGATAGACTTTAAACCCCCAGAGATTTCAAATGGGGTTTCGCCGACGAGTTTGCACAGGCGCCGCGCCGCGTTGCGTGCATTTCTTAAAGGCGTATCTGGCAAAACGACAAGAAATTCTTCGCCGCCAATCCGCGCTATCAAGTCGATGGCACGCAGGTTTTCGCGAAGCCGTTTTGACATTTCGACCAAAACGGCATCCCCAGCGGCATGCCCATAGGTGTCATTGATCCGTTTGAAGTGGTCCATGTCGGCGATCAAAACCGCAAATGGCGTTCCTGTTTTTTTGGCGTGTCGCGCGATCCTGTCCAAATGTGGCATCGCGTATCGGCGGTTATGAAGCCCTGTGAGAGGATCGCTTACGGCAGCTTCCAAGCCATTGCGGACTGTAGCCAGCATTTGATCCGTGACATGTTTGCGTTTTAGGAGAGACTTAATGCGCAAAGCCAATTCGGTAGGGTAAAGCCCATGCAGCATAAGGTCATTGGCCCCCATGTCCAATGCTTGCGCGCCCAGTTTTTGGTTAGGGTGGGTTTGAATGACTAAGATCTTGCTGTGGCGTGTTGTGATGTGTGATCTTATCGTAGCAAGCAAATGGAGCATTTTCTGGGATTCAGAACGATCCATAACCAATACAAACACGTCTGGTGCACTGCCCTTGCTCGATATGTTGTCTCCAGCAGTTTTAATGGGGGGGCTATCTAGGTGGTCCAATGCCTCGTCAACGGCAGCGAATGTTATTTTTGTGGGAATTAGGTTTGCCAACTGAGCCTTCCAAGGCGCTAACGACCCCTTGTCACATGCAACAAAGACGGCTGTTCCGTTGGGCAGAAAGTTGGCCTGCTTTTCTGCAAAACCCAACGCACAAGAGGTATCATCGTGCAATAACCACTCTGTGTCGGACGCATATGAGCGCACAAGACAGCGGACCCTTGCGAGAAGAAGTGCATCATCTAGGGGGTGACTTAAAATTGCATCCACACCTGCTTCTAAAAACTCAAGCCGTGCGCTTTGGTCATCACAGGATTCGATCGCGATAATTGGCAAATTGGCGGTTTTTGGGTGTTTGCGAAGCTCAGCGGTTAAATTCGCAACTGTGCCGTCAAGTAATTGCGCAGATGAGATCACAACGTCTGGCTTTGAGTGCCTTAAGTTCGCCTTTGCCTCTGCGATAGATGAGGCTTGGATTACGTCGTAATAAGCGGACGATAACTTGACCTTCAGCACAATACGATTGGTCGCTATTGGGTCTACGATTAGAATTTTACCGTGCATCTGTTCCCTTTCCCAACCATTCTAAGGCGCGCAATGTTTTCAAGTCTTGTGTTCATGTCCTTGTTAGGTTTTTGTCGGTTTTAGTTAATAAAGCGTTTCTATTTCCCTGAAACTGGAGTGATCTATGACAATGACGCGGGATTCCGCCGAAACTGTGGGTCTGCATGCGTTGGCTTGGTTGGCTGGCAATGAGGATCTGTTGCCCGTTTTCCTTGGTTCGACAGGTGCAAGTGAAACAGATGTTCGCAGCGGGGCATCGGACCCTGCTTTTCTTGGTGGGGTTTTGGATTTTTTGATGATGGATGATGCTTGGGTGATTTCTTTTTGTGACAGTATTTCGATACCTTATGATCGCTTGATGCAGGCTCGCCAATCTTTGCCCGGCGGTGAACAGGTGCATTGGACATGACTGATTGGCAGGGCATAATCTTCGACAAAGACGGTACATTATTTGAGTTTTCGGCAACCTGGGAGGCATGGGCTCAAGCGTTTTTGCTTCGTATCAGCGACGGTAATCGTGTTGAGGCAGCCCGGATTGGGCTTGATATTGGATTTGATTTCGCAACCCGCAGTTTTGCCCGTGACAGTGTGGTGATTGCTGGGACACCCAGTGAAATAGCGCAGGCGATGGACCCTCATTTTCCAGACCTAAACCATGATGCTATCTTGGCAATGTTGAACGAAGAAGCAGCAATGGCTCCTCAAGTTGAGGCGGTTCCATTAATCCCCTTCCTCAAAGAATTGCGTGCTCAGGGCTTGAAATTAGGCGTTGCGACAAACGATTCTGAGGAACCTGCGCTTGCGCATTTACACAGCGCTGGCGTGGTAGAATTGTTCGATTTCATCGCAGGCTTTGACAGTGGCTATGGTGCGAAACCTGCTGCGGGTCAGCTGAATGCCTTTTGTGCGCAAACTGGCTGTGATCCAAGCCGTGTCGCAATGGTCGGCGACAGCACGCATGATCTAAAAGCTGGTGCGGCTGCCGGAATGCGCTGCATTGCTGTCTTGACTGGCATGGCTCCGCCTGAGGTTCTGGCCCCGTATGCAGAGGTGGTTTTGCCTGACATCGGTCACATCCCCGACTGGTTGAAAACGGTCTAACCACACTCAGCACAAGAAAACGACAAAAGCTGTCGTAAACCGACTGGTCAGAGGCTGCCCTGTTGCGTTTGGATGAGGTCACACCAAACGGAGGGATTAAAGATGGTTCAGGACACAAAACGTAGGACACGTGGTGGTGGCCGTGCAGGGGCTGCAGCGCGCCGTGGTGGTGAAGTGATTGAGCAGATGCCGTGGAACCCACCACTGCTGGTTGATCGCCCAGTTGAGCCGCTGAACGAGGAAGGTGTCGCCGCCATTCATGATGGTGCCATGCGTATCCTTGAAGAGATCGGGATTGAATTTCTTCATCCCGAAGCGGTGGCCTTACTCAAAGAGGCTGGGTGTATCGTCAACGGTACCAATGTCCGCATGGACCGCGAGTTTGTGATGGAGATGGTGGGCAAGGCCCCCAGTTCGTTCACCTTGACCCCGCGCAATCCTGATCGTCAAATTACAATTGGTGGCAACCATATCAACTTTGGTAATGTGTCATCACCTCCAAGCTATTGGGATATGTCGATCGGGACTAAGGTATCTGGTACCCGTGAAATGTGTCAGAACCTGCTGAAATTGACCCAGTACTTCAATTGCATCCACTTTGCCGGCGGTTACCCTGTGGAACCCGTCGATGTGCATGCCAGCGTGCGCCATCTGGACGTATTGTACGACAAGCTGACGATCACCGACAAAGTAATGCATGCCTATTCCCTTGGCAAAGAACGGGTCGAGGACGTGGTTGAAATGGTGCGCATTGCAGGTGGTCACACTCACGAAGAATTTGATGCAAGTCCAAAGATGTACACCAACATCAACTCGACCTCTCCGTTGAAGCATGACTACCCTATGATGGACGGGTGGATGCGGCTTGCACGACGTGGACAGGGGCTTGTGGTGACTCCCTTCACGCTTGCTGGGGCTATGGCACCGGTGACGATGTCAGGCGCTGTGGCGCAGTCGTTGGCCGAAGGGCTGTGTGCGATTGCACTGGCGCAGTACATTAACCCCGGTGTGGCTTGTGCGATTGGCACGTTTACGTCGAACGTGGATATGAAATCTGGCGCGCCTGCGTTTGGGACACCTGAATACATGCGGGCCACGCAAATGACGGGGCAGATGGCCCGCTTTTATGGGCTGCCAATGCGGTCTTCAGGCGTTTGCGCGGCGAATGTGCCGGATGGTCAAGCGATGTGGGAGACGTCCAACAGCCTTTGGGCTGCGGTGCAGTCGGGCACAAACATGGTTTATCACGCTGCTGGTTGGCTTGAGGGTGGGCTGATCGCCAGTCCCGAGAAATTCATCATGGATTGCGAAGTATTGCAGCAAATTCAACGCTACCTTGATCCTAAACTTTGGGCGACAGAAGTGGATGATATTGCCTTGGATGCCATCAAGTCTGTTGGAAATGATGGGCATTTCTTTGGTATCCAACATACCCAAGATCGGTATACGACAGCGTTTTATCAGCCCTTCTTAAGTGACTGGAAAAATTACGAAGGGTGGGAGGTGGCCGGGGGGATCTGGACTCCAGAGCGCGCCCATGGAATTTACAAAGATATCATTGCCAACTTCGAAGAACCGCCAATGGACGACGCGATCCGCGAAGAATTGGCCACCTTTGTCGCCAAACGGAAAGAAGAAGGTGGCGCACCGACTGACTTCTGATTGGCTTTGCCGAGAACCGAAAACAGTTTAGAAATATTCGGAGCATTCGGGGAATATTAAGGGTTAGTCACGCATTGTTGCCATAGGTTTTTTTTGGGATCAGGCAACAATGCACGGATTAACAAATCGCGCGATACAATGCTTTGTCATAGACAGGTACGGCCAAGAAAATTGGATTGAATGCGCACGCGTTGCAGATATTGGTTTTTCTGATTTTGAATCAATGTTGATTTATGACGACGAGTTAACAACCCAAATATTGGATGCGGCGAGCGCGGTATTGAATCGCCCTAGATTCGAATTGATGGAAGATTTGGGAACCTATTTGGTCTCTCACCCAAATACTGAAAGCTTGCGGCGGCTGTTGCGTTTTGGGGGGGTAACTTTTGTCGAATTTCTGCACTCCCTAAATGAATTACCAGACCGAGCGCGTTTGGCGGTTTCCGATCTTGATTTACCCGAATTAGATTTACGCGATCAGGCTGCAACTGAATTTTCACTGACTTGCAAAAGTTCAATTGCAGGTGCAGGTCATGTGTTCATGGGAATTTTGCGGACTATGGCCGACGACTATGGCGCATTGGTCATCCTGGAGCATCTGGGTGTGTCTAAAGGCGGGGAAACTATTTCAATTTCACTTGTTGTTACTGAGTTCTCCGAAGGGCGTCGTTTTGATCTGGGGGCGCAACTTTGATGGGTGATCAAATCAACATGGCTGAGTTGACCGTTGCGCAATGGGGCATGACAGATATGCTGGATGTGATTTGTCCCATGCACTTGGTTTTGAACAAAACAGGTCACATTATCCATATTGGGCCAACACTTGAAAAGATACATTCTAAATCTGATTGGATTGGTCAGCGGTTCCTTGAGGTTTTCGTTCTCAAGCGTCCACGTTCTATTTCGTCAGCCAAAGAGCTTCACGAACTTGAAAGTTCTAAGCTTCATCTGCGTCTCCGCGATCCACCAGAGACAAGTTTAAAAGGGATCTTGGTGCCTGGTCTCATTGCCGGCCAAATGGTTGTGGACTTGTCGTTCGGCATCTCTGTCGTAGATGCCGTGCGTGAGTTTTCATTGACCAATACTGACTTTGCACCCACCGACCTAACGATTGAGATGCTGTATCTGGTAGAGGCGAAGTCGGCTGCAATGGAGGCGTCGCGCAAGTTAAATCTACGTTTGCAAGGGGCGATGATTGTTGCTGAAGAACAAGCGTTTACGGACACGCTAACCGGCTTAAAGAATCGCCGCGCCTTTGACTTTATTATGGACAAGCAAATTGTTGCGAGTCGGTCTTTTGGGTTGATGCAGATCGATTTGGACTTTTTTAAAGCTGTAAATGACACATTGGGTCATGCTGCTGGTGATCATGTGTTGCAAACGGCTTCACGTATAATGATCGATGAAACCCGGGACTCCGATAGTGTTGCACGCCTTGGAGGAGATGAATTTGTGATCCTATTTCCAGATGTAACCGAACCGGAGGTGTTACGAAATATCGGGCAGCGCATTATTTCGCAATTGGAGGTGCCAATTCACTTTCAAGAACAAGTATGTCAAATCTCGGCAAGTATAGGCACGGTTTTTAGGGCTACGGAAAGCTCGTCGACAGCAAAGCAACTTTTCGAGAATGCAGACATAGCTCTTTACGCATCGAAAAAGATGGGACGTGCACAGCAAACGTTTTTTTCCGAAGAATTGAAGGCAAACGCTTGGGTTGATCGGACGCTCACGGCGCAATAGCAGGCAGCCGTGTTCAGAAGCTACGTTATGGTTTAGATATTAAATATTTGAAAGAAGTACCGTGGCAGCCCGTAGGGGAGTTGAACCCCTCTTTCCTGGTTGAAAACCAGATGTCCTAACCGATAGACGAACGGGCCACGTTGGTGAGGCGGTATTTAGGGAAATACAGGTCTTTACGCAAGTGGAAAAATCATCAAATCGACAACTTTTTTTATGCTGGTGCAGCATCTTCTAAACGCAGTTGAATCGTCTGCCGTCCACGGAAGGTATTAATGTC
>JBLHPE010000041.1:0-19295 GCA_047624005.1 Ascidiaceihabitans sp.
ATGCTGTGCGCACAATATGCAGCCGCCAATGTGGCATCCCAAGTTTAGGGCGCGCAATTGCTGCGACCATGCCCAACGCGATGAATGCAAAAACATAGCGTCCTTGCGAAATCTGTAACGGGTGTAGGGCTGGCCCGAATGCGTCGCTGCCCAAGGCTTTGGCAAAAAGGGTGGTTGCCGCGATAAACGCAGTTGCGATCCCGATTAGGCTGGCGGCTAATGCGGGGTTTTGTTTGTGGGCTTGAAACATCTGCTGGCTATGCGCCTGAGGGGAAGGTGATGCAAGTCGTCAAAATTTGGACTGGTCATGTTACCTGAAACCTTCTAGGTGGTCCTTATGAACACTATGGCACATACCCGAACATCGCGACGACTGCGCTTTACTGCGTAAGCCTCGCCCTGCCTATTGTTCCGCGCTTCTCGCGCAAAAAAATTCCAAAATTGTTGACCTGCCCGCATCACCGTTGCACAACTCGTTTTCTTGTGTTGCTGGCTCTATCCAAAGGATAATCTCATGATCGCATCTGTTCTGCCCACCTATTCGCGCGCCCCTATGACGTTTGTCAAAGGCGAAGGCACTTGGCTGATCGAGGCAGATGGGCGACGTTTCCTTGATTTGGGGGCTGGCATAGCAGTGAATGCTTTGGGCCATGCGCATCCGGCTTTGGTAAAAGCGATCACGGATCAGGCAAATGCACTTTGGCACACCTCGAACCTGTACCATATCCCGCAGCAACAGATGCTGGCGGATAAGCTGGTGGATGCAACATTTGCGGACACCGTATTCTTTACCAATTCAGGCACTGAAGCCTGTGAGTTAGCCGTCAAAATGGCGCGCAAGTATTGGTTCGAAAAAGGCCAAGAAGACCGGGTCGAGATTATTACGTTCGATGGCTCCTTTCACGGACGCTCTGCGGCTGGAATTGCTGCGGCCGGATCAGAGAAAATGACCAAAGGGTTTGGACCGCTGTTGGGTGGGTTTACCCACCTGACCTTTGGTGATCACGATGCACTAACGTCCGCAGTTAGCGACAAGACAGCAGCGATCATGGTCGAGCCTATACAGGGCGAAGGTGGTATTCGCCCCCTGCCAGACCAATGCCTGAAAGGCTTGCGCGATCTTTGCGATACGCATGGCATCCTTCTGATTTTAGACGAGGTCCAATGTGGTGTTGGCCGGACGGGCAAACTGTTTGCGCATGAATGGGCGGGGATTGAACCTGACATCATGATGGTTGCCAAAGGCATCGGTGGTGGCTTTCCATTGGGGGCAGTTCTTGCGACAGAAAACGCTGCATCAGGTATGACAGCAGGCACGCATGGATCGACGTATGGTGGCAACCCGCTGGGGTGTGCGGTTGGCTGTGCGGTTCTGGATCATATCGACACGCCTGAATTCTTAGGCGAAGTGAACCGCAAATCTGGCCTGCTGCGTCAAAAGTTGGAAGGGCTGATTGCCTCCCATCCTGACGTGTTCGAATCCGTGCGCGGCGCGGGCCTTATGCTGGGCCTTAAATGCAAAGCAACCAACATGGATGTGGTGAACGCGGGATACGACGCGCGTTTGATCACTGTTCCAGCTGCGGACAATGTGATCCGACTTCTGCCGCCTTTGACAATTTCTGATGACGAAATTGCCGAAGCCATAACGCGCTTGGACAAAGCCGCTTCAGCGGTCTCAGCCGCCTAATTTCTTTTGGCCATAAATATCCTTGGGGGTTTGGGGGCAAATAGCCCCCATGACCTCACAATTTAGAGTAAAATGCATGAAACACTTCTTAGACATCCATAAAACAGATCCTATCGCTTTGCGCGGCATCCTTGATGATGCGGTTGCGATGAAAACAGCACGCGCGGGTCAGCCGCGCGGCGCGCTGGACGCACAGCAGCCGCTTGATGGGCACATGGTCGCCATGATTTTTGAAAAACCGTCGACGCGGACGCGTGTGTCGTTCGACGTTGGTGTACGCCAAATGGGCGGGCAAACGATGGTGCTGTCTGGATCAGACATGCAACTGGGTCACGGCGAAACAATCGCGGACACAGCGCGGGTTTTGTCGCGGTATGTTGACCTGATCATGATCCGGACCTTTGATGAATCTGTGCTGTTGGAAATGGCGGAATATGCAGACGTTCCAGTGATCAATGGCCTGACAGATCGCACACATCCCTGCCAGATTATGGCCGATGTTATGACGTATGAAGAACATCGTGGTCCGATCATGGGTAAGAAAGTGGTGTGGTGCGGCGACGGAAACAACGTCTGTGCCTCGCTTTTGCACGCCGCTGCACAGTTCCAGTTTGATCTGACGTTCGCAGGGCCTGCGCAACTGGATCCCGAAGACGAATTTGTTGGGCTGGCGCGTAAAGCAGGCTGTTCTATTCAAATCGAACGGGATGCGGATAAGGCGGTCGAAGGTGCTGATCTGATCGTTGCGGATACTTGGGTCTCCATGCACGACAGCCAATCCACAAAAGAACGGCGTCACAACCAATTGCGCCCATATCAGGTGAACAAGGACCTGATGGACAAGGCCAACGATGACGCGTTGTTCATGCACTGCCTGCCTGCGCACCGTGAAGAAGAAGTCACCAGTGAAGTCATGGATGGCCCCAGCTCGGTCATTTTTGACGAAGCGGAAAATAGGCTTCATGCGCAAAAGGCAATCATGCGCTATTGCTTAGGGCGCTAAAATAGGGAGACTTTGGCCAAACGGCCAAAGGATACTCCTGTGAAGCAGATCGAATATTTCTATTCTGGCCATTCGGCCTTTGCCTACCTAGGAGCAAAGCGACTGTCTGAGATATGCGCCGCGCAAGGATGGTCGATCATTCACCGTCCATTTGATTTCTGGCCCGTTGTCCGTGCAGCGGCAGGGCCGGATTTCAAAGTGCGCTCGGCGGCCCATATGTCCTATTTCTTTGGCCGTGAGCTTACGCGTTGGGCTGAATGGCGTGACTTGCCGATTTTATCATTTCGCCCAACCTTTCATGACAATCCGTTGGCCTTGCCCAACGGTGTGATCATTGCTGCCGCTGATGCGGGTGGCGATGTAGACGGCCTATCGTTTGAAATCCTACAAGCTCATTGGCGCGACGACGCAGACATCGCGGATGCAGCAACACTTGTTGAGCTTGCTAAAAAGCGTGGCATGGACGGCGAAGACCTGATTGATGCCGCAATGTCTGACGGTGTGCAGGCGAAACACGCGGCCAACACTGCAGAGGCGATCGAACGCAACGTCTTCGGTTCCCCCACATACTTCGTGGACGGCGATATGTTCTACGGCCAAGACCACCTGGATATGGTGGGACGCGCAATGCAAACGCCCTTCGTACCGGAAGCAATCAATTGAGCGCACCGGCCGATCGCCCAACTTTGCCCGGTTGGGAGCACGTTCCCCATGTGCCGATTAAAGTTTTCCCATTTTTCAGCTGGCCGCCCAAGCCTGCCGAAATGTGGCAATGGCTTTCTGCACGTTGGTTGCGCCTTGCGGAAAATGTGATTGTCTTGGGCATTTGTTTGGCTGTGTGGATCTTTACCCAGCCTGCGCTTTTGCAGATGGAAACGCTGTCACTTGGATGGATCGCCCAAATTTGGCTGCGCAATCTGGTGCTGATGTTTGTGGTGGCAGGCAGCTTGCACTGGTTCTTTTTCATGCGCAAAGGGCAGGGGAAACGCTTGAAATTTGACGCACGTGATTTGGCGATTAAAGGTAAGCAGTTCAATTTTGGCGGGCAAGTCAAAGACAACATGTTCTGGAGCCTGACCAGCGGTGTCGGCTTCTGGACGGCCTACGAAGTGCTGATGTTCAAAGAGCGCAAAGCGCTTGCGCTGGGGACGTTCCATCACCAAATGCACCACCGCTATTTTGAGGTGAATTACGGTAACTTAGAAATGCCATGGGACAAGTGGTTCGGGACGTTTCACAATGGAACGCCCGAGGCCCATGTCGCCATGAAAGACCGCCGCCAATTGCGAGGGAAATTGTGACACCGCAAAACATTACAATCGCAGGTGCAGGTAGCATCGGTTGCTTCGTTGGTGGGCTGCTTGCTTATCATGGCCACGCAGTTCGCTTCCTTGCCCGTGCGCGATACGTTGCTGACCTGACGAAAACGGGTGGACTGAAACTTACGGATTACGCGGGCATGAATTTGACCGTGTCGGGTCCTGACTTTAGCGACGACCCGTCAATATTGGAGTTTGCAGATGTAATCCTTGTGACAGTGAAATCGTCAGCCACCGCAGAAATGGGCCAACTTATCGCCGAACACGCCAAGCCGGATGCGCTGATTATTTCGCTGCAAAATGGAGTCGGGAACGCGGCGACCTTACGTACGGCGTTACCAAATCATGATGTACGTGCAGGGATGGTGCCGTTTAACGTCGTTGAGGTGGGTACAGCAGCCTACCACCGTGCCACGTCAGGCGATATCGAGGTCGGAGCGGGGGTGCTTCCTGATCTTAAAACTGAACATCTAGCTTGGAAATCGGTGGACAATATTGAAGCCGTGCAATGGGGCAAATTGCTGATCAACCTTGGGAATGCTTTGAACGCGCTGTCAGGCATCACGCTCTATGAGCAGTTACAAGACCGTGCTTGGCGTCGCCTTATTGCCGACCAAATGGCAGAGGCGCTGGGCATCCTGAAAGCCAACAACATCACGCCTGCAAAAACCACGGCCGCCCCGCCTGCTTTGATTCCACATATCCTGCGTTTGCCGACACCGCTGTTCAAACGTGTTGCGGCGAAAATGCTAACGATTGATCCGACTGCCCGCAGTTCGATGTGGGACGATCTGATGAAACGACGCGTGACCGAAATCGACGCACTTCAAGGTGTAATTATCGAATTGGCTTTGCGCTCAGGACGGCCCTCACCCCTAAATTCAAAAGCAAGTGATTTGATCAAGCAGGCAGAAGCGGCAAGCAACGGGCCGCCGGGATTGACAGTTCAAGACATCGTCGACGCATAGCCCCGCGCTTGTGTGCCGATAGGCAAAATGTAATCTGGCAGAAATAGACCAAAAAGGACGGCACATGGCACAAGGCACCGCAAGGGCAGACATCGGCGTTTATGGACTTGGGACGATGGGCAGTGCGCTTGCGCTGAACTTTGCCGACAAAGGGTTTAATGTAGCAGTGACCAATCGTGAGCCCAATTGGATCGGTGATTTCATCAAAGAAGCCGGTGATTTAGGTGCGAAACTAACAGGCCACACAGAGCTTGCTGATTTCGTTCAGGCGATCAAAGCGCCGCGCACGATCCTTTTTATGATCCCGTCAGGTAAGCCAATGGATATGATGATCGAAACCATCAAACCGCTGCTAAGTGATGGTGATACGATCATTGATGGCGGCAACGCCAATTTCAAGGAAACGCGCCGTCGCTCTGCTGAGTTGGACGGCACTGGCCTGCATTTTGTTGGTATGGGTGTTTCGGGTGGCGAAGACGGTGCGCGTCACGGTCCATCTATGATGGTTGGTGGCACAGCGCATTCTTGGACTCAGCTCAAACCAATGGCCGAAGCGATTGCGGCCAAGTTTGAGGGCGAGGCTTGCGTCGATCACCTTGGCCCCGACGGGGCTGGGCATTTTGTCAAAACCGTTCACAACGGTATCGAATACGCCGATATGCAGATGATTTCTGAGATTTATGGCCTGTTGTGCGATCAGGGTGGGCAAGCACCGGCTCAGATCGGTCAGATGTTTGACCGGTGGGCTGGGGGTCCGCTTAGCTCTTATCTAATCGAGATTTCGGGTGCCGCTTTGCAATCGACAGACAGTAAAACGGGTAAGCCGATGGTCGATGTGATCCTCGACAAAGCGGGCCAAAAAGGTACGGGACGCTGGACGCTTGTTGAGGCGCTTACCTTGGGCGTATCTGCCAACACGATTGAAGCGGCGGTGGGCGCACGTGGCTGGTCCTCAGAAAAAGATATGCGCGTCGCAGCGGAACCTCTGATGGATAAGGGCGCGCTAAGTGCTGACTTGCCATCTGAAGATGATTTGGAAAACGCGATGCTGGCGGGCCGAATTTTGGGCCATGCCCAAGGGTTCCGTATTTTGTCTGCCGCGTCTGAGGAATTTGAATGGTCGCTGGATATGGCACGGATTGCCGAGATTTGGCGGGCAGGATGCATTATCAGGTCTGCATTGCTGGATGAGTTCGCAGAAGCGTTCCGGAATGAACTGCCGTTTGATCACTTAATCCTTGCCCCATCAATGCGCAAGCGTTTGGCAGGGTCCATTTCGGGCCTGCGCCGTGTGGTCTCTGCGTCTGTTCTGACGGGTCAACCAGTGCCAGCGCTGTCTGCCGCTTTGGCATGGCATGACAGTATGGCGCTGGGGCGTGGCACTGCGAATATGATCCAATCGCAACGTGATTTCTTTGGTGCACATGGGTTTGAGCGTTTGGATATGGATGGCAAGCATCACGGCGATTGGAACGACGTCTAAGTCACTGTTTTCGACGTTTCGCACGTAATGTTGGGTCTTCTTGCGTGGGGTCTTCGGGCCACGGGTGGCGGGGGTAGGATCCGCGCATGTCTTTGCGCACATCTGCATAGCTGGTTGCCCAGAAACGTGGCAGATCCGTGGTAATCTGGACAGGCTTTTGGGCGGGCGAAAGCAGCGTGATTTGTAAGGGTTCGCTGCCGATCATCGGGTGCCGGGTGACGCCAAAGACCTCTTGAATACGCAAGGCAATTTGTGGCTGGGCACCGGAGTAATCGATTGGGATAGACCGCCCCAGTGGTGTTTCAAACTTGCCGGGCACCGCGCGATCCAACATTTGCGTTTGGTCCCAATTCAGGCGCGCACGCAACGCCTCGATAACGTCAAAGGCTTTCCAATCGGCCGTGCTGCGCACCCCATTGATATGCGGGAGCAACCAGTCTTCCAGCGTTTCAAGGAGGTGATCCTCATCAACTGAGGGGAAGCTCACATCACTCATCAACTTGCTGCGGGCGATGAACCGTCTGGCTGATTTCGACAGCTTTAGACCCAGCTGTCTAACCCCCTCTAGCATTGCGACAGCGATCTCTTCATCGGGGGCGTCAGACCAACTGCGGTCATCTAAAACCAGCGATCCAAAGCGTTCTTGGGTGCGGGTCAAAACCCGACCCTCGCGACGGGACCAAAGGCATATGTCTTGCCATTCGATTTGATCGCTAAACAAAACGCGCAATTCGCTTTCGGCCAATGGGACGGCTTGCCTGATGCGGGCTTCGCGTGGATCACCGTCAAGATCGGTCGCGACGATCAGTCGATGGCCGCCTAATGCGTCCTCTGGCGGCATAATGGCCCCTTTGCCACCCGATAGGACGAAGCGGGGCGCGTCGCCTGTGCGACGCAACCCGATCCGGTCGGGGTAGGCCAGTGCGGCGTGTTCTGCCAACGAGAATGACCGTTTGGAGGCTGGCGCACGTTTGGCCAGACGCCTTGTCTCTACCTTGATCCGCTCAAGCGCACCTCGGTTGACGGCAACGCCAAATCGCTTCGGGTCGCGCAGCGCTTGGATGCGCAAGTTTAGATCGACAGAGACGCCGCGCAACGGGTCACGCTCGGCCAAAAGGGCCGCGACCTCTGCAGCATTTGAACCAGCGGTTTCGATCATGTGAGCAAGGCGTGGGTGAAGTGGGTAGCGGGACAATGCGCGACCGTGGGATGTGATCCGGCCTTTGGCATCTAATCCGCCAAGCATTTGTAAAACAGCCTGTGCCTCGGCCAAACGGCCAGCATGCGGAGGGGTTACGAATTGCAGTGCCTCTGGGCCTGATCCCCAGACGGCCAGTTCGAGGGCGAAACCAGTCAGATCACCAGCGTCGATTTCTGCGGGTGGGTAAGCGGCCAATGCGCCATCTTCTCCGCGCGTCCAAACCTTGTAGCAATCGCCGGATTGAACACGGCCTGCACGGCCTGCACGTTGTGTGGCCTCGGCCCGTGTGACCCGTTCAGTGACAAGGCGTGACATGCCACTGGCGGGATCAAATCGGGCGCGCCGTGACTTGCCGCCGTCCACGACAACTTTGATGTCTGGGATGGTGAGGGAGGTTTCGGCGATTGAGGTGGCGAGAACGATTTTACGGCCCTGTTTGGCGGGTGCAATGGCCTCGCGTTGAGCCGCAAAATCCATAGCACCAAACAGGGGGGCAAGGGTGACGTCGCTTGCGACTTGATGTTCCAGCAGGCTGTGGACGCGGCGAATCTCACCCTCGCCGGGAAGGAAGACAAGGACGCTGCCTGTGGTCTCATTTAGGGCCGAAAGCGTGGTGTCTGCGACGGCTTGTTCAAAACGGATGGTTTTCGAAAGTGGCTTGTCGAGCCAATGAGGTGTGACCTCAAACGAGCGCCCCTCAGATGTTATGATTGGTGCGTCCATGACCTCTGCGATGGGCCCCGCGTCCAAGGTCGCGGACATGGTGACCAGCAACAGATCATCGCGCAGCGCCCCTGCCACTTCGAGACAGAGGGCAAGGCCCAGGTCAGCGTTCAGGCTGCGTTCGTGGAATTCGTCAAAGATGACCGCGCCAATGTTTGGCAGGTCTGGCTGATCTTGTAACATGCGGGTCAGGATGCCTTCGGTCACGACCTCGATCCGAGTAGCCTTGCTGATCTTTGAGGTGCCACGGATGCGATAACCGACCGTGCCACCGACGGCTTCCCCAAGTGTCTCTGCCATGCGTTCCGCTGCGGCGCGTGCGGCAAGTCGGCGCGGTTCCAGCATCAGGATTTTGCCCGTTGTTAAGTTCGCATCCAGCATCGCCAGCGGTACACGTGTTGTCTTACCTGCCCCAGGGGGGGCTTGCAGCACAACGCGGCCCTTTCGGCGCAGGGCGTCGATCACATCAGGCAAAACCGCATCAATGGGTAGGGTTGGTATCATGCAGCCTTATCCGTCAATCTGTACGCAAGGCCAAGTGGAAGTGATGTGAGGCTAGACATTTGACCTGTGCTGCAGGACAAAAGCGCCAAGTAGGGGTGAGATGCACATGGACCTAGACGATCTGGCAAAACGAATAGCGATGGGCGAACGCCGTGCCTTGGCGCGTGGCATTACGCTTGTTGAGAGTTCACGAAGCGATCATCGTGTGCAAGCGGCGCATCTTCTGGCGGCTTTGCCACAAGATCGTCAGGCGTTGCGGATTGGTATGTCGGGTACGCCGGGTGTTGGTAAGTCTACGTTTATCGAGAGCTTTGGTATGATGCTGACGGGGCAAGGCCTGCGTGTTGCCGTGTTGGCCGTTGATCCTTCCTCGGCCCGTTCAGGTGGATCGATTTTAGGTGATAAGACCCGTATGGATCGTTTGGCCCGCGATCCGAATGCCTTTATTCGCCCGTCGCCCAGTCAGACCCACCTTGGCGGTGTGGCACGTCGCACGCGTGAGGCTGTGGCGTTGTGTGAGGGCGCTGGCTTTGATGTTGTTCTGATTGAAACAGTTGGCGTGGGCCAGTCTGAAACCGTGGTCGCGCAGATGTCGGATTTGTTCATGTTGTTATTGGCACCCGCAGGGGGTGATGAGTTGCAGGGCGTCAAACGTGGCATCATGGAGATGGCGGATATTATCCTTGTGAACAAAGCCGATGGGGATTTGAAACCTGTCGCGATGCGCACCTGCGCCGATTATTCGGGTGCATTGCGTCTGATGCGCAAACGGCCCCAAGATCCAGAAACGTTCCCAAAGGCTATGATGGTTTCCGCGTTGCAAGAGCAGGGCCTACAGGATGTTTGGGAGCAGATGCAGGAGCTAAATACATGGCGGCGCGAGCACGGGTTTTTTGACGGAACCCGTTCGGCGCAAGCGCAGTATTGGTTTGAGGAAGATGTGCGGGCGGCTTTATTAGCTCAGCTTGATCAACGAGCCGTGAAGGATGAAATGCGCCGACTTGGCGGCAAGGTGGCATCTGGTGCAATTGATCCCGCTGTTGCGGCGGCGCAGATGTTGTCGGTTTTGCGCGAGTCGTAAGCGGCGAGGGGGCAGCCACGTCCTGCGGACACCCCCGAAGTTTATTTGATAAAATAAAGTTGGATTAGGCGTGCATCGATAGAATGTGGCCTGTGGCTGGGTTAATCCGGCCGTTCAACATTTCTGTATAGGAAGATTGAACTGCGTCTGGGCCGCTTGTGGATGAGATACCCATCCATCTTGCTGCGTCGGCAAAGAATGCAGCAGACGCTGCGCCAACCCGTTCTTGGAAGCCGGTCGGTGTCCAGTCTTTGATTCGTTGTTGGGCATAGGTTGGGGCGAAGAAGAATGCGGGCTTAGGCCCACCTTTTAGGCCCTCGATGTGGTTGCTGGTGTTTTGCCAGTGTGTCAGCCCCACGCGACAGCTGTTGGTCAGGTGCTCATCAAAATGGCCGTGAATGCGTCGTATGGTGTCGGCGTCACCAGCCATGTCGATAAAGGCCGTTTTTGTTTTGGGGAGGGTTTCGATGGCGTCGTAAGTAATGACTTCATCATAGCAGCCAAGGCTTTCAGTAAATGCGTCATTGCCCGCGCTGGTTAATCCCACGATCTTCAAATTGGCGGGTTTGTCGCGTGCCATCAAAAAGGCCACCCCGATGGCGGTTTTACTGGACGCGCTTGAGAGGATGAGTGTTTCAGCCCCAAAACAGTTATTTTCGCGATGCAAATCGTCCAATAAGAATGATGTCGTAAAGAGGGGGCGCAGCAAGCTGATCAGGCCTTCGTGTTCGGGCGCATAGGCTGGGTCTTGGCTGGTAAAGCTATATTGGTTGTAGATTGGGGACATTTCTTGGCGATGCGGCACCATATCTGTCATCCCAAACGGATTGATTTTTCCGGGTTCAATCATCAAGTGCGTGGACATTGGCAGATACCCATAAACGCGCGTTCCTGTTGCGATTTGTGGGTGCGCGGAGGCGATGACCTCGGCGTAGCCCCAAACGGGCACGCGCCCAAACCCATCCTGATCGCTGGGGAAAAAGTTCCAATAGCCCATTGCGTCGGGTGCGACTGCGTAGGTGATATTATTGGCGGTCAATGCGAAATGATCAATGCGTAGCAGGCACTGCCCGTCCTCTGGCGTGTCAGGGAATATGGATTGCACAGTCTGTGTTTCGCTAAGTTTTGCGCGGTTTACGATCAGATCTTGGCCAGTGATGGGCATGTGCAGGTCCTTTGCTTTGAGGTTGAAATCAGCTTGGCATCCTTGTGGATTGGCCAGCAAGGCCGTGAATGATGTTCCGTTACGACGTTTTTGTGTAAAAGGATCGGGTGTTGCTGGCAATTCGGGTTGACCAGCCCTGCGATTCCCCCTAATGCCAACGAACGAATTTAGGGTGCGACCTACGTCTGCATCCGGCGTCGTTTAAGAGGACCGCCTCGAGAACGACCACAGCAAAAGGATGATCCCATGTCGCGTCGTTGCGAATTGACCGGTAAAGGCCCCATGTCTGGCAACAATGTCAGCCATGCGAACAATAAAACTAAGCGTCGGTTCTTGCCGAACCTGAACGATGTGACTTTGCAGTCCGAAGTTCTGGGTCGCGGCATCAAGTTCCGCATCTCTGCGGCTGCTTTGCGCACCGTTGATCACCGTGGTGGTTTGGACGCGTTCTTTGCTAAATCCAAAGATAGCGAATTGTCTACCAGCGCGTTGAAAGTGAAAAAAGAAATCTCGAAAGCCCAAGCCGCAGCTGCTTAAGCTTTTGACGATTAATTGATTTGGCCCCGTCTGTTTCGCAGGCGGGGTCGTTTCGTTTTGTCGCAGTTGTTTTGCTGTGATTGAGACGTTAGATTAAAGTATATGAAAACCCGCTCTAGCTTTGTGGCGATATGCCTTGCCTTGGTGCTTGTCCTGACAGGACAAAGCATGGCGGCTGCGCGTGGTGCAAATGATGCTACGGGCCAGATGGTCCTGTGTACAGGAACCGGTCCAGTTGTTGTTTACATGGACGAAAGCGGTGTTCCGACTCAGGCCCCGCATTTTTGTCCAGACTGCACCTTGGCCGCTTTAACGCCTATGATTTTGGATAGCGTCGAAGTGCCTTTGTTCGCGGTGATAACGCCTTACTTTTCAATGGCTTATATTGCCGCGCAAAGTGATGTTGAAATCTATGCCTATCTGTCTCGCGCACCGCCCCGCTTGATCTGAAACACGTTTATATTTTCAGATCACACGACAGAGGGGACATAAAGCATGTCATTCAGATCTACATTCACGGCTGTGCTGACAGCATCTATTCTTATGACGACGACGGCATTTGCAGAAGGTCTTATGGTCAAAGACCCCTATGCACGCTCAGCGCGCCCAAATGCGCCAACTGGTGCAGCCTTCATGATGTTGCAGAACGACACGGATCAAGACCTAAAGCTGATTGGTGTGCGATCAGATGTCGCCAAACGTGTCGAATTGCATACGCATATCGACAAGGGGGATGGCATCATGCAGATGCGGCAAATCGAAGGTGGCATTGCAATTTCGGCGGGTGAAAGCCACATGATGAAACGTGGCGGGGATCATGTTATGCTGATGGGATTGAACCAATCTTTGGTTGATGGCGAGACGATTACAGTCACTTTCGAGTTCGAAAACGCCGAAGATATGACCGTCGAAATCTCAATTGACAGTAAACGCAAACCTTCAAAAGACACAGGCCATTCGGGTCATAAGTCTAACTAAATAAACACTTTTAGCTGGACGTATGATGCGTCCGGCTAACCCTTCAAAACCTCGGTAACCCATGCTGGAACGGTTTCACTGGCCTTGCCAAAGCGTGTTTCGGAAAACTCGGATGCGACGGCTGAGGGCTCTAGGTTCAACTCGATTGTATGGGCACCGTAATGTGTGGCCATTTGCACGAAACCAGCGGCGGGGTAGACGTTGCCGGAGGTGCCGACGGCTACAAAAATATCAGCTTGTGACAGGGCGCGTTCGATCCGGTCCATTTGATACGGCATTTCGCCAAACCAGACGATGTCGGGGCGTGCCATAGGGGCCGCGCAGCTGGGGCAGGGGTCGCCTACGGCCATTTTCATAGGCGCAGGCCAGCGGTTCTCACAGGTGGCGCAGAGTGCAGAATTGAGTGCGCCGTGCATGTGTAACACATGATTGCTGCCCCCACGTTCATGCAAATCGTCAACGTTTTGAGTGACTAACAAGAGGTCTCCGCCATGCGCTGCCTCGAGCTGGGCCAATGCGACGTGGGCAGGGTTTGGGGCTGCGGTCGCCGCTTGCGAACGACGTTCGTTGTAGAAGTTCACGACCAGTCGGGGATCACGTTCGAATCCTTCAGGGGTGGCGACGTCTTCAATGCGATGTTGGGCCCAAAGACCGCCTTCATCGCGGAAGGTTCCGATACCGCTTTCGGCAGAAATACCTGCGCCGGTAAGGATGACGATGTTGGTCATTTTGAACTGCCCTTTGTTGGTCGCGTCTTTGTTCCAGATGCGCGGGATGGGGGCAAGTGTGGGGCGCTGCGCTGGGTGATTAACGGGGCGTTCGGTGGGTGGGTTGGGCGTAAATGTACATACTGGGGTGTGATTTGTACAATTTTGTTGGGTGTGTGGGCTATGAATCAGAGCCGGTTTTGGAAATTTGTACAATTGCAGGGTTGAACTGTACAATTTAGAGCGCACTTGGGCGTTAAGATATTGTTTAGGAATGGGCCACGTTAACGTTTGAAAGTTGATGGTAACTCTTGGGTAAGATTCTTAGGTTTTATGCAATGGCCGCTTTGAAATATGCAAATTCAATTTGGAAGGATAGATTATGAGCGACGCAGCCTTTTGGGATAGAGCCGCCGAAAAATATGCCAAAGATGCCATTAGTGACATGTCGGCATATGAAGCAACGCGTGACCGTATCGGCGAAATCTTGGAACCGCACCACAGGGTTTTAGAACTTGGCTGTGGCACCGGATCAACTGCATTGGAGTTGGCGGACATGGTTGCCAGCTATGTCGGGACGGACGTATCCGCCAAGATGGTCGCAA
Organism: Ascidiaceihabitans sp.; assembly: GCA_047624005.1. GTDB lineage: Bacteria > Pseudomonadota > Alphaproteobacteria > Rhodobacterales > Rhodobacteraceae > Ascidiaceihabitans. Next base: position 13,965 of record JBLHPE010000041.1, read on the forward strand.
TAGCGCAAAGTAAACAATCGAGTGAAACGCCCGCCCAACTTAGTTTTGAAGTGCATGACGCAGCTAAACTGCCGTCTGGACCGCGTGATGTGATTCTGGCCCTGAACTTGTTTCATCTGGTGCCGAACCTCGAAGATGTTTTGGCGCAGATATATGAGGCGTTGCCGTCAGGTGGGTTGCTGATAGCAAAGACAGGTCTGTTGCAAGACGGCGCGTGGTATTTGCGATGGATGATTCCAGTAATGCGCGCGATTGGCAAAGCGCCATATGTGCGCAGTCTTGGTGAAGTCGAGTTGCTTGGCTTGCTAAATAAGACTGGGTTTTCGACCAATGAAACTTTGGTGCAAGGCGGTATGGTGCCGCGTATGTTTACGGTTTCTAGCAAACCTTAAGTTTGGATACAGGGGCTGATTCAGGAAGGGGAATTATCCCTCCAGAATCCGCAACTCCCCCGCCAGCCACGGCAACTGAATCACCGCAGGATCAATGATGTGCCGTTGGATCAGATTACGCATTGTGCGTGCCACGTCAGTCGGCACTTGTCCTGCCCAATCTGCGCTGGCGTACAGGGTGATTTCTCGAGAAAATGGGTTGAACGGCAACGGCAATGCGACCACTTGATCGTGGAAGCGACCGGCCCGCATGTAACCAAGCGGCGTGGTGACGGACCAGCCGATGCCCCGTGCAACCATCGCCATAAGCGCAAGGTGGCTGCCCAGTTCAAACCGATGGGGGAATTCTAGTTTTTGACGTTTCAAGTGCCCCTCGATCTGGCGGCTGATCAATTGATCCTCGTCATACCGCAGGAACGGCGTGTCTTGAAGTTGCGCCATGATATCGCCGTCTGGATCAACGGCCCCTTTGGGCGCGACCAAGATGAATGGATCACGCGCAAGAGGGTATTCTAGAATCCCCTCCATCATGTTGCCCGCATTGGCAGAGATTGCCATGTGCAGCTGTTTTTCCTCGATCGCTTTGGAAATTTCGTGGCTGGGGGCTGTGATCAGTTTGAATTTACAGCCCGTTAAGCTGTCGGCCAGTATGGTGGCCAAGCGCGGTGTCAGGTCGTTGTCAAAGTCGTCGATCAGCCCGATGCTTAAGGCTTTGAGGTGGGCAAGGTCCATGACTGTCAGCTCAGTATGGGCCAATCGCAATTCGGCCAACGCGCTTTTGGCCCGCAGTAAAAAGCTTTGACCGGCTTGTGTCAGCCGCATGGGCCGTTTGTTGTGTTCGATCAAGTTTGTGGCCAATGACTGCTCTAACTTGCTGAGTTGTTGGCTAACGGCAGGTTGGCTCAGACCCGTTATCTTGGCCGTTTGGGCGACAGAGCCGCTGCTGGCCAATGCCTCGAAGACTTCGAGACCTCGGAGTGTCACGCCTTTAGCTATCATTAGGGGGCCTCGTTTAAATTTTGCTTTGGTTATAGTGTTAAGGTTTAGTTTAAGGTTTTGTTGTTGAAATGGCAATTAGTGCAGTTTTAGTTGTTGAAATTTCGAATATAACCGCCCATTTTGAAACCTGCTGCGCCTGGTAAATAGTAGGTTTAAAGCCGCGATGTGTGACGTTGGTTGTAACGTCCAATTTGCAAACCAGCCACAAAACAACTTTTGGTGTGATTGCGCCCTTGAAAACCTGACAAAAAGGCCTCATCTACAGGCTCGTCCGCACCTACGCAGGACAAGTCTATTTAGGAGAGACCATGGCCAAGGAAGAATTGCTCGAATTTCCCGGCGTCGTAAAGGAACTCCTGCCGAATGCGACATTTCGGGTCGAGCTTGAAAACGGCCATGAGATCATCGCACACACGGCAGGCAAGATGCGCAAAAACCGCATCCGCGTTCTGGCAGGCGACAAAGTTCAAGTCGAAATGACGCCGTACGATCTGTCCAAGGGTCGGATCAACTATCGCTTTAAATAGCGGCATGTTCACGCCCCGAAAAGTGGGTGCCGCTTTTCGGATAAGGTGTGGAATGAACTAATGCGTTTTATTCTGGGTTCAGGAAGTCCCCGACGGCTAGAGCTGTTGGGGCAAATTGGCGTTGTGCCAGATGCTGTTCGCGCGCCTGACATTGACGAGGACCCACAAAAGGCTGAACAGCCTCGTCCTTATTGCAATCGTATCACCCGCGAGAAACTGGATGCTGTTGAAGCAGACGGTGATGACGTGGTTTTATCCGCTGATACCACGGTTGCTGTGGGCCGCCGTATCTTGGGCAAACCTGCGGACATTGATGAGGCCGCAGCATTCCTTAAACTTCTATCGGGCCGCCGTCACCGTGTGATCACGTCTGTTGGCGTCAAACGCGGCGACAAGGTCTGGCAGCGCGATGTTGTCAGCATCGTGCGGATGAAGCCGATTTCAAAGCCGGAACTTACCGCCTACCTCGCCACAAACGACTGGCAGGGCAAGGCTGGCGGGTACGGCATCCAAGGGCCTGCGGGGGCATTCATTCCGTGGATCAGTGGTTCTTTCACTGGCATCGTTGGCCTACCACTTTCCGAAACTGCAGGGCTGCTTCAGGCTGCCGGCTATCCGCTTTACGCGGGCTAATAGGGGGTCCTTATGAAGGGTCGTACAATCATTTTGGACCACATTGACGGGCGCGAAGCCGCCGCATTGATGGTCGATGGCAAACTTAGCGATATCTTGGTGGCTGGTGATGCACCGGCCCCCGGTACGATCTACCGCGCGATTGCGGACCGGCCCGTCAAAGGGCAGGGCGGCATGTTCCTGAAAACCCCAGATGGATCGGCTTTCTTGCGTCAGGTCAAAGGCTTGTCGCCGGGCCAGCCGTTGTTGGTTCAGGTGACGGGCTACGCGGAAGAGGGCAAAGCGATCCCTGTGACCCAGAAGGTCTTATTCAAAAGCCGCTATGCGATCGTCACACCAGATGCACCTGGCTTGAACATTTCACGCAGCATCCGCGATGACGACATGCGCGATGAATTGATGGTGGTGGCCAAAGAAGTGATGGAGGGGCGCGAGATGGGCCTTATCCTGCGCTCGTGCTGCGCTGTCGCTAGCCCAGAAGACATCGCCGATGATGTTGAGGAGATGGCAGCGCTTGCCGACACCGTGATCAACGACGAAAGCGCGGAGATGGAGATGTTGGTGGCTGGCGATTTGCCCCACGTTCTTGCATGGCGTGATTGGACTGAGGTTGCTGAGATCGTGACGCAAGCTGGCGGCTTTGAAGATCACGGCGTTTTGGATGCTTTGGAAGCTGCGGCTGGGACATTTGAGAGCTTTGGCAATTCCGGTGGCATGTATATTGAACCTACCCGCGCCTTGATCGCTGTTGATGTGAACACTGGTAACGATGCGTCACTCGCTGCTGGGATCAAAGCAAATATGCTATGTGCGCGGCGATTGCCGCAGGCACTACGGGTGCGCGGTTTGGCAGGCCAAATCACTTTGGACTTGGCTCCAATGCCAAAGAAGGACCGCCGCGCGTTTGAAGTCGCTTTGCGGGCGTCTTTCCGCACCGATGAGATCGAAACGGCATTGGTTGGTTGGACACCTTTGGGGCATTATGAACTGCAACGCAAACGCGTGCGCTTGCCGCTGTCCGAGGTGCTGGCGGGGGTTTTCAAATGAGCTGCCCGATTTGTGAACGCAACACTGAAGTCGAATTTCGCCCGTTTTGTTCCAAACGCTGCGCTGACGTCGATTTAGGGCGCTGGGTAAACGGATCCTATGCAGTCCCATCACAGGACCCAGAAGATATCGACGCCGCCATCGAGGCAGTTGAACAGCAAGATGTGAAGCCGCATTGAAGCAAGTAAGATAAAACCATCACCCAATACAGCATCTGCGCCGCACCCCGTTGTTTTAGATAGGTCGGCATGGGGCTGGGGATTGATGCTGCCCGCTCGATGTCGTGCATTCTCTTGCGTGGCCGACGTCGATATTTGATCTGCCCAATTTTGCGAAGGCGTATACCTGCAATATCAGTTTTAGTGTTCTCTTTGAGAAGCTGAAACCAAAGTTGTTTGAGATTAGCGCTTCACAATCGAACTCGGACTTGTGTCAGCTTTGGTAGCTGACGCCAAATATTGATGAGAGTTTGAATGGCACAGACCACTTAATCGGCCCTATCTGTGTCAGCTACTTTTTGGTGAGCAGACCGATCAGAACAAAAGAGGAGGATTTGAAAAATTTACAACCACGTCTAAAACGCGTGTCAAAATCTATCACCTGATTTGCAACAAAACGCCATTTTTGGACCCTCTTTATATTGTGGCAGCAACCTACACCGACCTACTGGTCTGCCCGATCAAAAAGGCGACATCAGCTGGCATGGTTTTCCCTCAAGGTTGACGCTTCAAACGATCGAAAGGCACCATTGTCTGTTCTTCGTGTTCAAGCAAAACCATTTGTCTAACTGTATGCTTTTTAGGGAGAGTTCTGGGTATCGAATTGAACTGCAACTCAATCGGGCATTCCCCAATAGACCTTACTTTAAGCGATTGTAAGATAGTCTAAAAAACAGAGTCAGATGCCCTTGACACAGACGGCCGGATGTAAGATCAGCTTCCCACGAGCCGTTCGATGTTTGCTGGTCTCACCCGGATCACAACATGTCGTAAAATTACTGGTACCAATTCACCAGATAATCTTATGAACATTAAGATCGTCTCGTACGCTCCTGTTTTCAGGGGCACGCCCGAGTAGCTCAGGGGTAGAGCAGTGGATTGAAAATCCTCGTGTCGGTGGTTCGATTCCGCCCTCGGGCACCATTTTAGCTGAATATATATATGTATTTCAGTTAGTTAAAAGAATTAGTCTATATCCAAACCACCTATTTATCCACCTTAAAACTTTTGCGCATTGTGGAACCAGAAGGCGCACGGGGTGCTCGCTTCCGCCTCGATTCTAGGACAGGAGCGGCATTCATATTGGATTGTTTGAATAATCCATAGTTTCCTGGGCACCTTCTTTTCTCATATTGCATGGTCTGTTTTCAAAGTTGACGGGTGACACTATCCAATCTCTGGCATGCTTACGTTTCGAGTTATAGAACATTTTGATGTAGTCGAAGATGTCTTGCTATCTGGTAAACTAGCGGTCCTTCGCATTGTGTGCAGTAACGGTCTCGGCCCAAAGCCGACCTCCAACCATTTTCGGTGATGCTGCGGTGCGGCCCGTCAGACCGGACTTTCGCTGCACGTGCGAAATTCGATGATGGGCGAACTCACAGTGTGCGGACGAAGCCGTCTTTTGCTGGTGCAGCTAATGCTCATGCAGAAAATCTTCTCATGTGCAGCAGCGTATATTCTGCAGTGCAGCGGATTTCACCAGTCCAGCCATTCAATGGTGTCAGAACCCGT
>JBLHPE010000042.1:0-19202 GCA_047624005.1 Ascidiaceihabitans sp.
ATTCGGCAAGCCCAAGACACCGCGACCCAACGCTATCGAACCTGAGGAAACTAAGACTACTTGCGTCCCGCCAGCCCTTAACCAAGCGACATCTTCAGCTAGTCCATGCAGCCAGTCGCTGCGCAACTGGCCAGTTTCTTTGTCCACCAGCAATGCTGAGCCGATTTTTACGACGAGCCGTTTGGCAGATGTTAAGGATGCCACGCTTCTTCCTCTTGAACAGGATTCTCGCGCAAACGGCCCTCATCTATCTGTACACATAACGCCCGCAAAACCTCGGTCACGCCTTCGCCAGCAACGCTGGACATCATCATCACAGGGCCACCAGACGCGCCTTCGAGCGCCGCAAGCGCCTCTTCACGTTGTTCTTCATCAAGGGCGTCAATCTTATTCAAAATAGTCAGACGCGGCTTCTCGGCAAGTTTGCCACCATACGCCTCAAGTTCACCAATGATGGTGGAATAGTCTTGGCCAACTGAGTCTGAGGTTCCGTCGACAAGATGCAGTAGAACTGCGCATCGTTCGACGTGGCCAAGGAACAGATCACCAAGTCCGCGGCCCTCTGATGCACCCTCAATAAGGCCAGGAATATCAGCAACTACAAATTCACGACCATCGACACCAACAACACCCAAATTGGGGTGTAGAGTTGTAAATGGATAATCCGCAATTTTCGGACGCGCGTTAGATGTAGACGCCAGAAATGTGGATTTACCAGCGTTTGGCAAGCCCAGCAAACCAACGTCAGCAATCAGTTTCAAGCGCAACCAAAGCGTACGTTCGACGCCTTCTTGCCCTGGATTAGCACGACGAGGCGCTTGGTTTGTGGCTGACTTAAAGTGCAGATTGCCAAAACCACCATTGCCACCACGGGCCAACTGAACACGTTGGCCTGCTTCAGTTAAGTCGTTGATGACTGTTTCTTGATCTTCATCCAAAATCTCTGTGCCAATTGGGACATAAAGAATAATGTCGTCACCATCCGCACCCGTGCGCTGCTTACCCATGCCCGGAATACCGCTTTTGGCAAAGAAATGTGGTGAGTACCGGAAATCGATCAGGGTGTTAAGCCCTTCGACTGCCTCAGCCCAGACAGAGCCACCTGTGCCCCCGTCCCCGCCATCAGGTCCGCCGTATTCGATGAATTTTTCACGACGGAAGCTGACGCAGCCACCGCCACCACCGCCGGAACGGATGTATACTTTGCACAAATCAAGAAATTTCATATCGGCTTCCTAACCTGCACTGCGTGCAGGCTCAATCATTTAGTAGAGGGTTGGCTATTTAGCATTGTCCAGTTTTCGGGTGTAGGTCCACGTTGGGATAGTCTTATCGCGGGCCACGCTAAAGGTTTCTGCGTCACCAAGGTATTCGAACCCGCAATGGGTCAACACTTTGGCCGACGCGGGATTATCTTGAAATACTGCACCAAACATCGTGGCGTTGGCCATTGGATTGGCTTCAACCAGTGTTTGCACAGCCTCTGAGGCAAGGCCAGTGTTCCAATACGCTGGTGCCACCCAATAGGCGACTTCAGATTGGTTGCGATCCATACGTGTCAAAGAGATCAAACCCATCAATTCTGCCCCGTCAGATTTCAAACCGTCAATAGCCCACACATCTTCGTCGCATTCGTGCGCGATGCAGAGGTTTACAAACGCCTCCGTCGTGCCGGGCGGCAACGGGTGCGGGATCGAGGAAGTCATGCGGGCGACACGCTCATCGCCTGCATAAAGCTTGATCAGTCCCATGTCAGAAATCTGTAACGGGCGTAGATCGAAACGATCTGTATTAATTGTGCGTTGTGCAATAATTTTGCTCATTTCCATCGTCATGTTCCTCCTCCGAACAATACGAACAACACGGACGCGACTGTAAGTGCCGCAAGTGTATACATTAGATAGGGTTCCGCAGGCGTTCCTGCGAGGGTCTTTGCAATACGATCACCAGCAAGTGTCCAAATGGGATGCATCAGCAATTGGCAAGCCAGCAATACGGCTGCAATTGTGGCTGTTGCCTCAAAGGTAGACGTCTCGGGAGCGACAAAGGCGGTAAATCCGCCAACGATCATCGCCCATGCTTTGGGATTGAGCGGGTGAACGATCAAACCTGCGGCAAAACCAGGGGCATTACCTGATGCTGCGCCAGTTGAAAGCCGCATATTTGCGACCTTCCATGCCAACCAGATGATATAGGCCGCGGACACGTATTTCAGGGCGAAGAATATGAAGGGCACCCGGCTCGCCAATTCCATCAGGCCAAAACCTATCGGCCAAATGATCAACTGCTTGCCAAAGGCCACGCCCAACATGAAGGGCAATGCTTGACGGAAACCATAGCGGGCACCCGTTGCCAGCAACGCCATATTCGCAGGACCGGGCGTGCCGACCTGTGAGGCCGCGAAGACGGCGAATGATGCGATGGCGACTGACACGTGAAATTTCTTCCTAGAAACGAAAAAGGACCGGCGTTTCCGCCGATCCCTGATTTTTTAAAACCTGTAAGGGTACGACTTATTCAGCTGCTTCCGCTGCCGGAAGTACCGAAATGAATTTACGGTTTTTGAGGCCGGTGCTGAATGTCACGTGACCTTCAACTTTCGCAAAAATCGTGTGATCCTTGCCCATGCCAACGCCTTCGGATGGCCAAAACTTCGTGCCGCGTTGACGGACGATGATGTTGCCTGGAATGACAGCTTCGCCGCCATACTTTTTCACGCCAAGACGACGACCAGCTGAGTCGCGACCGTTCCGGGATGAACCACCTGCTTTTTTATGTGCCATTTGGTCTCTCCTTAGCCTTTTGCCAGTTCTTTAGCCTGTGCGATCCAGTCTTCACGACCCACACGACCTTTGAACGACAGTTTCTCTTCGATAGCTTCTACATCAGCTTCGCCCCACGCAGCAACCTGCGCGAACGTCGTGATGCCTTCAGCGGCCAACTTCTTAACGATAACCGGACCAACACCAGAGATGTCTGTCAGATCGTCAGCGCCGTCAGTTGATTTTGCTGCTGCCTTTTTAGGGGCAACTTTTTTAGCTTCGGCTTTAGGAGCCTCTGCTTTTACGGCAGCTTTAGGAGCGGCTGTTTTAGCTGAACGCTTTTGGTCTTTGTTGGCTGCAGGTGTCTGCGCATCAATTGCGGCCAAAGCCACTGCGCCTACGGAACCGGCACCAACTGCTGCTGCAACGCCAGATTTATCAGCGCCAGAAGCAAGGATATCTGTGATGCGCACCAATGTCAGCTTTTGACGGTGGCCTTTGGTACGTTTGGATGAGTGCTTACGACGACGCTTAACGAAGTTAATTGTCTTTACGCCTTTGATCTGGTCGATCACTTCGGCTTGTACGCCTGCATCCGCGACGAGAGGTGCGCCAACAGTGACTGTGTCACCACCAAGCATCAATACGTCGTTGAATTGGATTGTTTCGCCAGCATTTGCAGCAAGTTTCTCAACGCGAAGAACGTCTCCGGATTGAACTTTATACTGCTTGCCGCCGGTTTTAAGGACCGCGAACATGGGGTCTTCCTTTGTTTTACCGCGTCGTTTGGCACCTATATACATAGGGTTTCGTGGGTTTTATCCCGCCTTGAACAGCGCATCCCGCTAGGGATGATCATGAAAAAAAGGCGCGATTGCGCCCAATTGGAAGCCGCCAAATGCACCTGTTTGGGCTTCATGTCAAGCGCGATAGGCCGATTTAGCCCTTATAAATCAGAGCCAACCATATTCAGCGCAACTGCACGGCCCAAGGCATACGAAATATCGGCGTACATTGTGCCAAAGCCTGCAAAAATGGCGGCGTTCAATGCGCGACCGGCCGGTGTTTGCACAAAGTCTAACAATATTGCAGTTTCTGCTTCATCTAGCGGTTGATAACTTAGCATCAGATATCCCATCAGCCAGTTTGTCGTATCAAGGCGCACTTCGTCTTCTTGGCCCCAAGCCTCGGCCAACATTTCGTCTTCGGTCAATACAAATGCACCGCCATCTACCATCCCAAGATAAAAACGGTAATTGGCGGTCAAGGCTGCCGTCACATTCCGTTCAACCATATCACCAACACTGTCTATCGTATGAATCGGCTCTAGGCTTTCAGGATCTTCCGCCAAAGCAATCTGATAAGCGTCTTGGGCGATTTCCATCAGGTCGTCTTGCATCATGGCGCGGCGTCCCGCCATCTCAAGCTTGATCACCTTTGTGCCTAAAGTACTGCCATAAAATTGGTTGATTTGGCGCAAATGGTTGTCGGAAAGTTTGCCCAGTCCGCTTCGCACCACTTCGGACATCTTCTGAGGGTTATAAATGCTATTTACTTGTTCTGCCCAGGCAGGCCCACCCTGCCCGTTCAACATGTCAGTATTAAGAGTCTCCGCATAATCAGCGCCCTCAATGCGCATTATGTCTATCAGCTCGGCCACCTTAAGGTAATCCATCGCAATACTAAGCTGCGCCTGCGCGCTTGCACCAACAGCAGACAGCCAAACAGCAACGATCGCCCCAAGCAAGCCACGCATTATAGATCTTCGCTTGGCTTCAGGTTCGTCATACGCAAAGCCAATGCTTCGTATCGATCAGCCATAACTTCGAATTGCACCGCATTCATCAGATTGTAGACAACCTTCATATCCGGGTGTTCAAGGGCTTGGGTATACGCTTCTACTTCCGCGTCAGAAAACGCTTGATAGGTATAGGCAGATCCGGCCAAAGCAGATGCTTGCATCGACAGGCGCAATTCAGGCTCGTTGGTTGCAAGTAATTCACGTAAATCCGGTTCCTCCAATTGTAGCTCTATTACCCCAGCCCCAGCAGCCGCCATCAAAAAACGCACCTGCACCTCTTGGATTGCACGAAGAGATGATCCGGTTGAATCGCTAGCAGCATTCATCCGCTTCAAAACTTCGATACGTGGAGACCCAATACGGATCAGCCCATCAACAATGGCCTCTCCACTTTCCGACTTCAAATCATCGTCTTCGGTCATGTGCGACTTATTTTCGACCTCGACCAATCGCGCGCCCAACTCACTTGCATAGAAATCTGCAGCGTGATCCAGCAAATCGTCGGTCAGCGTTTCTGATAAAATGTCGACAGCCAATTCGCGCATAATGTCGGATGCAAAAACCTCATTTGCCATTAATGTCCATTGAAATCCGAAATCGTTTGCGTCCATGCCAAGTAAAGTGGGTGCACTTTCTGCTGACAATCGAATGCTATCGAGGGACACATCGAATCCTGTAACAGTCAAAAAATCCTTAACCCGTAAACGATCAGCGGCATGTGCGCTGGACACAGTGATTACACACATCACCAGTATTGAAATCATCCAACTCGACATGAATTTTAGGGCGCGCATTTGCATCTCCATATATAAGTTACTGCATAACTTAGGTGTTATGCGACAAGCTGCAATTAAATTCCGCGTCATTGCACAGTGTCGAACATTTCGCCTCCACATTGCGTAGCGCTTATTTCGGTCTTGATCCTGCGTCCAATGCGCCCTAAATGGGCTTGAAAATAGAAGTGCCGGAGTGGTCGAACGGGACGGTCTCGAAAACCGTTGAGCCTTTGCGGGTTCCCAGGGTTCGAATCCCTGTTTCTCCGCCAGTTTCCAAAAATCGCCCCGTATTTGCCGTGTATCCGCCTCAGTTTTAAGCAATCCCTCACCTAACAAAAAGGTTATTGCTATGCCAATCATCCACAACCCAGACGATCCTCGCCACATGCGCTTGTTTGAATTGCTACGTCAAAAGCATGCTGCGGATACTATTGTTGGCAGCGTGAAAGGGTTTCAAGTGCGCCGCGTGAACAAGGAAGAGCTGGACGAGATAAAACGAGTTGCGGCCAGATCAATTGCGCGCGTAAGTTAATCCAGATCAAAAGGGTTGTAATGGTCACCCTCAATTTCGCCCTTATATCCTAGCGCGACCACGAATTTCTCTGAACTATCTGATCGCGATGCTGGCGGTTTAAAGTTGTGAACCTTAGTGAACCGTTGCTTAAGCACTTTTTGCAGATCACCCTCGGCCCCGCCTGCAAGAACCTTAGCGACAAAAGTGCCACCCTCTTCCAAAACATCGAAAGAAAAATAAGCAGCCGCTTCGCACAGCGAAATGATCTTTAAGTGGTCGGTTTGTTTGTGACCCGTGCTGGAGGCAGCCATGTCTGACAATACCACATCAGCCTTACCGCCAAGCCACTCTTTGACTTGCTCATCGGCACCTTCGTCCATGAAATCAAGAACATGTAGATCGCATCCTGCAATTGTGTCCATCACCTGCAAATCAATACCAAGGATAGTACCGACAGCTTTGCCTGCCTTCTCACCCAAAATATTAGAACGTTTGACGGCAACCTGACACCAACCACCGGGCGCGGCACCTAGGTCCACAATCCGCGCACCAGGCACCAAAAAGCGGAACTTATCGTCTAGTTCCATAATCTTATATGCCGCACGCCCACGGTAACCTTCGGCTTTGGCCCGCTTCACGTAAGGATCATTCAATTGGCGCTGCAGCCAACGTGTCGAACTGTTGGACCGACCCCGCGCCGACTTGACCTTGACCTTCAGGTCACGTTGCCCACGACCAGATGTATTCTTGCCTGAAGGTGTCTTTGCACCGCCACCGGATCCGGGTGTTTTCGCCATAACTATAGTGCTCCGCGTTCTAGTACGCCATCGGCGCTCATTTGTGCATATAACAGGCCTTCGCGCAGACCGCGATCCGCAACTGACAATCTATCTGTCGGCCAACAGCGCATTAGCGCCTGCAAGATCGCAGCACCAGACATAATTAAAGCCTGACGGTCCTGCCCGATCCGTGGATCAGCACGACGACCAGTTGGACCCATTTCAAGGTAAGACTGAATAACTTTTTCGATTTGTTCGGACGTCATCCGCAGACCATCAACTTTGGTACGATCATATCGCTTCAATCCAAGGTGGCTAGCGGCCACGGTCGTCACTGTACCCGACGTGCCAACAATCTGGAAACGCTCACGCGCTTTTTCGTCGTGATAAGGTGCGAAACCCGATAAGTTCTCTTCAAAGAACCAGCTCATCAACGCAAAGCGCGCGCCATCATCTTCAACATCGTTGAATTGATCACGTAGCGTAGCCACACCCAATGGCACACTGATCCAATCCACAACACGGGCGGATGGTATGTTCTTGTTGGTGCGGGCAAACCCTGTTTCCAGCTGCATAATGGAATGTGGACGGTCCTTTTTGGGAACTTGGGACATGTCAATCCACACCAATTCCGTAGACCCGCCACCGATATCGACTACCAACAAGTTTTGGGTTTTCTTATTGACCAGCGGTGCACAGGAGATTGCCGCAAGCCGTGCTTCTTCCTCGGGATTGATAATATCAAGCCGCAAGCCGGTTTCACGTTGCACCCGCTTGATAAACTCATCGGCGTTTGTTGCACGCCGACAGGCTTCGGTTGCTACCAAACGCATGTGTTTCACGCGGTGCTTACGCAACTTTTGCTGACAAATCCGCAATGCCTGTATGGTACGCGACATTGAGCCGCGCGACAATCGCCCGGTTTTCTCAAGCCCCGCGCCCAATTGGACGGACTTTGAGAAGCTGTCGACCACATGAAAACCAGTGCCCTTTGGCTGGGCAATTAACATGCGGCAACTATTCGTGCCGAGATCAAGCGCTGCGTACAGCGGTTTTGACCCAGACCTTACAGGTACAGGGCTCAGAGTATGACCCAAGTTCGGACTTTGAGCCTTTTTTTCGAGCGCGCCCGCACCTTCGGGACGCTTTGGCGCCATGGTTTGCGCCTTTCATATCGAGTTACAGTAAGGATAGGCTTTGCATCGCCCCCATGCAAGTGGCTCAATTTGGTCTAACCCGTTTCATAGGTCTTTTTTTCATTCATAAAGGACATGAAGATTTTGAGGTCACCAAAAGCTGGCCAAACAGGCATACACAGATTAGCGATAGGTCGCGGAATGATCTGTTTCTGTCGAAAAATGGCAGCGGAATCACGACATGCTGTCCTAGATAGGAAATTAAGGGCGACAAAATGCATCAGGGAGAACCATTTTCATGCCAGACGTAACCATAGTATATTGGCGCGACATTCCAGCTCAAGTGATTGTGGGAAAAGGTCGTCGTGGATCCAAACGCCAATTGAGCGAACGCTTTGAACAAGCGATTGATCGTGCGGCCATGAAAGTGAACGCCAAAGACTCTGATGCGTATCTGGCAGAATGGCGCAAAGCGGCCCCTTATACGATGGAGGGTGACCCCGATGAGATCGTCGAAGCTGAAGCCCTGCGCCTTGAGACCGAATATGATAAAGAGCGTATTAAAGCCTTGATTGCCAACGACGGACACGCCTGACTTCAGGCCCTATGAAAGGAAAGCCGATGGCTTTGCTCAACTTCAAACGTTCCACAGATCCCGTCGCTGGTGCTATTAGCCCAGAGGTAGAAACCTTTTTGCAAGGTTATTCGATCGAAGTGATGCCGCGCACGGCTGCCAAGGTTGATGATTTTCGTGCTATACTGCCAAAAGGCACGCGGGTTTACATCGCCCATATCGAGGGCACCCCGATCGACGAGATGGTATCAACAGCCGCACGTTTGAACGCTGAGGGCTTCGACGTGATGCCCCATTTCCCTGCCCGCATCATTCACGACCAATCGATGCTTGCTGACTGGATCGCACGCTACCAAGGCGAGGCTAATATCGATCAGGCGTTGTTGCTGGCGGGTGGTGTTACCAAGCCACATGGCGACTACGATTCCTCCATGCAGTTGATGGAAAGTGGCGAATTCGACAAAGCTGGCTTTAAACGTCTTCACGTCGCGGGCCACCCTGAAGGCAACAGAGATATTGATCCAAACGGCGGTATGGCCAACGTTGAGGATGCATTGCGTTGGAAACAAGATTTTTCCAACCGCACGGACGCCGAAATGGCTTTAGCAACACAATTCGCTTTTGAAGCTGGTCCGATCATTGAGTGGGCTAAAAGTCTGAAAGACGCTGGCATCGATATCCCAATCCACATCGGGATTGCTGGCCCAGCAAAACTGCAAACGATGATAAAATTCGCTATTGCTTGCGGCGTTGGCCCTTCTTTGCGGGTCCTCCAACGCCGTGCAAAAGATGTAACAAAGCTTTTGATGCCATTTGAGCCAACGGATGTGATCAGCGAGCTTGCCGCCCACGCAGATGCAAACCCAGATACCAACATAACCAAAGTGCACTTCTTCCCCCTTGGTGGGATCAAGACCAATGCAAATTGGGCAATTTCTAACGGTGGTAGTGCTGCCGTTCCTGTAAACGCTTCTTAACCCTCATTCGGCTTATTCAAAAAGCTACGTCTTTTAAGGACACCCCAAAATGACACGTACGATTGTCGAATCCAAAACAAAAACAGCCATTCTTGGCTTTGACGAACCTTTCTGTGTGATCGGGGAACGGATCAACCCGACGGGTCGTCGTATTATGTCTGAAGAATTGGAGCGGGGTGATTTTTCTCGAGTTGAAGCCGACGCAATCGCGCAGGTGATGGCTGGTGCTAATATCCTTGATATCAACTCTGGCGCCGTATTTTCCAACAAGATGGCCGAAGACCCTCGTTACGCTGACAACAACTTTGTTGAACCGACCTTGATGACTGAATTGGTCAAACGCGTACAAGCCATCGTTGACGTGCCATTGTGCATCGACAGCTCTGTTCCAGGGGCTTTGGAAAATGGTTTGGCGGCCGCTGAAGGCCGTCCTTTGCTGAACTCAGTTACCGGCGAAGAAGATCGCATGGAATTGGTTCTACCGTTGGTCAAGAAATACAATGTGCCTGTGGTCGCTATCTCTAATGACGACACCGGCATTTCTGAAGACCCTGACGTTCGGTTTGCGGTTGCAAAAAAGATTGTTGAACGGGCTGCGGATTTTGGCATTCCTGCGCACGACATCGTAGTCGATCCGCTGGTAATGCCAATTGGTGCAATGGGCACGGCTGGCTTGCAGGTGTTCACACTTGTACGCCGCTTGCGCGAGGAACTTGGTGTGAACACGACATGCGGTGCCTCTAACATCTCATTCGGCCTGCCCAACCGTCACGGCATCAACAACGCATTTTTACCAATGGCTATGGCTGCGGGCATGACATCTGCAATTATGAACCCAGTCGCGTTGCCTATCGGCCCAAAAAAGATTGCTGAAAAACGGGCCGAAGTCGAAGCGGCTGGCATCGTCCTACCAGAGGGCATGACGGACGAAGCCTTTGTTCAAATGTTTGGACTTGGTTCCACTAAGCCGCGTTCAGGCAAGGAGATGGAGGCTATTCGTGCTGCCAACTTCCTGACCAACAATGACCCACATGGTGGTGAATGGATCCGGACTAACAAAATCGCGCCGAAGGCTGGTGACGAAAATCGTGGTCGCGCAGGTCGCAGTGGTGGACGTCGCCGTCGCGGTTAAGTTTTCTTATTGTTCTCACCAAATAAAAATGGCCCCATAGCAAGTTGCTTAGGGGCCATTTTTATTTTTTATAAGACGGAGTTGTTAGCCGCAAGTCTAACAATTCAACACGTGACGGTATCCTAACTGTCGTCAGATCAATTTAGAGATAGATCATATTCCAAGCAGCAGATCACATTCTGTTTGAACGATCGTCAACGCTAGGTAAAAACTTCACACAACAGTCAAACGCTGGTCTTTTAGCCCCATTGAAACCAAAAGTCCGGACGTTGATTGCAACACTTCGAAGTCGGCTTTGTTTTGCATGCCCTTCCAACCACACCCAATAAGCGACTGGGCGACGGCACCGCCCAACGTATTTCCGGGACCTGCAAGAATAAAAAGATCAGGCGTGAATTCTTTCGCCGCAATTTCTATCGCTTTAGAGAAATTATAAGTTTCGGTCACTTGCGCGCCCAATGTGTAGTCCCACATTTTTTCCGTATCACAACCATCGGGCCACCAAACGTTGCCAAATCCATCAATAAGGGGGACATCAGGCGCGTTCACAATCATATCCGATAAAAGCACCCTGCCCTTTGCCGCAACATCTGATTGCAAAGGGCTATGAAACGCTGCGTGGTTCTGCAAACGCATCGGGAAGCGGCCAAAGACTTTTGGCACGTTCGTTTCCCATTCCGTTAGGCCAGCTTCGTTTCCAGCAAGAACCAGCACGCCACCTAGATCGATTGACAGACAAAGATCGTGATCCACTTTTGCGTCAATCAAACGCACAGTTTCCAACAGCTGATGTTTACGTTTGCCGTCTGTCACCCAATTTTCATCGGTGATGGGGTAAACTGATTGCCCACCAATCAAGTGGCGCTGCATCAGTTCACCCATCGTGTTCACCAACCGAAAGCCGTCTTGATCAGAAACAGCAGCCGCCAATGCCATTGCGATGTACCACCCCATCGAATTACCAGTCACTGCGACAATTTCGATGTCATCATTCAGGCTTTTGCCGTCGCAGTATGCACTGGCGAAAATCAAACCAGAGGCATTGTCACCGCGCGTAAATACGTCCGGATCGAAGCGCTCTGAATTATCCAAACCCGTTAGCGTGGCTTGTCCTAACGCCAAGCGTTGTTCATCGAAGCCGTCCAAAACCGCCTCAAACCCTGGGCGATGTTGCTTCAGATAGCCAAGTTCTGGTGCGTTGTATGTGCCACGACCAGGGCAAATCAGCACTGCGCGGCGCGTCATGTTTCAACTCGTTTCATCAATTTGCGAGCCGCCTCAACGATACTATTCTTTGAGGGCATAGTCGCCGCGTATGCAGGTCCCGTTGCGATAAAACTATCTTCGGCGACCAATCGCGCAAAATTCTCAAGACGTTCTTCTGAAAACAACGCCATCAGCCCTTCTGCTTGTCCACCTGTGCCACGGCATTCGTCAACAATTAGGACATTTGAGCAGTCAGAAACCGCCTCTAGCAATGCTGCGATTGGCAAAGGTGCCAACCACCGAAGGTCGATCACACGCGTACGTGTGCCGCCCGCCTCAAGGGTTTTTGCCGCTTGACGCGACAGGTAGTGACCATTGCCGTATGTCACAATTGCCAGATCACACCCGTCACCGTGGACGCCAACATCGTTCAAACCTATCCGTTTTTCAGATGACGGATAATGGTTCATCCAAGCGCTGTCTCCGTCCTCAAGATCACGCGTGTGATAAAGTGCAATCGGTTCAATGAAAACAACAACGCGTTGTTCTTCACGCGCCAATCTTACCGCCTCACGCAGCATTGCAGCCGCGTCTGCACCGCAAGATGGACAAGCGATAATAATGCCGGGAATATCGCGCAAAACAGCAAGGGAGTTGTCATTGTGAAAATGCCCACCAAACCCCTTTTGATACCCCAAACCTGCAATTCTTAGAACCATCGGATTGGTGAATTGTCCGTTCGAGAAGAACGGCAACGTTGCCGCCTCTCCTCGCAACTGATCTTCGGCGTTGTGAAGATAAGCTAGAAACTGAATTTCGGGGATTGGGACAAATCCGTTGTGCCCTAGGCCAATCGCCAAGCCCAAAATAGATTGTTCGTCCAACAAGCTGTCGATAATCCGCGCAGGCCCAAATCGTTTTTGAAGCTTTTGAGTAACCCCATAGACGCCACCTTTTAACCCAACATCTTCCCCCATCATTACGACTTCAGGGTGCTCCAGCATCAAATCGGTCAGGGCCCAATTGATCAGTTTGCTCATCGTTTGGGGTGAAGATTGCGCCTTTAACTCGCGGCCAAAAGCCGCCTCTCTGGTATCAGGTGTCACGCCATTGGTTGGTTTGCAGGCCCGCGATGGTGGCACAATGCTTGCCATAATTTCATGGGCTGATTCAAGGCGTGGCCGTTTCACTGCCTCATGCGAAACGAGATCCACGCGTGCCTGGGTTTGATTGTAAATTGCGAGCGCTCTGTCCAATGTCAAAGCCCCAGCGTCCCTTAATAGACGTGCGGAATGCAACAACGGATCGTTTGCCTCGTCCTGTTCGACTTCGGTTTTTGGCAAATACGTCGTGGCGATATCAGGTCCCGCATGTCCATAAAGCCGTACCATGCGAAGATGTAGGAATGCTGGTTTTTTTCGTGTTCGGACATAGGCGGCGGCCTGTTGTGTCACCGCAAAGGTATCATAGATATCCAACCCATCAGCCTCAAAATACTTAACGCCGGGGCGATGTTTTATCGATGCTGCAATCCAACCTTGTGGCGTTTTGGTCGAAATCCCAATGCCATTGTCTTCACACACAAACAACAACGGCAAAGGGGCAGATTGAACCGACGACCAACCCGCCGCATTTATTGCGCCCTGCGCCGTCGCATGGTTTGCAGACGCATCCCCAAACGAACACACCGCAATGCTGTCGATCGGCAATTGCCGATGTTCCGGTGGATGACGCTGCGCAAGCCCAAGCGCGTATGCAGCACCAACAGCTTTGGGTAAATGGCTCGCGATCGTTGATGTTTGGGGCGGGATGAACAGCGCCTTAGACCCAAGCACCTTATGGCGCCCGCCACTGATCGGGTCGTCCACGGCACAAGCAAAACTAAGCAACATGTCCCACGTCATCGTTTGCCCTTTCACCTGATCAGCGCGGGCCAATTGGAACGCAGCATCACGGTAGTGCAAAAACGCGATATCATCTGGACGCAAAGCCCGCGCAACCGCAGCCATACCTTCGTGACCCGAAGACCCAATGGTATAAAACCCCTGCCCCTCCTTTTGCATCCGCCTACTTGTACGATCAAGGGCCCGACTGGTGACTTGCGCACGAAACACCTCGACGGCCATGAATGGATCAAGGCCAGTTTTTGGAGCCATCCCAGTGGGCAAATCATCGACGGCAACACGGCGTCGGAAGTTGTCGTGAACGATTTTAGCGCGGTCCATAACGGCCCCCTATTTGGCGTCTTGAAGGATGAGGTCTTTATAAAGCCCACGGATACGATGGAACATTGGACCTGCCTTTGCGCCGCCAATCACACGTCCGTCAATCTTAAATACCGGCGTTTGTGCACCGAACGTACCGGTCAGGAATACCTCATCTGCACTGTAAGTATCGACCAGCGAATAGTTTCGTTCAAACACTGGAATATCATTTGCACGGCATAGGTCGATCACCTTTTGGCGTGTGATCCCGTTCATACAATAATCGCCAGTTGAGGTCCAAACGGCACCCTTTTTAACGATAAAAAAGTTGCAGGCATTCGTCGTATTCACAAAGCCAAAGGGGTCTAACATCAACGCCTCGTCCGCCCCTGCCCGCAACGCGTGATTCAAGGCGATAATGCAGTTCAACTTGGAGTGAGAATTCAATTTGGAATCCTGCGTCAGCGGTAATCCCCGGTGATGCGGCACTGTATGCAACGAAATACCTCGATCAATAACGCTGTCATCAGGTTTGGAATGCTCTGCAATGATAACGATTGTGGACCCAAAAACACTAAGGTGAGGATGCTGGAATGGTTTTCTCTTTTTCCCACGTGTCACCATCATCCGAATATGTGCGTCGTTGGTCATATCGTTTGCTGTTAAAGCGTCATGAATTGCTTGGACCAGTTCGGCACGTGTTTTGCCAATATCAAGGTCGATATAAAGGGCTGCTTCAAACAACCGATCCAAATGATCATCCATGAACGCAATATGCCCATCATAGATACGCATACCCTCCCACACACCGTCTCCCAACATGAACCCACTATCATAAACAGAAACGACAGCTTGCTCGCGAGGCACAAGAGCACCGTCAACGTAAATAAAGATGTTCTCGTTGCGCACATCTTCGGGTGCATCGTGGGTTGAAACATGGTCGGATGTTGTCATGGACTAGCCTTTAAGCGCTTGGTGATGCCATATAAGGCATTGCCGGATTCATCCGCAGCAAAGGCTGATGGGGCCGTAGGGTCAAGCCCAGAAACCACAAGTTAAGCGAATGGCTCGAGACAAAGGAAGATCACGCAATGTCTAAACCGAATATTGAACGCATACACTTAAGTGCAGGCGACTTTCTTGCCGAAATTGCGCCCTTTGGTGCAACATTAACTCGATTCAGGTTCAAAGGGCGCGATCTGATTCTTGGCCTCAAACCAAATTCAAATTCTGCCTTGGACAATTTCTATGCTGGCGCTCTTGTCGGTCCTGTCGCCAATCGAATTTCAAACGGTCAAATTAAAATCGACGGTCGGATATTCCAGATGGAGCGCAACGAAAAAGGAACGACCGCACTACATTCTGGATCTGATGGGCTGCATAATCAGGTTTGGAAAATGGTCGATAAAACGCCCTCAACAGTATCGCTTACGTGCCAATTGCCAGACGGGCACGGTGGATTGCCAGGCAATCGCAATATCTCAATAACCTACACTTTGGACGCAGCTAGGCTGACGATAACAATAACGGCTGTTACCGATCAAAGGACCCCAATGAACATAGCCCATCATCCCTATTGGGCGCTTGAACCAGATCAATCAAAAACAATGCTAAGCATCAATGCACGGACATACTTGCCAAAGGATGCCAAAGGTTTACCGACAGGTGAAATAGCATCCGTTACAAACAGCGCTTTTGATTTCACACGACCACAACCGATCGGTCCAACCGCAACCCTTGATCACAATTGGTGTCTTAGCACTGAAAAGCATACTTCACCGCAACACGCTGCAACATTGCGTACGACCGATGGCCTACAATTGGACATCACAACGACGGAAGTTGGATTGCAAGTTTATACAGGTTCAGGATTACCAAATCTTGAAGCATCAACCAGCATTGGCCCTAAAATTGGCCCCAATACGGGCATCGCTTTAGAACCACAAGGATGGCCAGACGCGCCGAACCAGCCAGCGTTTCCAAGTATTATGCTAAATAGAAACAAAACCTATCAACAAATCACACGCTACATTGTCACTCAAACCTAGCCTCAGAAAGTTCGCCACATTGCTGCCTCAATTCAGCCATTTTAATGACTTCAAAGTATGTAGAAATCCATAATTGGCCCGCAAGAGGCAACCAGATAAAATTTGGATAACGAGGCAATACATGGCACATAGCAGTAACAATCAAATCCCGACACCACCGCCCATAACGGCGCAAAGTCCTACACCTGCCCCAATCATTATAGATTACGCCAGCTTGTAATTGGTAAATTAACGGTTCGATATCGCCGTGACAGATGGGATCCGTTTGGCTAGGTTTCCCAGCATGACAACACCAATTTCATCAATCCGCAATTTGGGTCCAGCTTATGAAGAGAGCTGTGCAAAAATCGGTATCAATTCCGCTGAAGAACTGCGTGAGATCGGCGCCGATGAGACCTACCGCCTCCTTCTCCAAGCCGGCACAAAACCCCACTTTATTGGATATTATGTATTGGTAATGGCGCTTCAGGGTCGTCCTTGGAATGATTGCAAAGGTGACGAGAAAAAGAAACTCCGCGTGATCTTTGATACTCTCAAGTCAGAGGCTATTGATGAAGGCCGCGGTGCTTTTGAGCAGATGATGAACCAAATTGGTGTCAGAACCAAAAATGCCTAAAGAAAAAGGGCCAGCAAAATGCCAGCCCCTCCAAAAAAATCCGTTAAAGTGGTGGCTTAACCCACCAACTCCAAGCCAGAGAAGAAGTATGCGATTTCTTCTGCAGCCGTTTCAGGTGCATCTGAACCATGTACCGAGTTTTCGCCAACGCTTTGTGCAAACTCTGCACGGATTGTGCCGGCTGCTGCATCGGATGGGTTTGTTGCGCCCATAACTTCGCGGTTTTTCGCAATTGCGCCTTCGCCTTCAAGAACCTGAACCACAACTGGCTCGGAAATCATGAAGTCACACAATTCGCCAAAGAACGGACGCTCGGAGTGAACACCGTAAAACGCTTGGGCTTGAGCCAAAGTCATTTGAATACGCTTGGACGCAACAACGCGCAGACCAGCCTCTTCAAATTTAGCAACGATTTTGCCTGTAAGGTTACGCTTAGTTGCATCTGGTTTGATGATTGAGAAAGTACGCTCTAGCGCCATGGGTTTGCTCCTAAATCTGGGCAGGCCTGTGCCAACCCTTACGATATTGCGGGTCGCGTAACATGGCAACGCGCCCAATAAAAGGCTCTTGTGCAGTAGATGTTTGTAAATAGCACATTCAGAGGCGTCAGACCCGATTGACGCCATGCACGGGATCGGGCACACCGCGCGAATGTTACGTATATCAGATATATCCTATTCCGTCGAAGGCCGCCCGCTACTTGTAGGTGCCAATGCTGTAATTCCTGATGGCCACAAGGTTGGCTTAATCGGTGCAAATGGTGCGGGTAAGACCACGCTGTTCAAGTTGATCCGTGGTGAGTTGGGCCTTGACGGTGGTGAGATTTCACTGCCCACCAAAGCCAAGATTGGCGGCGTGGCGCAAGAAGTACCCGCAAACGAGGTATCGCTTTTGGACACGGTTCTGGCCGCGGACACCGAACGCGCATCGTTAATGGCTGAAGAAACCGAAGATCCGTCGCGGATCGCAGAAATTCAGACCCGACTTGTGGACATCAACGCCTGGTCCGCTGAAGCGCGTGCATCAACCATCCTCAAAGGTCTTGGCTTTGAGGATGCAGAACAACGTCAACCCTGTTCCGCATTTTCCGGTGGCTGGCGCATGCGTGTGGCTTTGGCTGCCGTGTTGTTTGCGCAGCCTGACTTGTTACTGCTCGATGAGCCGACGAACTACCTTGATCTTGAGGGCGCGCTTTGGCTCGAAGCCTACCTCGCTAAATATCCAAATACAGTCATCATCATCAGCCACGACCGTGGCCTATTGAACCGCGCGGTCGAGGGCATTTTGCATCTCGAAGAAAAATGTCTGACCTTCTATTCTGGCCCCTACGACCAATTTGCGCGCCAACGTGCAGAACGGCGTGCGGTTCAGGCCGCTATGGCTAAGAAACAGCAAGCGCGCAAAGACCATATGCAATCGTTTGTGGACCGGTTTAAGGCCACAGCTTCTAAAGCCAAGCAGGCACAATCCCGTCTTAAGATGATCGAAAAGATGGACATGATTGCTGCACCAGAAGAAGCCGCAAAACGCGTGTTCACGTTTCCTGAACCCGAAGAAATGGCACCACCAATTATTGCCATTGAAGGCGGTACAACAGGTTACGGCGAAACAGTTGTCCTTCAGAAAATGAACCTGCGTATTGACCAAGATGATCGTATCGCATTGTTAGGTAAAAACGGTCAGGGTAAATCAACGCTGTCCAAACTGCTGTCAGACCGCCTGCCCCTGATGGCCGGAAAAATGATCCGTTCTAACAAGTTGCGCATCGGCTATTTTGCCCAACACCAAGTCGACGAATTAATTGTAAATGAAACACCTTTGCAGCACCTTCAAACAGTGCGCCCAGGTGTTATGCAGTCTAAGTTGCGGGCCAATCTTGCAGGCTTTGGCCTTGGTCCAGATCAAGCTGAGACTGCTGTTGGACGCCTCTCTGGTGGTCAAAAGGCGCGACTTTCCCTGCTTTTGGCAACAATAGACGCGCCACACATGCTGATCCTCGATGAGCCGACCAACCACTTAGACATTGAAAGCCGCGAGGCTTTGGTGGAAGCGCTAACGGCATACAGCGGTGCCGTAATCCTTGTCAGCCACGACATGCACTTATTGTCTATGGTCGCTGACCGGTTGTGGCTGGTTTCAGATGGTACAGTTACACCTTATGATGACGACCTCGAAAGCTATCGTAAATTGCTTTTGTCCAGTGATAAGCCGTCGAAATCAAAATCTAAGTCAGGGGCCGCCCCTGCACCAAAACAAAAACAGCTTAGCCGTGATGCAGTTATCGCCCTTCGGGGCGAAGTGCGAAAATCTGAGGCGCGGGTGGCAAAACTAAATGAAATGCGCGATAAACTGGCAAAGAAGCTGGCTGACCCTGCACTTTATGAAGATGCGAAGCTGGGCGAGATGGAAGTCTGGCAAAAGAAATATGCTGAAGTTATGGGCGCTCTTGATCGGGCAGAAGCACTGTGGATGCAAGATCTTGAAAAACTTGAAAAAGCAGGAAACAAGTGATCCTGCAATTCATTTTGCAAATTAAACAATGGGGTCTGGGGCAAAGCGCCAGTCATTAAAATATGGTTGATACTACATTTTTAATCACTGCATTTGTGACAATGTTTGTTGTTATTGACCCCATTGGCTTAGCACCTCTTTTCGTCGCTCTGACCCAAGGTATGTC
>JBLHPE010000043.1:0-18858 GCA_047624005.1 Ascidiaceihabitans sp.
CTCGGGCGCAATTAACTCGCGCACCCCATGGGCCAAAACCCACGACGTTTGCGCATAACTTTCATCATCCACTTGTTCACGCCACGCGCGCACCAATGCAGGCCCCTTGCCCGTCGCGACATGCTCTGGTGTAAACCAGCGCGCCACTGCTGCGTCAAAAGTTGCAAATGCGCCTTGTTCGCGGGCAGCTATCGCGCGGGCCTCAACAGCCTTTTGCGCCTCGGCACCCCGATCATGGGGCGAGTTCAAGATTACCAACGACAACACCTTAGTAGGGTAATCAAAAGCAAAGCGGCGGTTGATCATCCCACCAATCGAAAAGCCAACGATATGGGCTTGCGCAATACCCAGATGGTCCATCAACCCAGCAATCTGATCCGCGTAAACAGTCAGCGACGTCACACCCGACCAAGGCGCGCTTTCGCCGTGCCCATGCAGATCATAACGCAATACCCGATACCCTGCGAAGGCAGGCAAGTGGGCGTCCCAAAGACGGCGCGATAGCCCAAGCCCGTGAATTAACACGACACAAGGCGCTCCCTTCGGCCCAACCAAATCATAGGCCGTGCCATCTGGTGCAAAATCAGACACCAGCGGGATTATCCACGTCGTGACCCATTTCCTTGAGGTCCTGATAGCGGTTCCCAATCCGGTGGTTTGGATGGCCGCCGATAGAGGCACCAAGCGCAATAATCACCTCGTCCTCCGCTGGCGCATCCTGAACCGACACGTGGATGGTTTGGTAATGCGACCGCAGCCCACCATCATCCTTGTGCATCAACGGGATCATCAACGAACAACCCGCAGCGCCGCGTGTATTGGCGAAGACAAGGTAAGACTGCGCATTCACCGCCTCGCGGTATTTGTTGCCAAACCACAGCGTGTGGGTCAGCGCTTGGGCGTGCTCCAATTCACCTCCCATGCCCACGATGGAAGCCTTACCATAGCCCTCAACCTTATCACCTGCGACATCCATAATCATACCTGTCAGCAGCTCGCCAATCACGGGACCAACCGCCTGAATCTCTGGGCGTAGGTTCTCGACATGACCACGGCCAAACCAAGGGTTCTTGATAATCGCCATCGCGGTGATCAACTTTGTCGGCGTCTCGACCTTTTTCCAGCCCTCGATATAGGTGTCTTGGATGTTCAGGATTGTACGGCGAATATCTACAGGGTTAGTTACGGTAATATTAATCTCGGGCATCAGGCAAACTCCGGCATGACTTTATTGATAAACAGTTGCATAGACCGCTTTTGCGCATCCATATCCAGCCCCATAGAGGCATAGTAGATAAAGGCATCAACGCCCAATTCTTCATAGGCTTTGATTTTGGCAATCACCGTTTCAGGTGTGCCAAACATCAGGTTTTCCTCTAACATTTCGGGATCAACGCGGGCATTTCCATCCAACTCTTCGAGCGGAACAACATCGGGGAAACCATTCACAACATCCCCCTTCTTCATCATCAGATTACCAAAACGGCCCAGCGCACCACGGATCGCGCCCAACGTCTTTGTCCTGTCATGTTCATTGTCCCAAACAGACGTGTGCCGCATCAGGGCAAACGTACCGTTCCAGCCGCCAAATTTGGCGATGCTCTCGTCCAGCTGGCCGCGATATTTCACAGCTTCAGACATTGGCATACTCAAAGGCCAGCACATAATGTTGCAGTCATTTTCCACCGCATAATCAAAGGTGATCGGCGAGCGGGCGGCAACCCACATTGGCACCTTATCTTGCAAAGGTTTCGGGCAAGACGTCGACTTCGGAAACTGCCAGTATTCACCGTCATGTTCCACATCACCCTCCCACAACTGCTTCACCAAAGGCAACATTTCTTGCAGGTATTTGTAGCTTTCCGGCTGCGGCAATCCGGGCTTCATCCGGTCAAATTCACGTTGATATGCGCCTGATCCCAGACCCAACTCCAAGCGACCACCAGACAGCAAGTCAACCATCGCCGCCTCACCCGCCAGATTGATAGGATGCCAATAGGCCGCGTTTGCGACACCACATCCCAAACGGATATTTGTCGTGTGATCCGCCCACCATGTCATCAGCTGAAACGGATTGGGCGCGATGGTCATTTCAAGTGCATGGTGCTCTGCGGCCCAAGCGATTTCAAAGCCAGCGGCGTCAGCCATTTTGACCATCTCAATGGTATGGTCGCGAACGGCGCGCATATCTGTGGCGTCATCCATGCGTTCTAAGTTAATTGCAAAGTGGAATTTCATGGTGTCACCTCATCTTAAAGGGGTTGGCGATTGGGTCGTCGGAAAGGTTCATCCAAACCGTTTTCGGGCGGGTGTAATCATAGACGGCTTGCATCCCAGCCTCGCGGCCATAGCCACTGCCTTTGACCCCACCAAAGGCGGCAATCGGACTGATGGCACGGTAGGTGTTCACCCAGATAATCCCCGCCTTCACACGTTTGGACATGCGCAACGACCGGGCGCTGTCACGGGTGAAAATCCCCGCCGCCAGACCGTGGCGCGTGTCATTGGCCAGCGCCACGACCTCGTCTTCGGTCTTGAAGCGTTGCACGGCCAGCACTGGGCCAAAAAGCTCGGTATCGACAATTGTCATGTCCTGACGCGGGCACTCAACAATCGTTGGTTCAAAATACAAACCATCCAAATCAGCCCGCTTGCCACCCGTCAAAACTGTGCCGCCTTCGGTCACTGCTAAGGCGAGATGCGCCTCGATGTGATCGACCTGCGCTTGGGTGCACAGCGGTCCCATCTCGGTCTCATCGGCCTGCGGATCACCGATGCGAATGGCCTTCGCAATCGCGATCATCCGCTCTAAAAACTCATCCGCGATATCTTCGTGCAGGTATAATCGAGACCCCGCCACACAGCTTTGGCCCGTCGCCCCAAAGATGCCCGCAACCGACCCGTTCACGGCACTTTCTATATTGGCATCATCAAACACAATGAACGGTGATTTCCCGCCCAGTTCCAACGACACCTCAGCAAAATTCTCTGCCGAATTGCGTAGGATATGTCGGGCAGCGTCTGGACCACCGGTAAAGGCGATCTTGGCAACCAACGGATGACTGGTCAACGCACGACCACATGGTTCAGCATGTCCCGTGATGATGTTGACAACACCGTTTGGAATACCCGCCTGCTCGACCAATTTACCAAACTCCAACATTGGGGCAGACGCCTGTTCAGACGCCTTCAAAACAATCGTATTGCCTGCTGCTAACGCAGGGCCAATCTTGACCGCACTTAGGAACATCTGGCTATTCCAAGGGACCACAGCGGCAACAACGCCCACAGGTTCGCGGCTGGTAAAAACAAACATATCGGGCTTATCAATTGGCAACGTCTCGCCGTGGATTTTATCAGCGGCACCCGCATAGAAATGCAGATACTCCGCAATGTAGGTGGCCTGCCACGCGGTCTCTTTAAACATCTTACCGGTGTCTACCGTCTCAACCCTGCCAATCGCCTCGGAGTTTTCAGCCAACAAGTCACCCAAACGGCGCAAACATTTGCCACGGGCCGTTGGGGTCATCGTGCCCCATTCGCCGTTTAACGCAGCATCTGCGGCTTCAACCGCGCGGTTCACATCTAATTCAGTCGCTTCTGGAATACTGGCCCAGATCAAACCCGTCGCGGGATTTATGCTGTCAAAGCAAGCGCCATCAGCAGCGTCTACCCATGCCCCATCAATCAACATCTGATATTTTACGACTGACATTATAGCCCTTCCTTAGATTTAAGTTCTTGATATGCGCCAGCCAAATAGGTCAACGGAACGGCGGCGCCATGTGTCACGTCAACCACCCGACCAATGCAGATAAGATGCGTGCCCTCAACAATCGCCTGGGTCAAATTGCAGGCAAAGGATGTGGCCCCTTTTATGGCGGGCAAGTCACCAGAAATTGACAAACCCTCAAACCGATCGCTCACCTTATCGTCATGCAGCCCCGCAAAACGGGCGGCGATTTCAGCGGCACCATCTGGCAGGACATTCACGCGAAACACCTGATTGGCGGCCACATGCGCAGCGATCTTTGAGGCGGTGTTCAAACACACCAAAACCGTGGGCGGGTCTGCGCAAACCGAGCTGAAGGCAGACACCGTCGCACCATGACGGCCCGCAACACCATCCGTTGTCACAACACAGACGCTGCTGGCCACTGTGCGCATGGCAGAAATAAACGTTGCTCGATGTTCTGATTCCATTGGCCCATGCCCTCCTGTCAAAATCGTAGTGGAAAATGATATCTCGGAAAAGCGAATATAAATGGACAATAAGTTCGAAATAATCGAATTGTAGCAAATGAATCTTTCCGAACTTAGAACCTTCCTGACCATCGTCGAAACCGGCAGCTTGGTGCGGGCCTCGCATATCTTGAACGTCACACAATCGACTGTGACCGCACGCTTGAAATCGTTAGAGGACGAAATCGGGCAAACGTTGATCATCCGCAACAAGTCAGGGGCGACCATGACCGCAGCAGGGGTCAGGCTGCACCGTTACGCCGATACGATTTCGGAACTGTGGCAGCAGGCCAAACAGGAAACCGCCCTGCCCGATGGCATGTCAGGTATTTGTAACATCGCGTGTGAATACGATTTGTGGAGCGGGTTGGGCCAGCGCCTGTTCGAAACCCTGCAAACAGATCAACCACAAATCGCGGTCTCGGTCTGGCTTGGCAGTGCAGCAGACGTCAGCGGATGGCTGACTGAGGGGAAATCCGACCTTGCGCTAACCTACAGATCATCCGTCAGCCAACGGCAAGGACAGATAGAACTTGAGCCTGACGCATTGGTCCTTGTCTCAACCAAAAAAGACAACCAACAGCGCACAGACCCCAATTACATTTACGTTGAAGCTGGTGAATCCTTTGGCCGCGCACACGCTGCTGCCTTTGCTGATACGATCACGACGCGCATCAGCTTTGGCAGCGCTACATTGGGACTTGAACACCTGCTAAAGGTAGGCGGCAGCGCATATTTGCCCCACCGCATGGCCCGCGAAGCCTTGCAAAATCAGCACCTGTTTCTGCACCCCGAACCCATCGGCTTTCAGCGTCAGGTCTACCTAACCTACAATCAATCTGCCCGTGCGACATGGGGCTGGTTTGACGCGGCAACGCAGGCTTTAAGTGCGCGGCCTATTTGACTTTTACGGCCGAAACCAAAACGCTGTTTGTAGACCTTAGAAAGAGTGTGACACGATGCTCCTAGACATCAATCTATCCTTGATCCTAATCGCAGCCCTTTTGGCGGCAGCAAGCCCCGGCCCAGCAACACTTGCCATTGCAGGTACATCAATGGCTTCGGGCAAGGGGTCAGGACTGGCTCTGGCATCAGGAATCACCGCTGGCTCGTTCATCTGGTCCATCTCGGCTGCCTTCGGCCTTGGGGCGATCATGCTGGCAAATGTCTGGATGTTTGAAGTGGTGCGATACTTCGGCGCTGCATATTTAATGTATCTGGCTTTTAAGGCCGCGCGGTCTGCCATTTCAACCAAGGAAATAGCCGTCAAAGCGGTGACAGGCAGCAAAGCAACCTTGTTTACAAAGGGCTTGTTGCTGCATGTGACCAATCCAAAAGCGATCCTGTTTTTCGGTTCCCTTTATTCCCTAGGCGTCCCAGCAGGGGCCACGATGGGACAACTTACACTTGTGATCCTTGCTGTTGGAATCCAAAGTTTTTTCGTTTTCCACGGTTACGCATTCCTGTTTTCATCAAAGGCCATGACCACCCTTTATCTGCGCTTGCGCCGCTGGTTTGAGGGTGCATTTTCCATCGGATTCGGCCTCGCCAGCGTTAAGATCCTAGCCGCCAAATTTCAATAAACGAGCTTTGGGTCTTCGATCACCCATCGCCAAAGTGTTCGGTTTGCGCTTCACCTGCATCGCGCAAATCATTGGCCGCTTTGGTCAAGTGCGCAGCAAATGCATCCAGCCGCGCCGCCATTGCATCCTTGTCTTCGCTAAATTCAAAAGCGTCCAATTCAGCCGTCATACGTTCGCGTGCCATCCATGTCATGTGACGAGTGTACTCGCTGGCCGCAGCGTCCTTTGGGTCAACCATATACAACTGATCAAAACGGCTAAAATCGGGAAAGGTAATATCGCCCGGAACATAGCCATTCACCATCGTGATCCGTTCGCCCGCTTTGCGCAGACCTTTGGCGCGGTGCACCACCATATTGCCCTGTTGCAACACAGCATATCCAGGCCCCGGCATATTCGGCGCGACAATCTTGGTGGGGTCCAACGGTTTGCCAGCTTTGGTTAAGGCAGCCACTTCGTCCTTGGTTCCAAGGTAATATTCAAACTCTCCCCCATCGACCAATTTGGGGTCCGTCACAAACATTACAAAATCGATGCGCAGGGTATCAACGTGCCATTTATCAACGTTCTCGCCCACCTCAAGCGGGTTGTAATTCAGGTGGCCCAACTGGTGCGGCAGCGTATGGGGCAACACGGGAATGCCACAGATATCCGACAACGCGGCTGTCAATTCGGGGCATTGGCACAGGTCGCGCAAGAACTTTGAACGGTACACACCGCCGCGCACATTACGTGCAATCCGCGCGTTGCTGGTTGTAAATTCCTCAAGCTGGCGGGCGACGTCCAACATACATGCGACTCCTTCATCGCTTAAAATACGAAAAATCGAGGTAACACCAAAAGATGTTGGGCACTCGGCGATCTGGTCATCAGAATACCCCAACTCTTTTAGCGATAGGATTTGATCCGGTACTTCGATCTGCAAATGACGGGTGGCGTCAAATCGTGGTTCTTGTCCCAACATCTTGAACCCCGATGGGGCGCTGGTGGGGAAATCTAAAGGGGTTGCCAAATATCCAGTCATTGCAATGCTCCGTTTCAAATGCGTCTGATTGGCATCAGCACATCACGCAATAATCAATCCGACAAGCACAAAACCGACATTGATTGTCACTGGCGCAACTTTGGCGAGGATCCAAAGTAAGCCATTCGTGATTTGGAGCCTCTACGCTAAGATGGCACACCCAGTGCAACCCATTCATTTCGAAAGCCCCTTTATGAAACGTCGTCTGTTCGCCACGCTTTTCGCCCTAACATTGTCGACCACCTTCGCCAGCGCCCAAGACTGCGGTGACGCGGACACCCCATGTGTTATCGACGGCGGCACTTACCACGCGATTGCACCCAACACAGAGCCAAAGGGGATCGTCATTTTTCTGCACGGCGGCGGTGGACGTGGCAAATCACTGCTGAAGTCTGGCATGGCCAAAGCTGCGGTGAAACGTGGTTACGTCTACGTCGCCCCTGACGGCTATCACCCAAATTCCCGCTTTATCCGCAACTGGTCGGTCAAAGCCAACAACAGTGTGTTTGAACGCGACGATGTTGAATTTCTTACCACCGTGCTGGCAGACGTGCGCAAGCGGTTCAACATCACAGCCACGCCGACGTTGCTGTCAGGCTTCTCACGCGGCGGATCGATGGTTTGGGATGTGGCCTGCCAAATGCCAAACTTCGCCACCGCATATGCGCCAATCGCCGGTGCGTTCTGGGACGATCTGCCAACCGCGTGCGCCGCCCCCGTCAAACTGTTCCACACCCATGGATGGACCGACCGCACCGTACCCCTTGAAGGACGATCGTTTGGGGGTGGTGCCGTCATCCAAGGCGACGTTTGGGCCTCCCTCAAAGTACTCCGTGAAACCAATGGTTGCGACAAAAGACAGCCGGAAAAGAACAGCTTTGACGGCGATATGTGGTTCCGGCACTGGACCGATTGCTCAGGCGCAGACATTGAACTGATGTTGCACAAAGGCGGGCATGGCGTCCCCAAAGGTTGGTCTGCCCGCACATTGGATTGGTTTGAGGAATAAGACGGCACAGGTCCGCGCCAAAGACTTGCAAACACCCGCTGCACAACCGATATGAAGGCCAAAGCAACAAGGCCATTTTCCATGACAAACACCTCGACAATACCATTGGAAACCAAACCAATGGCCACTAACGCACTCGCCAAATGGCTGGAAAGCGATCTTGTCACACGGTTTATCCTTGGTGTGATCGTGTTCAACGCTATCATTTTGGGATTGGAAACGTCCAAAGTTGCAATGGCGAACTTCGGCGGAGTGCTCTTGGCCCTTGATGCGATCTGCCTCGGGATTTTCGTTGTGGAAATCGTGCTCAAATTGATCGCTTACCGCCACAGGTTCTTTACCAACGGTTGGAACCTGTTCGACTTTGTAATTGTAGGAATTGCCCTAATCCCAAATTCAGGCGCACTGGCTGTCCTGCGCTCCTTGCGGATTTTACGGGTGCTGCGGGTCATCTCAATTTCGCCCTCCTTACGCAAGGTGGTCGAAGGGTTGGTCTCGGCCCTGCCCGGCATGGGATCGGTCGTCGTCTTGATGAGCATCATTTTTTACGTCGGCGCGGTGATCGCAACCAAATTGTTCGGCCAAAGCCACCCAGAATTCTTCGATAGTCTTGGCGGATCTGCCTATTCGCTCTTCCAAATCATGACGCTGGAAAGCTGGTCGATGGGGATCGTACGGCCGGTGATGGAAATCCACCCCTACGCATGGGCCTTCTTCATCCCTTTCATCCTCGTGACCACATTTTCGGTAGTGAACCTTTTGGTGGGTCTCATCGTAAACTCGATGCAAGAAACATCAGGACGTGAGGCCGTTGACGAAACCGCACATCACCGTGAAGACTTGATGGAACGGCTTGCACGGATCGAGGCACAATTGGATAAGTTATCCAAACCAGGAAAAAACCTATAGAATTGGCGGGCCACCAAAAAAGGAAAACCCAAATGCTGAATTTTCTAAGATCGGCTTTGATTTGGATGACCTTGATCGCCATGCTCGGTCCCGTAGGCGGACAGGCAAAACCCGTCGCATATCAGTTGAATACATCAAAAAGCGACGTGGCCTTTTCATACGCGTTCGAGGGCAGCGAGGTCAAAGGCACCTTCCCCAATTTCAGCGCCGATGTCGCCCTTGATTTCAATCGGTTAGAGAGTTCCACGATCAACGTAGATCTACAAACCCGAACGGTCAAAGGCGGGTTTGTCTTTGCAACCCAAGCCCTGCGCGGCCCTAAAATGCTGGACGCAGCGACTTACCCGACGATTAAATTCCGATCTACCAAACTGACCCGCGACGGCGATCGGGCGAAACTGATCGGCAATATCACCATCAAAGATGTGACACGACCTATCACCCTGAATGCGCGGATATTTCGGACCGTTGGGTCCAAAGCCGGCGATCAGGACAATCTGGTGGTCCGGTTGACTGGGCAGATTGATCGCGGCGCATTCGGCGTTGATGGGTTTAAGTCCTACGTCGGGGACATTCTAAAGCTCGCCATTACTGTTGAGATCAACAAGAAATAGCCAGAGTCACCATCATCAGCTGGGTCTCGTTTCTTTATAGAATGCCCGCTATGCGCAGCAGGACTTGCCTTCTTGTATGGGCGGGCAAGGCATCGTTGCATATGAACAATAAACGCAGCAGTCGCCTTTCAACGGCTTTAGAACCGTCTGGCACGACTTGCATTCATAGAACCACTGACACGCATCGGTTGGCATTGTCTCTGTTTCGACATGACCGCATTTTGGGCAGGTCAGCGTGGACTCCAGAGTTACGTTAGTTTCTTCCGCCGCCATAGTGCGTACCCCGTGAGAATTAGAAATAAAGCCAGCATCGGCAACAAAACAGCATCGTTGTAAACGACAGCCAGAAGCCCAGTTAGGCCCAAGGCAGTCAGGACAATTGGCAACAGCGGCGTGAAACAGCACAACACGGCAACCAACGTTCCGCCCAGACCCAAAGCCAATAGTTTATTTTTCATCGCGTTGACCTCCGCAAATCCAAAATGAAACTTTGATTTGCACTTTTGTTTATTTTGATCTTTTACTTCCTGTAGTAACTACAGGAGCAAGTAAAATGTTTGCCATTGGTCAGGCTTCGGAACAAAGCGGCGTGAACATTGAAACGATCCGCTATTACGAGCGTGAAGGAATTATTGCAAAACCGGATCGCTCAGCAGCTGGGCGGCGGCTGTACACCCGTGACGAAATTGCAAAGCTGCGGTTCGTCAAACGATGCCGTAACTTGGGTTTCCCAATCGCCATAATTCAAACGTTTCTGTCCCTCACTGGTAAACAAAGTCGTCAGTGCGGGGAAGTGAAGGCAATGGCAGAAGATCATCTTATTGAGATCAATGCAAAAATTGAAAACCTTGGTAGATTGCGGGAGGCCCTTCAAAGCCTTTCTAAAAACTGCGACGAAGGCACGGCGTCTTGCCCAATGTTGGATGCGCTGATGAGCGACGAATTAACTGCTAATAAGCTATAAAGATCGGACATCGAATTTGCGTCAGTCATCGTCTGCAAATCCGACCTTTAACCCCCTCACAAATGCCGATCAAACATCTCCCAAACCGGCAGCAAGTCCTTCACCCGCCCATTGATGGCTTTCAGCACTCCCTGCGCACGCCAATCCTGCGGCATAGGTATAGAAACGGCCAAGGCTTTACGCTTTAAAAACTCGGCATGGACATGGTCGGGGTCATACGGTTTCGGCACGCGTTTCAACGGTTCAGGCCCCCAGTCAGACAGTTGACCGCCTTTGGCCAAAACACCGTCCACTGCATCAGACAACCCATCGCCCCAAGCATCCACAAACGTACGGTACCGCGTAAGGCTTTCACCTTGCAGGCCCATCACCCCCATACCGACCCTGAAATAGGTCGGCGAAAGCCCGCAGAACCATGCAGGTGCCAGCGCGTCCTTATCAGCAGATGACCACATCACATGCAGTCGCGGGTTAAGCGGCGTCTTGTCCTTAGAAAACCGCACATCACGGTAGATGCGAAACACTTTTGGGCTGTGGGCTTTGCCTGTCACACGGGCCAAATCCTCGGCCAATAGGTCCGCCATAAATTCCGCAGGTTTCTTGATGTCAGCGGTATAGCGGCCCTTGTGCGGCTCAAACCACGCCTTTGAATTGTTCGCTGCCAGCTCTGTGAAAAACGGCACCGCCGCGTCCACCATCTGCTCAAACCCGTCCGCCATCGCAAAACATCCCCACGTCAAAATTCCGTAAAGTGGGTTTTAACCCACCCCGCTACGTGCAAACCTACCACCATGATTACATTGCACCACCTCAATCGGTCCCGCTCCCATCGTATCCTCTGGCTGCTTGAAGAGTTGGGGGTTGAGTATGACGTCAAACATTATGCCCGTGACTCCAAAACCAATCTGGCCCCACCAGAGCTGATGGCGATCCATCCGCTTGGCAAATCCCCGATGATCGAAATGGATGGTCGGTTGATTACTGAAAGCGCTGCAATTGTCGAAATGCTGTGTATGACCCACGCACCGCATATGATCCCCAAAGTTGGCAGTGACGCCTACATCCAGCACCTCGAATTGATGCACTTTGCTGAAGGGTCTGTGATGACCCCGATCCTCCTCAACCTTTATGTCGGTTTGCTGGGGGACGCAGGCGCGCCATTGCACCCCCGTATTCAACAACAGCTTGATGCCCATTACGGTTACATGAACGATGTGCTTGGCGATTCCGGTCACTACGTTCTTGATGACCTATCGGCGGTCGACATTATGCTGAGTTTCCCTGCCGAAATCGCAATGCGCCAAGAACGGCAAGATGATTACCCCCGGCTGGCGGCTTTTGTGGAACGGATGCATGCGCGTCCTGCCTATCAAAGGGCGACGGCGAAAGGCGTTGAATAGGGGCGTTAATTAACGCAACCGTAACCTTTCTTAACGGTTAATATTTGATGAACTCCAATGGGGTGAACCCGCGAGCCTAAATTGTACAATTGAGCCCCCTAAATTGTACAAAACGGCAATTTCCACGCGATGTCGCATATCGGTGCCTTTACCAAACTGTACATATTCGAGGGGTAAATTGTACGTTTTACCACATAATTGCCCACCGAACTGCGGCTTAAGACATTGCACCACCCCATTTCTCATGTCACGAATTGCCCTATGACCCAGCTTATTTCGCCCAACGGCACACCCGCGTCCCGCCTAACATTTGGCACCATGCAATTCGGCGGGAACGCCGATAAAACCCAAAGCCGTGCGATGTATGACGCGGCATTAGCGGCAGGGATAAACCATTTCGATACAGCCTATGTCTATACCAATGGAGCGTCAGAAACCCTTTTAGGTCAAATGGTTGGTGACAATCGTGATGATCTGGTGATCGCAACCAAGGCTGCATATGTCGGTGGTTCAACTCGCACAAACATCCTTGAACATTTTGATGTATCCAGGGACCGGTTGCAGCTGGATATGGTCGATCTGCTGTATTTGCACCGCTTTGATGATGAAACGCCTTTGGAAGAGACATTTGAAGCCCTCGCCATCCTCCAACAAGGTAACAAAATCAGATACATAGGCGTTTCGAACTTCGCTGCATGGCAAGTGATGAAAGCGCAAGCTGTGGCCGAAAAACTGGGCACCCGCATCGACGTGATTCAACCGATGTACAACCTTGTAAAACGCCAAGCCGAAGTTGAAATTATGCCAATGTGTATCGATCAAGACATTGGTATTGTTCCATATTCTCCACTTGGCGGCGGCCTTTTGACGGGCAAATATGCGCGCGGTGAAACAGGTCGATTGACTGAAGACGACCGCTACGCCGCCCGCTACGGCCAAAGCTGGATGCACGATGCAGCAACCGCCTTCAGCGCCCTTGCCGACACCCTAAGCGTCGCCCCTTCCACCCTTGCAGTCGCGTGGGCCGCACATCACCCCAGCCGCCCAAATCCAATCGTTTCTGCCCGTAATTTAGAGCAACTGATACCGTCACTCGCTGCCATGAATTACGACATCGATTCAAAGCTTTACGATAAAATCACCGCACTCACTCCAACGCCCGCACCGGCCACGGACAGGCTCGAAGAAGCATGACCGATATCATCGTAATTGGGGGTGGTATCGGCGGTATTTCCGCCGCCGCCCGCCTCTCTGAACACGCTAAGGTCACGGTGCTTGAGGCAGAAAGCGCCCTTGGCTACCACGCCTCTGGTCGCTCAGCCGCGCTATTTGAAGAGAACTATGGGTGCGCTTCTGTCAAAGCACTAAACCGCGCCAGTGCCGCCTACCACCAACCCTACCTTACCCCACGTGGGTTCCTTTTGGTCGGTCGGAAAGGTGAAGAAGATGCATTTCGAAATGACCTTAACGAACTGAAAACGAATGAGATTTCAGCGGATGAGGCACGGAAACACGTCCCAATCCTCAACCACAAAATCACTCACGCGGCCTATCATGACGGCGCGCAAGACATCGATACAGACAGGATGATTCAAGACTTTGCAAAGGTGGTCCGCGCGAATGGCGGACAAATCATCACCAACACGCAAGTCAAAAAGATCGCCTTCGCGGACAACCGTTGGACAATCGATTGCAGCGACACATCCTTCACCGCCGAAGTGTTGGTAAACGCCGCAGGAGCATGGGCCGACCAAATTGCGATCCTTGCGGGTGTTTCGCCAATTGGGATCACCCCACTGCGCCGTTCGATTGCGCGGACACCTGCACCAGCGGGCCACGACATTTCACTTTGGCCGATTTTCTTTGGCGTTGGGGAGGCGTGGTACGCCAAACCAGACGCGGGAAAATTGCTCATCTCCCCAGCCGAGGAAACCCTTGTCGAACCCCACGATGCCTACGCAGATGACATGACGCTGGCCGAGGGAATTGACCGGTTTCAACAGCACGTCACACACGAGGTAACACGGGTTGAATCCACATGGGCAGGCCTGCGCAGTTTTGCCCCAGACCGCACCCTTGTTCTTGGACGTGACCCGGCCAATTCAAACTTCGTCTGGTGTGCTGGGCAGGGCGGCTACGGCTTCCAAACAGCACCGGCCGCGTCCAAGTTAATTGCGGATCTTGTTTGCCGACAACCCTCTGAAATAGATCGGGAAATCGTCACAGCCCTTTCTCCAAAAAGGTTTATGAAATGAATGTCCGCACACCACCAAGCACAGCAAGTGTTACCACAGATGTGGACGAAGATGGCAAACTGAATGCGCCCTCAGCTGCGCGTAACGCAAACGACGTTTGTGCCGCCATAATTGCAATAGCGCCGCATTCTGGAATGGCATTGGAAATCGCGAGTGGTACGGGCCAACACATTGTGACGTTTGCGTCTGCCATGCCGCATATTCAGTGGCAGCCAACAGAAGTGGAGCCGGTAGGTATTCGCAGCATTCAAGCCTATGTCCGCGAAGCCGCTCAAAGGAATGTTGAGCAACCAATCCTGTTGAACGCAACACAACTGGGTTGGAGCGCTAAAGTGTCCGCGATGGACCTCGTCACACTTGCAAACCTTCTGCATCTGATCAGCGAAGCTGAGGCTACAACGTTGATTGCAGAGTCGGCAAAAGCACTAAACCCACACGGCAAACTGTTCCTTTATGGCCCCTTTAGGCGGAAGGGGAAATTGACCAGCGAGGGCGATGCAAGTTTTGACGCCAGCATTCGGGCGTCCGATCCAGAGACCGGATATAAGGACGATGGCTGGGTCAAAGACACTGCGCAAAAAAATGGCCTATTATTTCACCAAGCTGTTGAGATGCCTGCAAATAACTTAGCACTGGTGTTTGCCAAGAAAACGTAAGGCGAGTCCAAACCCGCCTTACTCATTTAACTATCCATCAACGCGAATGGTCGCATTTTTAGGATCATATGGGCTATCGACAGTAATTTCAGCATCCCACATTTGGCCAAACATTTGGACTTTCATTTTTGTCCCAACCACCGCCAAATCGGCGGGCACATACCCCATGCCAATCGACTTATTAAACGCAACGGAATACCCACCAGACGTCAAACGACCCACTCGCGTTTCACCGTGATAGAGCGCCTCACGTCCCCAAGGATCGGCATCCGCAGGGCCATCAATCAATAAGGTCACGCATTTACTGATGACCCCGTGTGCTTCCATCGCGGCCTTACCGTGGAATTCTTTGGACATGTCAATAAAGCGAGGTAAATCCGCCTCAACCGGTGTCGCGTCGCGACCCAATTCGGTACCGAATGCGCGATAAGATTTCTCTTGGCGCAACCAGTTTTGCGCACGTGCACCAACCAGTTTCAGACCGTGCGGCTCACCCGCTGCAACGATTTGATCCCACAGGTAATTTTGCATCTCGATCGGGTGGTGTAACTCCCAACCCAACTCCCCCGTATAGGCCACACGAATGGCCCGCACAGGACACATGCCCAGCTCAATGTTGCGCATGGTCAGCCATGGGAACCGCTTGTTAGAAAGCACGGTTGATGGATCACCATCCTTGACCAACGCGTTTAAAACCTCGCGTGATTTCGGGCCAGCAATAGCGAAAACGCCCCACTGCGTGGTGACGTCATGGCATTCGATATAGCCAAATTCTGGCGCTTTGTCCTCGATCGCCTTGCGCAAGTAATCACTGTCATAGGCCGTCCAAGACCCTGCAGACACAAGATAATATTCATCCTGGGCAATCCGGACAATTGTGTATTCCGTGCGGGTCGTGCCTGCCGTGGTCAGCGCATAAGTCAGGTTAATACGACCGACCGACGGTAGTTTATTACATGTGAACCAATCAAGGAATTGGGTCGCGCCGGGTCCTTTAACAACATGCTTTGTAAACGCCGTCGCATCGATCAGGCCCACACCCTCACGCACCGCTTTGGCCTCTTCCAAGGTATGTTCCCACCACGTGCCACGACGGAATGAGCGGCCCTCGATATCGAAGTTATCAGGCGCGTCTAGGGGGCCATAATAATTCGGGCGTTCCCATCCATTTACAAATCCGAACTGCGCGCCAGCTTTGGCCTGACGGTCATAAGCTGGCGATGTGCGCAATGGGCGACACGCTGGGCGTTCTTCATCAGGATGGTGAACGGTATAAACGTGGTCGTAACATTCTTCATTTTTGCGGGCCGCAAATTCGGTTGTCATCCATTCGCCGTAACGTTTGGGGTCAAGGGAGGCCATGTCGATCTCGGCTTCTCCATCCACCATCATTTGCGCTAGGAAATAACCTGTACCACCGGCCGCAGTAATCCCGAACGAGAACCCTTCAGCCAGCCACATATTGCGCAAGCCCGGTGCTGGGCCGACCAATGGGTTTCCATCAGGTGTGTAGCAGATTGGACCGTTGAAATCGTCTTTAAGCCCGCTGTCTTCACACGATGGGATACGGTGGATCATCGCCAGATATTGCTCTTCAATCCGGTCTAGATTCAGCTGGAAAAGATCCGCGCGGAAACTGTCCGGCACACCGTATTCAAAGCGGGCTGGCGCGTCCTTTTCATAGACACCCAAAATCCAACCACCACGTTCTTCACGCACATAAGATTGCGCATCGGCGTCGCGGATAACTGGGTGCTCAGGATTGCCAGCCGCACGGTATTCGACCAATGCGGGGTCTTGTTCCATAACGATAAACTGGTGCTCGACAGGGATTGCAGGCATTTTGATACCTAGCATCTTCGCTGTGCGCTGTGCATGATTGCCCGATGCCGTTACAACATGCTCCGCAGTGATCACAACCTGCTCATCAGATGGGATTAGATTGCCACCCTTCTCTACCATCTTTGTACAGGTTACTTCCCAAGCGGTGCCATTCCATTCAAATGCATCCGCCTGCCATTTGCGTTCAATCACAACACCACGCTGACGGGCCCCTTTGGCCATCGCCATCGTAACATCGGCAGGGTTAATATAACCGTCCGTGTGGTGATACAGTGCACCTTTCAAATCCTCGGTGCGGATCAACGGCCATTTTGCCTTGATCTCATCAGGGGTCATGAAAACATAAGGCACATCGCATGTTTCTGCGGTCGAAGCGTATAGCTTGAATTCATCCATCCGCTCATCAGTTTGCGCCATACGAAGATTGCCAACGACGGCGAAACCCGCGTTCAATCCAGCTTCTTCCTCCAGGGATTTGTAAAAATCGACCGAATATTTGTGGATATGCGTGGTGGCGTACGACATATTGAACAAGGGCAGCAAACCTGCCGCGTGCCATGTGGAACCAGACGTCAGTTCGTCCCGCTCAAGCAACATCACATCATCCCACCCGGCCTTTGCCAAATGGTACGCAATCGAGGTTCCAACGGCACCGCCACCAACAACCAATGCTTTGACCTGAGTTTTCATGAACGCGACTCCCTAAACCTTGAATTGCCCCTGTTCTAAAGCGCATCACACATCTACGCGCCAGCCAGCCGACAACTCATAGCAAAAAACCGACCTCGCACGCCCCAACAAGTTCACTTTGCCAAATAAACTTTGGGGGAGTCGCGTAAGCGATGGGGGCTAGCCCCCTAGATAAAAGGCACCGCGCAAGCGGCCAGCGGTTTAGACCGATACAACTTTACCCGGGTTCATTATCCCCTCAGGATCAAGCGCGGTCTTAATCGCCACCATTACATCAACCGTAGCCGTGCCCAATTCCGCTTCCAAGTACGGCATCTTGCCCTGCCCTATACCGTGCTCTCCAGTACAGGTTCCATCCATTGAAATTGCAAGCCTGTTCAACCAACTTACAAATTCCCCTGCGCGCAGTTTTTCATCTTCATTCTGCGCATTAACCAACAACAAGCAGTGAAAATTACCGTCACCGACATGGCCAACGATAGGCGAGATGAAACCTTCAGCATCCAATTTTTCACGCGCTTGGTTCACACAATCGGCCAGCCGTGAGATAGGCACACAAACATCAGTGGAAATCCCCATGGCACCGGGTCGCAATTGCAGCGTTGCCCAATAGGCGTCATGGCGTGCTTGCCACAGCTTGGTGCGTTCTTCCGTGGTCGTAGTCGTGGTATATCCGGCCCCGCCATGTTCCTCAGCAATCGCCCCAAACATTTCTGCCTGTTCGATTACGCTCGCATCCGATCCATGAAATTCCAAAAGTAGCAGCGGTTCCTCGGGTAAATCCAGTTTAGAATAAGCGTTGCATGCCTTTACTTGCAACGCATCCAACAGTTCAATCCGCGCAACGGGTACGCCATATTGA
Source organism: Ascidiaceihabitans sp. (assembly GCA_047624005.1). GTDB lineage: Bacteria > Pseudomonadota > Alphaproteobacteria > Rhodobacterales > Rhodobacteraceae > Ascidiaceihabitans. Next base: position 18,051 of record JBLHPE010000043.1, read on the forward strand.
ATGACCTTCATCACTGTCTGACAAGCCGCATCCACCGTTGGAAATGTGCAACGTGCCGAACTGATCGCCTCGGGTATACCTTGCAGTTTCAATGTGATTTCCGTGATCAAACCCAAGGTGCCTTCAGAGCCAACCATTAGTCGCGTCAGATCATATCCAGCTGATGATTTTTTAGCCCGCTGCGCTGTGCGCATTGTCCGCCCATCCGCCATCACAGCTTCGATCGCAATCACGTTGTCTTTCATCGTTCCATAGCGCACGGCATTGGTGCCGCTGGCATTCGTCGCCGACATCCCCCCAAGGGAGGCATTGGCTCCTGGATCAATCGGAAAGAACAGCCCTTGATCGCGCAGGTGCGTGTTCAGCTGCTCACGCGTGACTCCCGGTTGAACGACACAAGATAGATCATCTGCATACACAGCCAAAACCTTGTTCATCTGCATTACATCGACAGAAATACCACCAGCAGGCGCGTTGACATGACCCTCTAGAGAGGTGCCCGTTCCGAATGGGATAATCGGCACTTTATGCGTGGCACAGATTTTTACGATCTCTACGATGTCTTCTTTATTTTGCGCGAAAACTACACCGTCAGGTGATTGGTTTTCCAACCACGTCGTCGTATGCCCATGCTGTTCACGAATAGCATCACCCGTCTGAAAGCGATCTCCAAACTGCTGCTTCAACACGCCCAGAACTGTGGATATACCATCTTCGTTGCGTGGCAATCGGGTGACTTTGGCCATTGGGTCTTCCTTTAACTGTCAATCGCCAATGGCGATCCCTTCGCGGCGCGGGTCAGCACCGC
>JBLHPE010000044.1:0-18142 GCA_047624005.1 Ascidiaceihabitans sp.
GCCACCGCGCCCACATCACCGATCTGGCCCGTGATTTGGGGACTTTAGGCGCATGGATCCGCCTGCACTACGTCTACCCCTACCCTCATGTGCGCCAAATGATCCCGCTGATGGCAGACCCTGCAAGCGGTGTTCTGCCTTATCTCGACATCCCATTCCAACACGCGCACCCAGACGTTCTGAAACGTATGGCACGGCCCGCCGCTGGATCAAAAACGCTGGACGAAATCGCTGCATGGCGCGACATCTGCCCCGACATCACCTTGCGCTCGACATTTATCGTTGGCTATCCCGGTGAAACGGAAGCCGAATTCCAAACCCTGCTGGATTGGATGGACGAAGCGCAACTAGATCGCGTCGGATGCTTCCAATACGAAAACGTCGCGGGGGCACGGTCCAACGCATTGCCCGACCACGTGGACGCCGAGGTGAAACAAGACCGCTGGAACCGCTTTATGGAAAAAGCCCACGCGATTTCCGAAGCCAAGTTACAAGCCAAAATCGGCACGCAGATCGACGTGATCATCGACGAAATCGACGAGGACGCAGCAACCTGCCGCACAAAAGCAGACGCGCCAGAGATCGACGGGAACCTGTTCATCGACGAGGGGTTCGAAAAGTTGAACGTTGGCGATATAGTGACGGTCGAGGTGGACGAGGCTGGGGAATATGATCTGTGGGGCAAGCTGGTCAAATAGACCGCATTGCCTGACGTTTAATCCCTGTAGATGGTGAACAGCTCTTGCGGTTTTTCAACGCCGCGCAACATGTATTTGCCCAATGAAACCAAGCCCGAAGCGGTCATCGGAACATCCGTTGCCACCGCTTGGGACACAATAATGCGCTGACTTAACGAACGATGCATTCCCGAAATACGGGCTGTCAGGTTCACCTCAGGACCGATGACGGTAAAGTCCAGACGCGCGTCGCCCCCCATATTGCCATAAAGAACTGGCCCCGCATGGATCGCCATTGTGTATCCCATCGATGGCAAGCCGTTGGCCTCACGCGTCTTACTCATACCAGCCATTTCGACTTCCAACGCCTCTGTCATTTTTAATGCACGCTCAGCGGCATCAGACAATTTCTGACGGTCAAAGATCGCAAGCAATCCATCCCCCATGAACTTCAGAACATTGCCACCATTTGCTTCAATCTGCGCGACAACCACACCGAAGTAATCGTTTAGCATTGAAAGCAGTGCTTCCCCCTCGATCTTTTGGGACATGCCGGTAAAGCCTTGCAGATCAAAATAGCAGATCACTGCGTCAATTCGTTCAGACGATCCACGTTGAATTTCGCCTGACAAAACGCGCTGCCCTGCATCGCCCCCCAAGTAGACCCCCAACAAATCCTCTGCCATTTGTCGATTTGAGCCAGATTTCAAGGCAAGGCAAAGCGTAGGATATGTCGCCGTGATCAGCAAAATATCGGCTTGCGAAAACCCTTGTGGTGCATATGACATCCAAGACAGCAATGCGCCTTCTTGCCCATCTTCCAGTTCTGTTGCTGGACCAATTTGCCAATTCCCAAACGCCACACCAACTGCGAAGTAGTCAGTTGCGCCCAAAGCTTTCATGTCGTTGAGCAGGGTAAAGCGGCTTTCCTCATCCACGTCACAAAGCCGTTCACGGTAAATGTATTGCCCCGTGCTCAGCATGTGAAAAAACGGGCTACTTTCAAAGGCGCCCGGTGTTTGCGTCGCATGTTCGTATTGATGCCACATCGGCCCCTCGCTGCGCAGCCAGTCAAAACCAACACCGCCGTAAACCGGATGCAATGCATTCATGGTCACATGTGCCCGTATCAAAGGAACACCCATCGCCTCCAATTTTTGGCAATAGGCGTCAAGGAATTCGACGTGAGGATTTCCAAGAAGCCCCTCCTGTACCAGCCAGGCGGTCAACTCCCCTATACGTGGATCGTTTTTCCAGCCCTGTTTCAGCTCATCATTGATCATTGCAGTTAAATACCTTCTGGCGTTGTATGCGGTACAAGATGTTTACAGTGTAAGTTACCAGTACCATATAAACTGGTCTTACAAAATTACACCCGCAACCCAAAGGCAGCCAAACATGACCGCACCAAAAATCGCGCAAAAAGCACCCTATCCTGTCGAAGTCGAAGCTGGGAAATCCTATTTTTGGTGCACCTGCGGTGAATCCTCTAAGCAACCCTTCTGTGACGGATCACACAAAGGCAGTGAATTTAATCCCGAAAAATATACCGCCGAAGACAGCAAGAAAGTCTTCTTTTGCGGCTGCAAAGCGACTGGAAAATCTCCGCTCTGCGACGGTTCACACAACAAACTTTGATCCCGTAAGGTGCGCATATCGCGCACCTTAAACACGCTACACTTGCAAATGTTCTCACTATGTTCTAACTTTGTTCTCAATTGGAACAAAGGAGCGTTTGTTATGTCATTTCAGAATCACCTTCCCGGCGCCTTCACCCCAGAACAGGGTGCGATGATGATCGAACCGCCTGTGCCCGCAACGGCCAAGCAGATCGAATTCGCAACCAAAATTGCGCGCAATGCAAAGCTGGATGTGCCAACCACGTTATTCTCAACCCGCCACGGATTGTCCCAATGGATTGACAAACATAAACCGACGCCACCCACTGGCAAGTTCTCGGAATATCCATCATCCAAACAGGTGGCCTTTGCAGAACGGATCGCCCGTTTGAAACGCAGCCAAGTGCCGCAGCAATGTTTCCGTGATAAAACGCTGATGTCGCGCTGGATTGACGGAAATAAATCGCGCTAGTTCCATTGGATCATTGCCGTATCTGCACTAACTAATCGGTATGAGCGAACCAACCAAAGTGCTGTACAACGCCGACTGCCCTGTTTGCAGTTTTGAAATCAATCATTACCGCAAATATGCGCAAAAGTCCGATCTGGCGATCCGCTTTGACGACCTTAACAGCGATGCCTTGACCGCGTGGAATATCACAGAAGACGACGCCGCACGCCGACTTTATGTGCAACACCACGACCAGCTGTATTCTGGCCTGCCTGCCTTTATCGTGTTGTGGCAAGAAATGCCGCGCTATCGCTTATTGGCAGGGGTGGTCAGCTTACCCGGCCTGCACTGGCTGTTGTGCAAAACTTATGACCTTGCGTTAGCTCCAGCGATTTATCGTTGGCATAGGTTGCGTCAAAGGCGTAGGTGAAGCGACCCCAATAAGGCCGCGCCATGCAGTATCCAACCAACAAATCAGAGACAATCGCAGATGGGATTGTCCACGCCATCTCGATCACCATCGGAGTGATCGGCGCCATCTGGCTCTGGAGCTATCTGCCAATGTGGCGCAGCACAGAAATATCTTGGGCTGTTGGCGCTTATATCGTGATTATGGTGTCGGCCTTTATCATCTCAGGCGTCTACCACATGACGCCTATATCCGAGCTTCGGGTGAAACTGCGTCGGGCCGATCACGGTATGATCTTCCTGCGCATCGCCTCCAGCCAGACACCTTTGATCATGATGATCAACACCCCCTTTGCCTACACCGTCTTAGTTGGGGTTTGGATTGTGGCGATGTACGGCTTCGTCCAAAAAATGTTCTTTTGGCAGGGCGTTGGTGGTTCTTCGATAAAACTGTATTTCGCCATGAGTTCGGCAATGTTCCTGCTAATCTGGCAAATGTGGGTTAATCTTGATCACAACGCACTATGGCTGATCCTGATCGGTGGGGCAGTCTATGCCATCGGTGCTTCGATCTATTCACGCAAAGACATGCCGTATCGCTATCCCGTCTGGCACATCTTTGCGACCTCAGCATCGGCGGCGTTCTTCTTTGCGATTGTCATTGCGATCCGCTGATCACAACGCATCCAGATAGGCCCGCACGCAAGTCTGAACATGGCGAAACCGATCGCCTCCCAGATGCTTGCCACCGTACCAGCGGGTCACCACGATCATATGGTCTTGTAACCCCTCGCGCTCCAACATGCGCACGATGACCATTCCGGCACCACTTTCGCCGTCATCCGCTTTCAAAGCACCTGTCGATGACAGCTGCACAGCCCATGTATTGTGGGTCGCTTTGGCATAAGCCTTGTCACGTTTCAGCAATTTCAGCGCGGCATCTATGCCAGCACGGTCCGTCACAGCGCACCCCGAAACCGCATACTTCGATCCTTTATCCGTCAGAATTTGGCCCAACATCTTCATGGTAAGGAATCCCAGACCTGCGTTCCAATTCGCCACATGCTATCAAATCCTCATACCAAGATCGACATTTAGAAACACCATTTCATCACGTATTAATTAGGGGCTTTAGCTATGGAGATGATCCATCTCTCACCCGTTGCCTACGAAATAATCGGCGTTGTCGGCTTCGGGCTGTATGTCCTGAACTACACCCTGCTGACCCTGCGCTATACCAGCGGGCATGACATCAAATATTTTGTAATAAACCTTCTGGCCGCAGCTCTTGTACTCATTGGGCTGATGAGCAGCTTCAATTTGGCCGCAGCCCTTATTCAGATATTCTGGGTGGTCATGTCCTTGATCGGGATAACACTAAGGTTCACACGACCCTCGCACACATCCTTTTAATTCAGCGTTTTAACCGTATCACGAACCGTTTGAATACGGGCCGCGTTGGGCGGATGGGTGCCTAAAAAACGATCCCCTGGATCAGGAATACGCGTGAAAAACGCAGCACCTTTCAAGGGTGAAAACCCAGCACGATGGGTAATAACTGTGCCTAAGGCATCAGCTTCCAACTCAAAATCTTTGGAATAACTACGGGCACCAACTTGGGCACCAAGCTTTGTCGCCTCATCCACACCGGCCGCAGTCGCGCCAGTAAGTGTCGCAAGACCTGCAAAAATCACAGCGCCGGCAACAGCATTTTGTTGTTGGCGGGCAATATGACCCAAAATATGATGCGCAGCCTCATGGCCCATCACAAATGCCAACTCGTCCACATTGTTCACGTCTTGGATCAACTTTGTCGTAAATGCCAAGACAGGTCGCTGGTTTCTGTCCAAAAATTGATATGCATTCGAGGGCTGATTGGGGCGATCATCAATCACAATACGGAAATCGCAATTTACGCCGGATGTGCGCGCGCTACACTCACGTTCCGCAATCGGTTCCACAAGTGTTGTAACTTGCGCAAAAGCACGGGCTGATTGGGTGTCTGGACGAAATGTTGACGGACCCGCAGCCGATGGGGCAGCCGTCGTGCCACTTCCATCAGCAGGCACAACTTCGCACGCAGCAACCAAAGCCAACGCACAAAATCCAAACGCAATTCTCAAAAACATTTTGCCCTCATCGCAGCTAATTTATCGCTACCATATCACCCTCCCACGGGTCTTCCACCCCTAGCGGACACCGCCACGATCACATCGGCGGGATTTGCACGGTAAAAGAAAAGACCAGCCAATAGACGCATTTGCGTTGCCACCACCGACGCCGTGCGGCACAGTCGAAAGCGTCATAGGAGAATATCATGCGTAAGTTTCTGGTCGTGCTGGATGACAGCCAAGAATGTTTGAACGCGATGCGTTTCGCCGCACTGCGGGCCGCACACACTGGTGGTGGCGTCGAAGTTTTGGCCGTCATTCCACCGGATGAATTTAATCACTGGATTGGCGTCGGCGCAGTCATGCGCGAAGAAGCGCGTGATCGCATCAATGCCCATTTCGAGGTGTTCGCCAAGTGGATGCGAGACAAACAACATATTGATCCCGAGTTGGTCATTCGCGAAGGTGAAGCTGTGGCAGAGATCATAGCCCAAATTGCCGAGGACCCTGAAGTTGGTGTTCTGGTTTTGGGCGCTGGTACCAGTAACAAAGGCCCTGGCCCAATTATTACGCAATTGACCAAAAGTGCGGGTACTCTGCCAATTCCAATCACAATCGTGCCCGGCGACATCACCAAAGAAAAGCTAGAGGCGATTACATAAACGGCTGACTTTCTTACTGTATCGCCCATTCGGAGTGTTCATGGCCAGCAAACGCATAATCCTAACCGACCGTTTGCGCCTTATGCCTTTTGCGCCAGAACACGCCCATGATCTATTCGCGATGAACTCAAATCCAGAGGTCATGCGATATTTGGGTGACGTACAAACACTCGAAGACGTTAAAAAAAATATCACGCGGGTCCAAGCCCGATGGGAAAAATCTGGGTATGGCTGGTGGGCTGTTCTGCTCAAAGGCAGCGACACAGTGATAGGGGCTGCGTGCTTACAAAACCTAGCGAATAAGGATGACGCCGCGCTTGAAATCGGCTGGCGGCTGATGCCCGAATTTCAGGGCAAAGGCTACGCCACCGAAGCCGGACAGGCCGCTATAGATTATGGGATTGAGACGCTAGGCATTGATTACCTCTGCGCGGTCGCAAACCCCGAAAACATCGCCTCGCAAAAAGTGATGCAGCGGCTTGGAATGCACTATGTTGGCGTTCAAACCCATTACAACGAACCCTGTGCATATTACGAACTGTACAAGCCAGTTTAGGTCGAAACGTTATTCAAAAGTGACTTGCCCTGCTCAAACGTTAACGGAAGTTGAGTGTGAACAGATTGCTAACCCTCGCTCACCAGTCAAAATGTACATATCTCCACCCAAATTTGTACATTTCCCTCAAACCCCCAGAAATATCGCGCCTTTGAGCACGACAAATTGTACGATTTGAGGGGGCCATTTGTACAATTGTGCGCACAAACGCCAACGCACTGTGCGTTAACCCACGGCACCGCCCAACTTAGAACCGTTCCAAACCTTGACTTGATGGGGAGCAGACCGCATATCAATACCAACCCTAGGAGGCGTTAAAATGTTCATTCAAACCGAATCCACACCGAACCCAGCAACATTGAAATTCTTGCCGGGCCAGACTGTATTGGAAATGGGAACCGCAGATTTCCCAACCTCTGACACCAGCGAAGCCTCCCCTTTGGCTCAACGCATCTTTGCTGTTGATGGCGTAAGCGGCGTGTTCTTTGGTACCGACTTTGTGACCGTAACAAAGGCTGATGCCGTTGAATGGGATCATATCAAGCCAGCATTGCTTGGCGCGATTATGGAGCACTTTCAATCAGGTAGCCCTGTAATGGCTGGCGATCACCAGCCTGCATCCGGTCACGCCGAACATACCGGTGAAGATGGCGCAATTGTTGGCCAGATCAAAGAGTTGCTCGACAGCCGCGTGCGTCCTGCTGTGGCCCAAGACGGTGGCGACATCACATTCCACGGCTTCGATCGCGGCGTTGTTTACTTGCACATGCAAGGCGCTTGCGCCGGTTGTCCCTCGTCCACTTTGACGTTGAAAATGGGCATCGAAAACCTTCTGCGCCACTACATTCCAGAAGTGACCGAAGTCCGCCCTGTCGCGGTCTAAGCCTTTGTTTTCTAACACTGGAAATCTAAAATCACCGCCCATCACTGGGCGGTGTTACTGTGGCCAACACACCGTTTCCGCACGTGCCTTACCTCAAGTCACAACCTACTGTCATTGCACCGATTGCCGACGTATCACTGGTGGTCCCGTCGCTGCATTTTGCGGTTTTGGCTTGGATGATTTGGACATTTTTCCAGACCCCGGACCCTCGATGTCGATCAACACTGGCGTGACCCGTTGGTTTTGTCGCAATTGTGGGTCTGCCCTTGCAGCACACTATGAATACTTGCCGAAACAGCTTTATGTGCCGATTGGAATTTTGGATCAAGCTGCTGATTTAGAACCACAAATGCACTGCTTTGCAGATGCAAAGATGCCGTGGCTTCACATTAAAGACGACCTTGATCGCCACATCGACAGTGGTTCAGACGCCCTTCAAAAAGGGGCCGAATAATGGATCGCCCCCTGATCCTCGCCTTCGATACGTCCGCCGCCCATTGCGCTGCAGCGCTTTTGTCTGGCGACACCGTAATCGCAAAAACTTTCGAAGACATGAAAAAAGGCCAAGCCGAGCGATTGATGTTCTTGCTTCAGGACGTGCTTGACCAGCACAACCTCAACTACACCGATCTAGATGCAATTGCTGTCGGTGTCGGCCCTGGAAATTTCACAGGCATCCGCATCGGAGTATCCGCCGCTCGTGGCCTAGCATTGGGTCTTGGCATCCCGGCTTATGGTGTAAATGGATTTGACCAACGCGCAATTCTGGACCCAACAGCTTTGGTGCAAAACATCCCCGCCCCACGTGATCAACGGTATGTGCGTGATGCAAGTGGCGCGGCCTTAATCAGTGCTGAAGCCTTTGAAAATAAAGGGTATGTCGATCAATCGATCCCAACCCCTGACGCCTTGGCAGCCAGTATTGCACTGGCAGCACGCAATCGTTATCCAGCGACCACTGCGGCACCTGCCCCTTATTATCTGAAAGTTCCAGACGCAGCACCCTCCAAGATAGCAGCACCAACGATTTTGCCATGACACCGTACGAACTAAGCCAAATCCACAGCGCCGCATTCACAATGTCACGCCCGTGGAACGCGCAAGAGTTCACCACCTTGCTAAGTAACCCACACACGCACCTCTTCGCCCACCCTACCGGTTTCGCGTTGGTTCAGGTGATCGCAGGTGAGGCCGAGCTGCTGACCATTGCGGTCCATCCCGACGCCCAAAGCAAGGGCACAGGCCACAAGTTGATGTCAGAATGGCTGTCTAAGGTAGACGCAACCGAAGCGTTCCTAGAAGTCGCCGCAGATAACAATGCCGCGCGCCATCTATATAACTCATATGGATTCGCCGAAGTTGCCCGACGAAAATCATATTACGCCCGTAAAAGTAGCAATTCGGCCGATGCAATCATTATGCGCAAGGCCTTTACATAGCGTAAGCGCACCCGAATCCCCTATACAGCCCTGTCGAGTCGAAAAATCGGTTGACCCTGCACCCCTGCTGCGGCCTTATTTGCATCTGATCTAAGCAATCTGCTTGCTTACGATGGGCCGAGTGGGTCGACCTCAATGGTTTGCTCCCCAGTTCTGGCGGCCCCAATATTAGAAATGTGGGAGAACGACCTGATGACACTTATGCACAAACTACTTGGCGCTGCTGCCGGTATCGCACTGACGGCTGGTGCCGCTGCGGCTGATCCTGCCCTGATCTTCGATCTTGGCGGTAAGTTTGATAAATCCTTCAACGAAGCGGCCTTCACTGGCGCGCAGCGTTGGGCTGAAGAAACTGGCGGCAAGTTTGCTGAGATCGAACTGCAATCTGACGCACAGCGTGAGCAAGCACTACGTCGCTTTGCCGAAGCTGGTGCAAACCCGATCGTAATGGCCGGTTTCGCATTTGGTGACGCATTGGGCCAAGTCGCCGCTGACTACCCAGACACAAAATTCACAATCATTGATATGGTTGTTGATGCGCCAAACGTCCGCTCCGTTGTCTTCAACGAGCACGAAGGATCTTACCTTGTTGGTATGATGGCCGCACAAGCGTCCAAATCCGGCACAGTGTCCTTCATCGGTGGCATGGACATCCCATTGATCCGTCGCTTTGCATGTGGCTACGCCCAAGGCGTAAAAGCAGTGAACCCAGACGCGACAGTGATTTCCAACATGACCGGCACAACCGGCGCTGCATGGAATGACCCGGTAAAAGGCTCCGAGATCACAAAAGCCCAAATCAGCCAAGGGTCTGACGTTGTATTTGCTGCTGCTGGCGGCACAGGCGTTGGTGTTCTGCAAACTGCTGCGGACGAAAAAATCTTGTCCATCGGCGTTGATGCAAACCAAAACTACCTGCACTCAGGTCAAGTTTTGACATCCATGATGAAGCGCGTTGATAACGCTGTTTACGCAGCCTTCACTGACGGCGCAGACATGGAAGCTGGCTTCTCCGTTATGGGTGTTGCAAACGGCGGCGTTGGTTACGCGATGGACGAGCACAATGCGTCCCTCGTATCTGCTGAAATGCAAGCTGTTGTAGAAGCTGCATCCGACAAAATCGCTTCTGGCGAATTGGCAGTGCACGACTACATGTCTGACGACAGCTGCCCAGCACTAACGTTCTGATACTAACGTTTTACTAAAAGAAAGCTCTAAGCCATGACAGATTGTATTCACACACTCTTTTCGGCTTGGGGCGACCCTTCGCCCGAGGCGCGCGCAGCTGCGACAGATGCAGCCATAGGCCCAGAATTTTACTACAGTGACCCCAATGCCCCCGCGCCCATTAATGGCCGCGATGATTACCTTGCCTATATTCAGATGTTTGGGGAAATGGCCCCGGGTGCCGCCGCAAAGGTTGTTGATGTGTCCGAGAAACATGGCCACGCTCGCGCAACAGTGGATTTCGTTATCAACGAAAACATGTCCCAACGCGGTCAGTACTTCGTTGACCTCAAAGATGGCAAGATCACCCGAATTGTGGGATTTTCCGGTATGGGAGAACCTAAGTGAGCGTTTCACCCGCCATTGAACTCAAAGGCATTTCCAAAGCCTTCGGCCCAGTTCAAGCCAACAAAGACATTTCTATCCGCGTTATGCCCGGTACGATACATGGGATCATCGGCGAGAACGGCGCGGGAAAATCAACCCTGATGTCCATCCTCTATGGCTTTTACAAAGCCGACAAAGGCGAGATTTTCATCAGCGGAACAAAGACCGAAATCCCGGACAGCCAAGCTGCGATTTCTGCTGGTATCGGCATGGTCTTCCAGCACTTTAAACTGGTCGAGAACTTTACCGTTCTTGAGAATATCATCCTTGGTGCGGAAGAAGGGTGGTTGCTGAAACCCAGCCTCGCCAAAGCACGTAAGTCACTGATCGAACTGGCAGCCGAATATGAACTAAATATCGACCCCGATGCCCTGATCGAAGAGATCGGCGTTGGCATGCAACAACGTGTTGAGATCCTCAAGGCGTTGTATCGTCAGGCCGATATTCTGATCCTAGATGAACCTACGGGGGTGCTGACTCCCGCCGAAGCTGACCAATTGTTCCGCATCCTTGGTCGCCTGCGTGAAGAAGGTAAGACCATCATCCTGATTACGCACAAACTGCGTGAGATTATGGAAACCACTGATACCGTCAGTGTGATGCGCCGCGGCGAAATGACCGCGACAGTTAAGACTGCAGATACCAGCCCCGAAGAATTGGCTGAGCTGATGGTGGGCCGTAAGGTTCTATTGCGCGTAGACAAGAAGCCGCCGCAAGTTGGTGAGGTTGTGCTGGATGTTCAAAACCTAAAGGTTGTTGATGAACAGGGTGTTGAGCGCCTCAAAAGCATCAGCTTGAATGTGCGTGCCGGAGAAATCCTTGGCATTGCTGGCGTCGCAGGGAATGGCCAATCAGAGTTGTTAGAAGTCTTAGGTGGTTACGCTGATGGTACCGGCTCAGTAACCTTGAACGGCGAACCCATCGACCTTTCAGGCAAACACTCTGACGGTAAATCTCGTCGCGCCCGAGGCATTGCACATGTTCCAGAAGATCGCCAACGCGAAGGTTTGATCATGGATTTCACCGCGTGGGAAAACACTGCGTTCGGGTATCACCACGACGAGGCGTATCAGTCTGGTATTTTGATAAACAACGCCGCCATCCGAAAAGACACCGAAGAAAAGATGGAGCGTTTTGATGTGCGTCCACCTAACCCGCGCCTTGCAGCAAAAAACTTTAGCGGCGGCAATCAACAAAAGATCGTTCTAGCCCGCGAGATCGAACGCAATCCTGATCTGTTGTTGATTGGTCAACCAACCCGTGGCGTCGACATTGGTGCGATTGAATTTATCCACAAACAAATCGTGGCTTTACGCGATCAAGGCAAGGCGATCTTGTTGATCAGCGTCGAGCTGGAAGAAATCTTGTCCCTTTCCGACCGTGTTGCAGTTATGTTTGACGGCCACATTATGGGCGAACGCGCCGTCGGCGATACGGATGAAAAAGAACTGGGCCTATTGATGGCCGGTGTGGAGACATAAGATGGACGTAATGCCAAAGTGGGCCGAGGTGATCCTTGTGCCGTTGATTTCGTTGTTATTGGCGGCGATACTATCTGGGTTGGTTATCCTCGCGATTGGTGAAGATCCTATTGCTGCGGTTAAGCTGATGGTCAAAGGTGCCCTAGGCAGCACCTATGGTTGGGGCTACACGCTTTATTACGCCACAAACTTTATGTTCACGGGCCTTGCCGTGTCTGTTGCCTTCCACGCACGCCTGTTCAACATTGGCGGCGAAGGTCAGGCGATGATCGGTGGTTTGGGCGTTGCCATTGCCTGTCTGTTCATCCCTTGGCCGCATTGGACCCTAGCCTTATTGGGCGCAATCGTTTTGGCAGGTGCGTTTGGCGCGATTTGGGCCGCGATCCCAGCGTACCTACAAGCCAAACGCGGCAGCCATATCGTGATCACGACGATCATGTTCAACTTCATTGCTGCCGCAGTGTTGAACTATGTTTTGGTCAACGTCCTTCGCCCACAGGGTTCAATGGATCCCGCAACAGCCCGTTTCCCCGAAGCTGTAAACTTGCCGACGTTGCATGACATATTAGCCCCAATTGGCATCAACTTTTCCAAAGCAGCACCCGCAAACGTTTCACTTATTGTTGCAATCATAGCCTGCATTTTGGTTTGGTTGTTGATCTGGCGCACCAAACTTGGGTACGAAATTCGCGCTTATGGCCACTCTGAAAGTGCCGCAAAATATGCAGGTATTTCACCTGTCAAAATCACAATGATCGCGATGATCATTTCTGGCGCATTGGCAGGAATGATGGCAATCAATAACGTCATGGGCGAAGCAGAACGTTTGGTCCTAAATGCGACCGAGGGCGCTGGATTCATCGGTATCGCTGTGGCGCTCATGGGCCGCAGCCATCCATTGGGCGTGTTCTTCGCCGCGATCCTGTTTGGCTTCCTTTACCAGGGTGGTGCTGAGTTGGCGTTGTGGACCAGCATCCCACGTGAATTGATTGTCGTGATCCAAGCCCTTGTGATCTTGTTCACCGGCGCACTTGATAACATGGTACGAATGCCGCTTGAGCGCATATTCCTTGCTTTGCGTAAGGGAGACGTCTGATGGATTTCTTTACACTTATCCAAGTTTTAGACGCGACTGTTCGCCTTTCCATTCCATTGTTGTTGGCCTGTCTTGCGGGCCTCTTTTCGGAACGTGCTGGTATCTTCGACATCGGGCTTGAAGGTAAGATGTTGGCCGCTGCTTTCTTCTCTGCGGCGATTGCTGCGATCAGCGGTTCGGTTTGGATCGGTCTATTGGCAGGCATCGGAGCCTCGATGTTCCTCAGTGGCATTCACGGTCTTGCCTCTATCACCTTTCGCGGCAACCAACTGATTTCAGGCGTTGCGATCAACTTCCTTGCAGCAGGCATGACTGTCTTGATTGCACAATCATGGTTCAGCCAAGGCGGGCGCACCCCGTCCCTGACAGGAGCCGCCCGTTTCAACCCAATCAACTTTCCGGGTGCGCTAACAACGACAAACGAAATCAAAGCCGCCAACCCCTTGATGCAGGTCTACTCCGAACTGCTATCAGGCCACTCACTGTTGGTATATGTCGCGTTGCTAACCGTACCGCTAACATGGTGGCTACTGTACCGCACACGGTTCGGCCTGCGCTTGCGTGCTGTGGGTGAAAACCCAGCAGCAGTCGATACAGCCGGCGTTTCAGTTGTAGGACTGCGCTACGCAGCCGTAGCGATTTGCGGAATTCTGTGCGGGATCGCAGGGGCATACCTGTCTACGGCCCTTCAAGCGGGCTTTGTAAAAGACATGTCTGCGGGTCGTGGCTTCATTGCATTAGCGGCGTTAATATTTGCGAAATGGCGCCCTTGGCATGCGCTTTATGCCACGTTCCTGTTTGGATTGTTCCAAGCTCTTGAGCTGCGCCCAGACGTGATCGAATCCCTCATAGGCATCAAAGTTCAAAGCCAGTTCTTGGGTGCACTACCGTATATTATGACCGTCGTGATCCTTGCGGGCTTCGTCGGAAAAGCCATCCCACCACGCGCTGGTGGGGCCCCATACGTCAAAGAACGCTGATATTTCCATAAGTCCAGTTTGGCGGGTTATATCAGCCCTGTTTGCTGCAGAGCAGTGTGACATCTTGATTTTATATGACGTCACGGTTTAGGAGGGTCCATGCAAATATACCTACCTATCGCTGAAATCTCTGTGAACGCCTTCCTTCTTTTAGGATTGGGTGGAATCGTGGGCATCCTATCTGGCATGTTTGGTGTCGGTGGCGGGTTCCTGATGACCCCCTTGTTGTTCTTTATCGGCATCCCCCCTGCGGTGGCCGTGGCAACAGAAGCAAACCAGATTGTTGCTTCCTCATTCTCGGGTGTTTTAGCACATTTCAAGCGAAAAACCGTTGATTTGAGGATGGGTACGGTTCTCCTGATTGGGGGACTGGTTGGTGCCGCGCTTGGTGTGGTGGTGTTCAACTACCTAAAGGCGCAGGGTCAGGTCGACCTGTTGGTTAAACTTTGTTACGTTATTTTCCTTGGCGTAATCGGTGGTTTGATGTTTATCGAATCGCTGAACGCAATTCGTAAAACTGCAAAGGGTGGCAAAGCGCCTGCGCGCAAGAAGCACAATTGGATCCACGGCCTGCCGTTCAAAATGCGGTTTCGCGTCTCCGGTCTTTATATCTCAGTCATTCCACCGCTGATCGTCGGAGTACTGGTTGGTATCTTGGCAGCAATCATGGGCGTTGGTGGTGGCTTCATCATGGTGCCTGCGATGATCTATCTCTTGGGCATGCCAACCAAAGTGGTTGTTGGAACATCCCTGTTCCAGATTATCTTTGTGACCGCATTCACGACAATGCTGCACGCGACGACCAACTTTACTGTAGATATTGTACTGGCTGTTTTGCTGCTGGTTGGCGGCGTATTCGGCGCGCAAATCGGCACACGCATTGGCGTTAAGATGAAAGCGGAACAATTGCGTATTTGGCTCGCCGTTATGGTTCTAGCCGTTTGTGGCAAATTGGCGATGGATCTTCTCTTTATGCCAACCGAACTTTATTCCATTGCCGCAGGAGGGCATTGATATGATGCGCTGGTTTCTTGCATTCATCATGCTCGCCCTTCCCGCCACAGCAGAAGAGGTTGTTCTAGGCCTCAGCAAAGACGAAGTGGCAATCACAACGTCTTTTAACGGTTCTGACGTGTTAATTTTTGGCGCAGTGAAGCGTGATAAGCCTATTCCAGATGGCGACCCTTTAGAGGTAATCGTAACAATTTCCGGCCCGTCCGAGGCCGTCACTGTGCGTCGCAAAGAAAAGCGATTTGGCATTTGGGTCAATATCGACTCTGTCGAAATTGATAAGGCACCTAGCTTTTATGCAGTCGCAACCAGCGCACCTTTGCGCGATGTTCTAAGTGACATCGAAGACCTACGATATAAAATCTCAGTTCCACGTGCTATCCGGTCCGTCGGTGCGCCGATGCAAATCGAAGATGCTGCAGCGTTCACACAAGCAATCATTCGAATTCGTTCGAATTCAGACACCTATCAGTTGTTAGAAAATCAAGTGTCGGTTGATGCGCAGACCCTTTTCCAAACGTCGATCCAACTGCCGGCAGCCCTGACGGAAGGGGACTACGTCACTCGCATTTTCCTAACGCGTAGTGGCAAAGTTGTATCCACCTATGAAACATCAATCGATGTGCGCAAGGTTGGTATGGAACGTTGGCTTTACAAAATGTCACGCGAAAATTCGATGCTTTATGGGCTTATGTCTTTGGCCATTGCAATTGCGGCTGGCTGGGGCGCTGCTGCGATCTTCCGCGTATTCCGCCCATAAAATAGCCTAACCTCTACCGATGTAGGGCATATTCGTTGCCATCACTGTCATGCTTTGGACATTCGCGCTGAGCGGTAGGCTGGCCATGTGGAACACAGCTTCAGCGGCATGGCGCACGTCCATCGTTTTCATATCCGGTTGTGTAGCTTTTAGGTCGGTTACAATCGCGCTTTCGGCGTTGCCAATGTCAATCTGTCCGCAGGCAATATCGAAGGGGCGACCATCAAGGGACAGCGTCTTGGTCAGGCCAGTCACCGCGTGTTTGGTCGTAGTATAACAAATCGAATTCGGGCGTGGCACATGGGCAGACAACGACCCATTGTTAATGATCCGCCCCCCTTGTGGATCCTGATGGCGCATTTGACCGAACGCCAGCTGCGCCGCAATGAACATGCCATTCAAGTTTACATTCATCACCTGCGCCCAAGCATCCAAAGGCACCTCGTCGATAGGACCGGAGGGTCCGAACAGACCCGCGTTGTTAAACAGCGCATCCAACCGCCCTGTTTTGCCTACAAACGCCCCAAACGCAGCCTTCATAGCGACAGCATCGGTAACATCGCATGGCAAGGCGTGTGCGGTCTCATACTGCCCGGCAAGCGCTTTCAACAGCTCTGTACGTCGCGCGATCAAGCCAACGCGCCAACCGCCACGCAAAAAAACTTCGGCCGTTGCACGTCCAATGCCAGAACTGGCACCTGTGATCATAATTGACTTCATAGAAAATCCTCATCTTCCGGTTCTGGGGCCAAGGTCAAAGGCGCCGGCGCAACAGATCGCAAATCGTCCACGCGCAATGGTTCGGTCGGCTTTGACAGGCGGTTACGCACAACCCATATCAGCCGTTCCTGTGCCCGTGTAATCGCGACGTAGGCTAGACGTTTCCAAAGCGGTTGCCCCGCCTCCATCCGGTTCATACGGGCCGCTACAAACAGATCAGGTGCAAACACTTGAACGGTGTTCCATTGGCTGCCTTGCGCTTTGTGAATGGTCACAGCTGATCCGTGAAGGAACGTCGCCCCCATGCGGGCTGCAAAAGGAATGAACGGCTCTTCCTCATCCGGTTTTTCAATCTTAACAATTGAGGCTGCACTGATTTGCGGGTCTTCCGCCCCAATGACATGAAGACGCGAAAACCCAGGTTTGCGCCCCTCACCCAGATACACGACCTGTGCGCCTTTGATCAGCCCACGGGCCTCAAGATCAAGCCGCTTCTTGCGATGCTTCAAGGGCAGTTCGATCCCGTCACAAATCAATGGCTCGCCCGCAATAAGCGCATCTTCTGGCGCGCCATAAACGTTGCGAAAAGCATTGAGTAAACGGATGCGGGTGGCGTTGCGCCAAACCAAAACCGGACTGCGAGCCATCAGGTCGACTTCAACCCGTTGGCCCCAAACGACCCGCTCGTCCTTTTTGGAAATGTCTTCGATCATCTTCTCAAAGTGATGGAATTCTAAAGCAGGGTCCGCAAGCGCATGCGCCAAATCAAGAATGGGATTGTCCGCTGTTTGACGGTGCACGCGGGACAAGTTTAACACCCGCGGCGCTGGCAATTTGTCAAACACCATTGTCCCAGATTGATTGACGGGGGCCAACTGGGCAGGGTCGCCAAACAACAACAAGGTTGGAAAGATTTCTTTCAAGTCCTCAAATTGGCGATCATCCAACATCGAACTTTCGTCGATAAACCCGATGTCCAACGGATCTTCGCGCCGTTTCCAACCCGTGATAAAGTCTGATCCCCGCAATCCAGCAGCGGCCAATGCGCCCGGAATGGATTTGTTGTTGGCGTAAAACGCAGCGGCGCGATCCAACGCGATCTCTGTAATCTCTAAGGCTTCCGAAATCTCTGGCCGTTCACCGTTTCCAGCCAACCAATCCGCAATCCGCTCATATTCGGGATCATAGACTGGCGTATAAAGAATACGGTGAATCGTTGTCGCTGGCACACCGCGCAAACGCAACACAGACGCCGCCTTGTTTGTTGGTGCTAAGATCGCAAGGGTCCGTTTGTTTTTGCTTTTCTTTGACTCGAAATCACCTGAGACAACCTGAACTCCGGCAGCTTCCAGCGCCTTGTACAATTCGGCCAGTAAAAGCGTCTTTCCAGAACCCGCCTTGCCCGTGATGGCCATGACAGACTTTGTATCGCCTTGCGGCGGCATCAACAGGTGATCATCAAGATTAACCCCCGCGCTGCGCAGCATTTCAGTGACGCTGTCAAAGGCGCTGGCTTGGTCGTCCGAAAGGGTCAATTCAGTGGATGTCATGGCGCGACACTATAGGCCGCGCCGAACGGGTACTAGCCCGCCTTTGCCAGTTCCCGGCCTAGTTTTTGACCAAATGCGCGATCGAACCAGAGTTTAGAGATTTCAGGCGAAAGACCCGCTTTGG
>JBLHPE010000045.1:0-17361 GCA_047624005.1 Ascidiaceihabitans sp.
CTTAAGATCACGGTAGGATGCCTGTGGATAAGGCATAAAAACACCTGCAAAAGCGGGTCACAAAACAGGCGGACGCTACATGACACTGAACCTTTCGATGCCCGGACAGGACGAATTGAAACCTCGTATCACCGTGTTTGGTGTCGGGGGCGCTGGCGGCAACGCGGTCAATAATATGATCGAAAAGCAGCTGGATGGCGTTGATTTCGTCGTCGCAAACACAGACGCTCAGGCCCTTCAACAATCTGTTTCGCAAACGCGTGTGCAGCTTGGTATTAAAGTCACCGAAGGTCTAGGTGCTGGAGCCCGCGCAAGCGTTGGCGCCGCAGCGGCTGAAGAAAGTCTTGAGCAAATTGTGGATCACCTTGCTGGTGCGCACATGTGCTTTATCACTGCCGGCATGGGTGGTGGTACAGGTACAGGTGCGGCACCAATTATTGCGGCAGCGGCCCGTGAATTAGGTGTTCTCACCGTTGGTGTTGTAACGAAACCGTTTCAGTTTGAAGGTGCCAAGCGCATGCGTCAGGCCGAAGATGGTGTTGATGCTTTGCAAAAAGTTGTCGACACATTGATCATTATTCCGAACCAAAACTTGTTCCGTTTGGCGAATGAGAAAACAACATTCACCGAAGCGTTCTCGATGGCAGATGATGTTCTGTATCAAGGTGTTAAAGGCGTTACCGACTTGATGGTACGCCCTGGCTTGATCAACCTCGACTTTGCTGACGTTCGTTCCGTAATGGACGAAATGGGCAAGGCGATGATGGGTACCGGCGAGGCCGAAGGCGAGGATCGTGCGATCCAAGCTGCCGAAAAAGCCATTGCAAACCCACTGTTGGACGAGATTTCGTTGCGCGGTGCCAAAGGTGTGCTGATCAACATTACTGGTGGTCACGATTTAACCTTGTTTGAATTGGATGAAGCGGCCAACCGTATTCGCGAAGAAGTTGATCCAGAGGCGAACATTATTGTTGGCTCTACGTTGGACACCGAACTTGGCGGCGTTATGCGTGTCAGTGTTGTTGCAACGGGTATCGATGCCGTTGATGTGCAGACAGACATGCCAGTGGCACGTCGCAGTATGTCGGCACCATTGCCTGCAAGTTTTGCAACTGAAGTTGAAGCACCTGTTGCTGCGGCACCTGTCGCGGCAGAGCCTACTTTGTTTGAAGACTTGAACGTGCAGCAAGCAGCTGCGTCTGACATGGCTGAAGACATCTTTGCAGAAGAGGCACCTGCCTTTGTTGCGCAATCGGATGATCTGCCGCCACCTGCTTATCAGCCACAAGTTGCAGCGTTTGAACCGCATAACCCTGCCGCACTCGAAGCCGAGCCGGAAACATTTGTGGCCCCTCGTGCACCTACAGCGGGAACACCCTCACCGGAAGCGATGGCGCGCTTACGTGCTGCTGCACAAAAAGTGTCTGCTGCAACGCCAGCAGCTGCGCAACATCCGCAAGAAACAGCGGCAGAGCGTCCACGTTTTGGCATCAATTCTTTGATCAACCGGATGACAGGCCATGCTGACCAGCCGCAGGCAGAACAGCCTGTTGCACGTCAACAACCACCTGTCCAACAACAAGCGGCAGTAGCCCCGCAGCCAACAGAGGCTGTAGACCCTGATCAAGAGCGGATTGAAATCCCAGCATTCTTACGTCGTCAAGCAAACTGACCATACGTAAATGTTGTAAGGAAAGCCGCCCTTGGGCGGCTTTTTTTATATGTATAACAACAAGATAGGTTGCGCGTGGCGCAATACCGCCGATCTGTAACATCCATGTTTCAGAGTGTTGCAAGGATTGAGTTGTTATTGTTGCGCGGCCTTCGTATCTCAATACCAACAAAGCACTTAGCTGTGCGTCACACCCGAGGCAATTTTGCAAACAACGATTAAATCACCCATTAGCTTCTCTGGCAAAGGATTGCATTCAGGCGCACCTGCGCTTTTGACAATTCGCCCCGCTGGGGCTGAGCACGGTATTTGGTTTGCGCGGACTGATGTGTTGGATGGTGATAATTTGGTTCCGGCACGGTGGGATGCAGTCAATCGCTCACCTTTATGTACAAAGATCGAAAATGCCGCTGGTGTCGAAGTGTCGACTGTCGAACATGTTATGGCGGCCCTTGCTGGATGCGGTGTGCACAATGCGCTGATCGAAATTGACGGCCCTGAAGTTCCAATCGTTGATGGGTCTGCTGTGCCATTCGTACGTGGTATTGTGCAACGTGGTCTTCAGGTTTTGAATGCCCCAGTCCGTGCATTCGAAGTGATGCAGACTGTTTCTGTTACAGAAGGCGATGCCACGGCCACGCTAGAGCCCGCCGATAGTATGTACATCGACTTCCATATTGATTTTGATGAGGCGGCTATTGGGCGTCAAAGCAAATCACTGCGCATGAACAACGGCAGCTTTGCACGTGAATTGTGTGACAGTCGTACGTTCTGCCGTTTGTCAGATGTTGAAGTTATGCAGGCCAATGGTCTTGGTCTTGGTGGTTCTCCTGGTGAAAACGCTGTTGTGTTTGACGGTGATAAAATTTTATGTCCGGGTGGGTTACGCCATTCCGATGAACCAGTGCGGCACAAAATGTTGGATGCGCTTGGTGATTTGGCTTTGGCTGGCGCCCCAATGATTGGCCGTTACACGGGTGACCGTGCGGGGCATTCGCTGACCAACACATTGTTACGCAAGGCTTTTGCAACGCCTGGTGCCGTGCGGATGGTTGTCTGTGATGCGGAAATGGCGCGGCGCTTGCCGGGATATGGCCTTGTTTGGGACGAAATTCCCGAAGTCGCCTAGTACTAAAAATCAGTTCATTTTGGCCAGAATAATCGCAGCTTTTGCGCAATGGGTGTTTGCAAGGTTTTGCATGTTAATTTAGTGTGCTAATAGCAGTCCAACAAAGCCTGAACAGGTCCTGATTGGGCCCTAAGTGGGTAGGGGTAAAAGCGGTGAGAAAAGCATACATGGCGTGCGGTGCCTCTCGGAAACGAGCGATCGGTGCAATCGTAATGGTGGCTGTATTGGCTGCCTGTAGCAATGGTGGTGGTCGGCCCACACGCGGTACCTTATTCAATCAGCAAACGATCCCGCTGGAAGAATTTACCGCCGAGCAAATTTTTGAACGTGGCGAGTTTGAAATCGAAAGCCGTCGCCCTGACGATGCTGCCTTCTATTTCGGCGAGATTGAGCGGCTGTACCCGTATTCTGATTTCGCCAAACGCGCGTTAATCATGCAAGCTTTCGCGTTTCACAAAGATAAAGATTATCCAAATAGTCGTTCTTCGGCTCAGCGGTTCATCGATTTCTATCCTGATGATGATGACGCTGCATACGCGCAGTATTTGTTGGCCCTTAGCTATTACGATCAAATCGACGAAGTTGGGCGTGACCAAGGGCTTACTTTCCAAGCCTTACAGTCTTTGCGTGAAGTGATTGAGCGTTATCCAAACAGCGAATATGCGAAATCTGCTATTCTGAAGTTTGACCTCGCGTTTGATCATCTGGCGAGTAAAGAAATGGAAATTGGGCGTTATTATTTACGTCGCGATAACTATTCTTCTGCAATCAACAGGTTCCGCGTTGTCGTGGAAGACTTCCAGACGACCTCACATACTGCAGAAGCATTGCACCGCTTGGTCGAAGCCTACCTGTCATTGGGTCTGGTGGAAGAAGCGCAAACAGCGGGTGCGATTCTTGGCTATAACTTCCAATCAACAGATTGGTACGAAGATAGCTTTAAGCTGCTCAAAGGTCGTGGCCTTGAGTTGAAAGCATCTGGAGATGGTTGGTTGCGTCAAATCTATCGTCAAATGATTAAAGGTCGATGGCTGTAGCGCAAGGTGCGCGATACGCGCATCTTACAGGCCAGACCTGATGCTACGCGGGCTTGATATTTCTAACATGCTGATTATTGACCGGTTGGAATTAGCGTTTCAACCGGGTCTAAATGTACTGACCGGTGAAACAGGCGCAGGCAAGTCCATCCTATTGGATTCACTTGGTTTTGTTCTAGGTTGGCGCGGACGTGCAGATTTGGTCCGACAGGGTTCGGATCAAGGGGAAGTAACCGCATGGTTTGATTTGCCAGTTGGGCACCCTGCACATGCTGTCCTTGAAGAAGCGGGGTTGCCCGACGGTGATGAGTTGATCCTGCGCCGCATCAACACTTCTGATGGACGTAAAACAGCATGGGTTAATGACCGTCGTTGTTCTGGTGAAGTGTTGCGCCAACTGTCTGAGACATTGTTAGAATTACATGGTCAGCATGATGATCGCGGATTGCTTGATCCACGTGGGCATCGCGCAATTCTAGATGAATTCGCGTCCACTGAAGGGGCTAAAGTTAAGACACGTAAGGCTTGGTCTTTGATGGGAACCTCCCGTAAAGCGCTGAAAGCGGCCGAAGCTGCGATGGATGCCATTCGGGCTGAAGAAGAGTTTTTGCGCCATGCGGTTGCGGAACTAGGTATGTTGTCTCCCGAACCCGGTGAAGACGAGGCTTTAGATACGCGTCGTCGCCAAATGCAGGGCGCCGAAAAGATCCGTGATGATGTTATTAAAGCGCTTGAGACGCTGGGTCAAAACGGTGCCGAAGCCAGCATGGGCAATGCGTTGCGATGGTTGGACGGTGTCGCTGATAAAGCCGACGGCTATTTGGAAGCACCTATCTCTTCGGTGGGCCGTGCGATGGTCGAGTTGGACGAGGCGATGGATGGTATTGTCGCTTGCATTGACACTTTGTCCTTTAATCCAGCCGAGTTGGAAGATACCGAGGAACGCTTGTTTGCGATCCGTGCGATGGCCCGCAAATATGACGTTGCTCCTGATGAGCTGGCCGACCTTGCTTTGAAGTTAGGGGCCAAGCTGACTGCTTTGGATGCGGGCGACGCTGATTTGGCAGAACTGCGTATTGCATTGACGGCTGCTGAAGCTGGATATGATGATGCAGCAACTGCACTGACCAATGCACGTCGCAAATCTGCGGGTAAATTGGATAAGGCTGTCACAGCCGAATTGGCCCCGTTGAAAATGGATAGGGCTGTTTTTGAGACAACAATTGAGCCGGAGACCGCAGGACCTGAGGGGCGCGATACTGTCGCATTTTGTGTTGCCACCAACCCCGGTGCCCCGTCAGGTCAATTGAACAAGATCGCATCTGGTGGTGAATTGAGCCGTTTTCTTTTGGCATTAAAGGTCTGTCTGACGGATGGCGACGCAGGGTTAACCATGATCTTCGATGAGATTGATCGCGGTGTGGGTGGAGCAACCGCAGACGCAGTTGGGCGACGTTTGGCAGCCTTGGCCGAGGGTGGTCAGGTTCTAGTTGTTACGCACTCGCCCCAAGTTGCGGCCCTTGGCGCGCATCATTGGCGGGTCGAAAAGTCCGTTACTAAAGGTATGACAACATCGCGTGTTGTGCCACTGTCTCCTGACCAACGGGTTGACGAGATCGCCCGGATGGTTGCCGGTGACACGATCACAGAAGCAGCCCGTGGTGCCGCACGGCAGTTGATCCAGAACGCGGGTTAGGTTGACGATTTTGTGTATCGTGCCGGCCGGGCTTTCGCCCTGTGCTGCTTTGTCCTAAACAGGGTTCAATGATAGCTGCAGCAGACCGTGTTACAACCTATGAAGTCCTACATTAACACTCAAATCGACACGGCATGGACTGCGTTTCGCAGTGGTTGGCAGTTGTTGCGTCGCGAGGGGCCGGGGCAGGTGCAATTCTGGTTCATTGCACTTGCCGTCGGTATTGCCTCTGGGTTTGCAGCCCTATTTTTTCGTAAAGGTATCGAAGGGTTACAGGCGTTTCTTTATGGGACGGATGACGTGCAAATGTTGCACACCTTCGCCCAATCCTTACCGTGGTATTGGATATTGGCAATACCAGCCGTTGGTGGATTGCTGGTTGGTTTGATTTTGCACAAGTTCACGCCAGACGCACGGGTGCGCAGCGTTGCTGATGTTATCGAAGGCGCGGCCATGAAGGAGGGGCGCGTGGAAACCCGCGCTGGTGTTGCGTCTGCATTTGCGTCTTTCATCACACTGTCTTCAGGTGGATCGACGGGACGGGAGGGTCCGGTTGTACACCTTGCCGCCGTGATCGCGACCAAAGTCAGCCGTTATATTCACGCAGATGGCATCACGGGGCGCGACTTGTTGGGCTGCGCAGTCGCTGCTGCCGTTTCCGCCAGTTTTAACGCGCCGATCGCAGGTGCGCTTTTCGCGCTTGAGGTGGTTTTACGTCATTTCGCGGTCCACGCTTTCGCGCCTATTGTGATCGCAGCAGTTGCGGGGACAGTGATCAACCGGATCGAGTTTGGTGGCGTTACAGAATTCACATTGCCTGCGCCCGAAGCCTTGCAGTTTTATGTTGAATTGCCTGCTTTCGTCCTATTGGGTTTGGTCAGTGGGTTGGTCGCGATTATTCTTATGCGGTCAATCTTTTGGGCGGATGATTTTGGTACAAAAATTCAAGCGCGCATTGGATTTCCACGTTGGTTGCGTCCTGCAATTGCCGGTCTCCTGTTGGGCGCGATTGCGATCTTTTACCCGCATATTATCGGCGTCGGATACGAGACAATGTCGCTGGCATTGACCGGTCGACTTGGGCTGCATGAGGTGATTGTATTTGCTGCCCTGAAAACCTTCGCCGTTGCGATCACAATGGCCGGCCGGATGGGGGGGGGCGTTTTTTCCCCATCGTTGATGATCGGTGCGTTGACTGGACTGGGGTTTGGTCTGATTGCCACGGGCATCTTCCCTGATGTTTCAGGTACGGTCACGCTTTATGCGCTGGCTGGCATGGGTGCTGTGGCTGCAGCTGTTCTTGGGGCACCAATTTCGACAACGTTGATTGTGTTTGAATTGACCGGAGATTGGCAAACGGGACTTGCAGTGATGGTGTCGGTTTCGATCTCTACAGCACTTGCATCGCGTATTGTTAATCGGTCATTCTTTTTGACCCAGATTGAACGAAGGGGCATTCATTTGGCGGCTGGTCCACAGGCGTATTTGCTGGCTATGTTCCGCGTTGCCAGTGTGATGCGCCAAACCGATGACCCGCGCGCGGCAGACGAGGATGCATGCTGGGAAATGATCGGCGACGGGATTTATGTGGATGGGAACGCCACACTCGAAGCGGCCATGCCGATCTTTGAACGTGCATCCGTTCCGTTCATTCCTGTGGTCACATTAAGTGGCGAAGACAGCCCGCCTGAATTATGGGGCGCGCTGTTTCATGTTGATGCGCTCAAGGCCTATAACCGCGCTTTGGCGGCCACGGCTGCGGAAGAACACTCCTGATCAGGTGTTTTCAATGGTGATCAAGGCACCGGTGAAAAACGCGAGGTGGTCTTTGATTGCTTCAACACCAGCCTTTGGGGCTTCGTAACTCCAAACAGCATTTTCAAGGGTTGTCGATTTTGTCACCACTGAAAAATATGTTGCAACCCCCTTATGCATGCATTGGGTGGTTTGCTCTGTCTGGTCTAGGAACGCCATTGCGATGTCAGAGCGAGGGAAATAAATAACGGGCGCATTATCAGCCTCCGACACTTCCAATGCATTTTTGGTTTCACCCAAAACAGCACCACCCGCGCGGACACTCCAAGTGCCGGATACTTTGCGAATTTTGATATGTTCTGCCATGACTGATCCCCTTGGTGCCTTCGTTTATCGGCGTAAGGTATCAGAGCTATGACACCCCAACCAGCCGTTTCGCGTCATCGGCTAGATAGAACGCGTCGCGTCACTTAGCCAAATAGCTGTTTCTGGTGAGACACGCGGGGCCAGTCGTTCATATGTTTCCGCGTGATAAGTGTTCAACCATGCCCGGCTGTCGTTGTCCAACATCTCTGCCACGATCAGGCGACGGTCGATTGGGGCAAAAGTCAGGGTGCGCCATTTCAGCATCGCACGGTGATCATCGCCGCCCTGAAGGCTTAGGGCATCTGTTGCCACAATCAGGTTCTCGATCCGGATACCGAAAGCGCCTTCACGGTAATACCCTGGCTCATTGGACAGGATCATCCCCGCTTGCAAAGGAACCGTACTGACGCGGCTTAAGCGTTGTGGGCCTTCATGGACGCTTAGATAAGCACCAACGCCGTGGCCCAGTCCGTGATCGAAGTCTTGTCCTGCCATCCACAATGGCAGGCGGCCGATAATCTCGATATCGCGTCCAGCAAGGCCTGTGGGCCAGCGCAAGCGGCTCATCGCGATCATACCCAATAGAACGCGGGTAAAGGCTGCGCGGGCTTCTTCGGGTGGGGTGCCAATTGCGATGGTGCGCGTGATGTCTGTTGTGCCGTCTAAATACTGGCCACCACTGTCCAGAACGATCAAATGACCGTCTTCCAATGTGCTGTCCGTGTCTGTCGTCACACGGTAGTGCATGATCGCACCGTTAGGGCCTGTGCCCGCAATCGTCTCAAAACTGATGTCTTTCAGGGCGTTATCACGGCGGCGAAAGCTCTCAAGTTTACTCACAACTTGCGTTTCGCTTAGGCTGCCAACCTCTTGCGCATCAAGCCAAGCCAGCAATTCAACCACAGCTGCACCATCGCGCAAATGGGCTTCGGCGCTGCCTGCGATTTCAGCTGCATTTTTGCAAGCTTTGGGGAGGGCGCAAGGATCATCGCCCCAAACAGCCGCGTCACCTAAGGCATCTGCAACGACAACTGGCACAGATGTTTTGTCCAAACGGACGGATCCTGTAAGACTGGATACATAGGCCAGAAATTCACTGGGGTGATGGACACGAACACGATTGCCTAGATGCTCGTCTAAACCTTCGAGTTTGGAGGGCTGCATAAATAGATCAACCGATGCATCGGCGTTTAAAACCGCAAAACCCTGTGCAATCGGGTTGCGTGGAATATCTGCCCCGCGAATATTCAAAAGCCAACACACAGAATCTGGCAAGGTGATCACGGCGGCTGATTGATCGGCTTTTAGCAATGCGCCAGCCAATCTGGTACATTTGTCAGTGTGGGCTTCACCTGCAAATTCCAACGGATGCGCAGAAGCTGGCAACATGGCTGGTTGTGGTTGATCGGTCCAAATGCGGTCAATCAGGTTGTCGCAGTCTATCAATGCAATGCCTGATCCAGCCAAAGTATCTCGGGCCTGTTCGATCTGCGCCACTGTATGAAGCCAAGGATCAAATCCAACTTTCCCACCTTTCGGTAATTGTTGAATCAGCCACTCGGCCAAGGAAATTTCTGGCCACGCTACTGGCGTGAATTCAGACGCAACCTGTGACTTCACTTGTGTACGATAGCGACCATCAATGAAAACGCCTGCGATATCGATCAAAGCGACGCAGAAGCCAGCAGAACCTGTAAAACCTGTTAGCCAAGACAGTCGTTCATCACGGGCCGAAACATACTCACCCTGATGCGCATCTGCCCGTGGGATTAGAAAACCATCGAGGCCTTCACGCGCCAATTCGACACGCAAATCTGCCAAACGGGGTGGCCCTTGTTCAGGACGTGATGTCACCTCAAACGATTGAAACATAACATCTGTCCTTTATTCATTTTGCAAAATAAACTCTCGCCGAAGGCACGGGGCAGCGTTAGCTGGCCCGCTTCATCCCCAATGCGCGCGCACGTACACGTGGATCAGAATCAAACAATGCCGCCAATTGCTCGGTCATAGCACCGGCCAATTGTTCCACATCTGTGATGGTCACAGCGCGGTCATAATAGCGTGTTACATCGTGGCCAATCCCAATCGCCAAAAGCTCAACCGCACGGCGTTTTTCAACCATCGCAATCACATCACGCAGGTGTTTTTCAAGGTAATTGGCAGGGTTCACTGACAATGTGCTGTCGTCTACTGGTGCGCCATCAGAAATGACCATCAAAATCTTGCGCGCTTCAGGACGGGCTGTCATGCGACGGTGCGCCCATTCCAGTGCCTCGCCGTCAATATTTTCCTTCAGCAATCCCTCTTTCATCATCAATCCCAAATTGGGACGTGACCGACGCCACGGGCTGTCTGCGCTTTTGTAAATGATATGGCGCAGATCGTTCAAACGTCCGGGCTGTTGGGGCCGGCCATCGTTCAACCATGCTTCGCGGGCTTGGCCACCTTTCCACGCACGGGTGGTAAAGCCAAGAATTTCAACCTTCACGTTGCAACGCTCTAACGTCCGCGCAAGAACATCAGCACAGATCGCCGCGATCGAGATTGGGCGACCACGCATGGAGCCAGAGTTATCCAGCAAAAGGGTCACACAGGTGTCGCGGAACTCGGTGTCTTTTTCGACCTTAAAGGACAGGGGTGTTGTCGGGTTGGCAACGACACGGGCCAGACGGCCCGCATCCAAGGTGCCTTCTTCCAAATCAAATTCCCAAGACCGATTTTGCTGCGCTTGAAGGCGGCGCTGCAATTTATTCGCAAGACGCGAAACAGCACCTTTAAGTGGCTCAAGCTGCTGATCAAGATAGGCACGAAGCCGTTCCAGCTCGACTGGCTCGGCCAAATCCTCGGCGCGAATTTCTTCGTCATGGTCTGTCTGATACACCAGATAATCAGGGTCAGCGTCGGAGATTGGCTGCGGGGCAGGTGGCTCTAGCGGGGCTTCACCCTCTGGCATTTCGGCCTCGTCACCCATCTCTTGATCGGATTGTTCGTCCATAGAGACTTGAGCCTGAGACGCATCTTGTTGCTCTTCTTGCGTTTGCTCGGCAGAGCCTTCGGCCTCTTCATCATCGGGGTTGTCATCGCCGGAGCTGTCGGGATCTTGCTGTTCTTCGCCACCATCTTCGGCGGTATCTTCTTGATCATCGTCAACTTGATCAGGGTCATCGCCCAGTTGATCGCCGTACCCTAGGTCTTTGATCATTCTACGCGCAAATTTGGCAAACTCAGATTGATCGGCAAGGATCGCATCCAAATCTTCCAAAGTACCGCCAGCTTGTTGTTCGATAAACGGACGCCAAAGCTCCATCACGTTCTGCGCACCGGAGGGCAGTTCACGACCAGTTGCGAGGTGGCGGATCAGATAGCCAGCAGCCGTCGCCAAAGGCGCATCGGCGGCTTGTTTAACTTGATCAAAGCCCTTGCGCATCGCGTCATGGGCGATCTTGGCGTCGATGTTACCAGCTGTGCCGGGCATATCACGTGCCCCCATAGCTTCGCAGCGTGCGGTTTCCATCGCTTCATACAATTCACGCGCCATTTCACCTTTAGGGGTATAGCGCGCATGGGTCTGACCATTGTGATAGCGGCGGTTCAAGGCCAGCGCATCAGCCGTGCCACGGGCCAACATCACCTCGTCACGGGTCATACGTCGGGAAACCTGGGGCAGGCGCATCGCATCGCCCGACATTCCCGCAGGATCGACGGTATAACTGACGTTCAAATCAGGATCATTGGCCAACACTTTGGTTGCTTCGGAAAGCGCTTTTTTGAAGGCGTCTGCTGGGTTGTCGGATTGAGTCATGTTGTCAGCCCTGCTGTATGTTCGTTCAAATCTGCGTGCCCAAGGGCGAGGTCAGTCAAAAGTGCCACATGCACATCCAATGCATCTATCACTTTATACCCAACATCGCGCCCGTCAAACGCAAGGTTCAGATCGGTGCCTGCCAAAACAATTGCATCGGCCCCGTGTTCAATAAGTTTGCGACCTTCTTCGATGAAAAAGGCGCGCTGATCGTCGTTACAATGGCTGGTAAGCGCCATTTCGATATAAGTTTTACCAACGTCGTCCAAAGTGCCCTTTGGCGTGATCGCTTTGGTCTTTGACAGTTGGCCGTAAAGTTCGGTTTGCATGACAACTTTTGTACCCATCAGGCCCACTGATTTGATGCCTTGCGCTGCGAAAAACGCATCCAGCGGTGACACTGCACTGATCATTGGCAAAGATGCTAAAGCAACAGTTTCATCGAAGCAGAAATGCCCGCCAAGTGACGTGATAACCCCACACTGCGCACCAGCTGCTTTTAGACGGTCGATCAGCTTGCCATAGGCTTTGGCTTGGGCGTTTTTGTCACCAGCTTCATTGTTACGGATCAGTTCATTCACATCGGCGTTGACGATGGTCAAGTCCAATACACCACCCGCATCCCTTACCGCAGCGCTTAGGCGCTGATAATAGGCTACGGTTGATGCAGGACCAATCCCACCGATCATTCCGATGTGCATGCTATCTCCCTATCGGGCGTTAACCCAAGCTGACGCTTGCAGCGCTTTCTGGCAATTCTTCATCGAACAAACGCTGGTAGAATTCAGCAACCGTCTGGCGCTCAAGTTCATCGCATTTGTTGAGGAAGGATAGGCGGAATGCATATCCAACATCGTTGAAGATTTGCGCGTTTTCAGCCCATGCAATGACGGTCCGTGGCGACATGACCGTGGACAGATCACCGTTCATAAACGCTGTACGCGTTAGGTCAGCCACAACAACCATCTGGCGTACGATCTTGCGACCTGCTTCGGTGTTGTAATGTGGGGCTTTGCCCAAAACGATCGCTGTTTCTGCATCAATCGACAGGTAGTTCAACGTGCTGACCAATGACCAACGGTCCATCTGACCTTGGTTGATCTGCTGTGTGCCGTGATAGAGACCAGTTGTGTCACCTAAACCGACGGTGTTCGCCGTGGCGAAGATACGGAAGTATGGGTGCGGCGTGATCACTTTGTTTTGGTCCAGAAGCGTCAGTTTGCCGTCTTTTTCCAAAACGCGTTGGATCACAAACATAACGTCGGCGCGACCTGCATCGTATTCATCGAAAACAATCGCAGTTGGGGTACGCAAGGCCCAAGGCAAGATGCCTTCTTGGAAATCTGTAACCTGTTTGCCGTCTTTCAGCTTGATCGCATCTTTACCGATCAAATCAATCCGTGAGATGTGGCTGTCAAGGTTCACACGCACTGTTGGCCAGTTCAAACGAGACGCAACCTGTTCGATGTGTGTCGATTTACCTGTGCCGTGATAGCCTTGGATCATTACGCGGCGGTTGTGGTTGAAGCCTGCAAGGATCGCCAAAGTCGTGTCGGGATCAAACTTGTAGGTGGGATCAAATTCTGGAACGCGTTCTGTACGCTCAGGAAAACCCTTAACAACCATATCCGTGTCAATGCCAAATACCTCACGAACTGAGATATCCTGAGTTGGTTTTGCGTTGATATCCATTGCATCTTCGGTCATGCGCGTCGTCCTTGTTTTTGTATGTCGTGGCCCGAAATATGGACCGTGGTTCGTCGTGCAACATATAGCGGCGAAGGGCAAGGGGAAGGGCCAATATGACGCATCATTTGAGGCCAGTTTAATACGTAGCGTCAAACCCATATGAGGTACTGCATCAAGTTCGGAATTGAACTGGGCGGCAAGTCTAAGCCGCCCAATGTATGCAGATTGTTTAGTCTTTAAAGCTTCGGCTGCCTTTAAGCTGATCCCAAGCCCAAACAACCTCTTGAAGTTGCTCTTCTTGGGACCGGTCGCCACCGTTCATATCTGGGTGCAAAACCTTGATCAACGCTTTGTAAACTTTGCGAATTTCTGGCTTGGTTGCGTTGTCTGGCACTTCCAAAATCTCGACAGCACGGCGTTCGACCGGCGGCAATTTCTTACCCACAGTTCCGCCTTTGCGACCAGGGTTCTGTGTCGAATTCGCACCCAAAACCTGATGCGGGTCTTCAATGCCCAAACGTGCCCAAGCCCGTGCTTCGGGATCACCAAGTGGCTTTGTGGGGCGTTCCCAGACCTTATCTTCGGACTGCTGGGCGTTGATCTCAGCCTCAGTTGTTCCGTCGAAGAAGTTCCATTTTAAATTATATTCGCGGACGTGCTGCTGGCAGAACCAGAAGAAATCATCCAAGACATCTGGGGCTTTTGGCGCGCGGTATTTTCCGGCCTCTTCGCACCCATCATGATCGCACACGCGGGTGGACGTCTCGGACGCACCGGACATGCCACGGCGACCGCGTGGATTCTTCTTTTTCGAGGTGGATACGGACATATCGAATCCGAATGGATCTGGCTTTGGCATCGGTTGGACCTTTTCGACTCTGGCGATACACTTTAGAAGACTGACAGGCAGTGTGAAGGGGTTTAGACCAAAATGAGCGAAAAAATGTCGGTTGCAAAAGAGATGGAAATGCGTCTGCAAGATGAGTTGTCGCCACATGCACTAGAAGTTGTCGATGACAGCGAAAGCCATCGGGGTCATTCAGGGTTTCAAGAAGGCGGCGAAAGCCACTTTAATGTGCGTATCCGTGCAGCAGCTTTTGAGGGCAAATCACGCATCATGCGGCACCGCGCAGTGCATGCCGCATTAGGGCCTGAATTGATCGGGCGCATCCACGCGCTATCACTTGATTTAGACGTATAGATTTGGGCTTAACGCTCTGAATTGTCAGTAGAACGACGGTTTGCCAGTGCCTTGAGAGAGTCGGTCATTCCAGCCACTTCGCTGGTCTCTTCAACGCCATTGTCAGATAGCATTTGTGTGGCACCTTCACCCCCCGCTGGGTGGGGGTTTTCAGTCGCGTTGGGGGCTTCGTTCTCGACGGCTTCAGACGTATCATCTGCAGCATTATCAACGGGCACAAACGGGGCTATCGAGGGCTGGGGGCTGATCTCTGCGTTGGCGATGTCACGCGGTTTGCGAAACACCAATACGTTACGCCATTCGGTTGTGGACCCGGTAAGGCCGGAGCGTTCAACCGATGGTAAGGTTTCTGCACGTTGGTATTCCCAACCTTGCGCGCCCATCTCATTCATAAGGTCTTCAATAGTATTGGAAAAACGTGCCTCAGTTCCTTTGACCCCCTTGGCTTTTAGGCCTTTTGTAGGGGCAGGAACGACGCGGTATTGGTATGTGGACATGGGGCACCTTTTAATCTGAGGTGCAGATATAGCAGGCGGAATGAACCGCGAAAAGCCCCCGAAATCAATCGCCAAAGCAACGTCGGTATTACGCCGGTAAAGCGTCGGTATTTGGTAGGTGGATGGATCGGTGTGTTTGGGGTGCAAAGGGCAAGTCATGGGCAGTGGCGGACAAGGGTGATTTTTACGGGGAACTTTGTGGCTGCTTCAGAAAATAGACAGTTAACAAAGGGTGATTTGAAGTCCCCAAAAATAGTAGTTTTTAGGAGGGTGGCGCGCGTGCGGCGAAGTCCGCTTCGAGCCCATAAAGACTGATGCTGCAGTGTGTGCGAATGTCGGCTGTTGCCTTGATCTACGCAATCTTTATAGCATCATGCGCTGCAATTCCCATCATCGACATTACATCAAGTCCGCAATAGGCAGATAAAGAGTATTTTGAAATTTTTTACCGAGGTTCTTTATGTCCCAAACGATTTTCGTAACTGGTGCGACCGGCTATGTCGCCAAACATCTTATCTTTCAACTTCTCGAAAAGGGATATGCGGTGCGCGGTTCCGTCCGTTCTTTGGACAGTGAAGGCGCGTTGCAGAGTGATTTGATTGCGGCCGGGATTTCAGAGCAAACAGTTACGAAAAAGCTATCGTGTGTAGTGTTGGATCTTGGGCATGACATGGGTTGGGACACGGCGCTAAAAGGTGTTGATGCCTTGATGCATACCGCGTCGCCTTTTCCGCTGGACGTCCCAAAAGACGAAGAGACGTTGATCCGGCCTGCAGTGGATGGAACGCTTCGCGCCCTAAAGGCTGCACAGGAAGCAGGCGTAGATCGCGTGATACTGACGTCGTCAACGGTCGCCATTGTCAGCTATCCTCAAAAACCTGGAGGGGCGGCATTTGACGAAACGGATTGGGCAGACACAAAAACGTCGGCGGCATATCCAAAGTCCAAAACGCTGGCCGAACGCGCCGCTTGGGACTTCGTCGCAAAAGATGCCCCAGAAATTGCCTTGACGACCATCAATCCTGGTCTGGTGCTTGGGCAACCTATCGGGCAACGCTTTGGAGCGTCTTTGGCAATCGTAGAGCGGGCATTATCCGGTAAAGACCCGATGGTGCCGAATGTGGGCTTTCCTTGCGTGGATGTGCGGGACGTAGCAGCCTCCCACATTGCGGCGCTGGAACATCCCGAAAGCGGGGGCGAACGATTTGCCTGCTGCGGCGGGTATTTGGAATTCTCTGAGCTTGCGGCGATCCTCAAGGCTCAATACCCGGATCGGAAAATCGCAACACGCGTGGCACCAAATCTACTGATGCGCATTCTGGCGCTATTTGATCCTGCGATCCGTGGCATCGTTCCGGCGCTGGGTCAGTGTTCAGAGGTTAGCGGTGCCAAAGCGCAGGCGCAACTCGGGATCCAGTTTCGCGATGTTTCTGACAGCCTGTTAGAAACAGCAGCATTCTTGCTTAAACAAGATCGCGTTTAAATTTTGGCTTGATAAACGCAGAGAACCAAACGGCGTCGTTGGTAACCGAGAGCGCCTACAAAAACAGTCTCACGACCCAGTCTAGCGATATGTAAACAATGTTATCGATGATTGGTCCTCCAACGACGCCATAAAAGTAAAGGCACATGAACGCCAGCGCTGCTGCAGATGCGCAAACAGCCAGCGCGGCAAGAACATACGCGGCGTCTGTAATTTTAGATTTGAGCAAAAAAATCTCTTCTCTCGACACGATGGCCGTATAACGTGGTAAAAAATTTGCTATCCGAACAAGACTGCTTTTTAAATCAAGCCCTTAAACGCAACCCACTACCCCACAGCCAACCTTATTAACGTGGAGGCAGACCGCCCATTTCAAGTTTTTTCTGTCTTGCAAACGGTAAGGCCCCCGCGCAAATGCGGGGGTGTTTGGCTTTCATCGCCCGCTAAATGAAAACAACAGGCAAATAGTTGCCACTATAAACCACCAACAACTTCGCCGCCATGTGCGCTGGTCAGGGTCATGGGAAACTCTTTTGCAACCTGTTCTCGAAGGCCTGCAATCTTGGCCTGTGCGGCTTGCGCAGCGGCTGCATCAGCATATTGAGTTATCACACACATACTCAAGTCACCCGTTCGGACCATTTGCACACCAGTTGCGCCATTAGCTATGACCAGTGGGACGAATTTCTCGTTCGCCTTTGCAATCATCTCGTCTGTAATTTCAGTTGCGGTCCAATGGGATATTGTAACGAATGACATAATAAATTCTTTCAATACGAGGTTACGAAATTGAAACCTGTCTTAAAGCGCTATCATGCGCTTTGAGTTTGGCCTAATGATTATGTAGAATTAGTAAAAGCCGCCATTGGTGCAAAGTGCAGCGAACTCACGCAAAGTCCGCATAGCGGGGCGGTCTCAACTGGTCGACGCAACACATGCATTGAAACGCTCTGCGGGAGTTTCGTATCCCAGCGTCATTCGAGGTCGCTCGTTGAGCTGTCTGGCGACGGCACTCAGCTTTGCTTGACTAT
>JBLHPE010000046.1:0-17357 GCA_047624005.1 Ascidiaceihabitans sp.
TTTGGCCGGGTCAATGTCTACGCCAATGACGTGATGTCCCAAGCTGGACAAACAAGCGGTTGATACGGCTCCAACATAGCCAAGACCAACCACGCTAATGGAGGGTTTTTCTTCAACAATACGAAGTGGTGCAGTGGCGGTTTGACCTGAGAAAGATGGATGCATATCGAACATTTTTGTTTCCTAACTTGTGACTGAAACCTTTTTAGCTTGTTGAAAATGTTAAATATATTTCGCCTAAGGTTATCGGGGACCTTCAAGCGTATGTCTGTCCTATCCTTTGGAGTAGGAGCCCCTATGCAGAGGTTTGAAGTTAGGGATTCGACACGAAAAAACGACGCCCGAAGGCGTCGCTAGAGGTGGTGTGAGAGTGCTTATTGTTTTTGTTTTATGCGGCTTCGTCACGTGCGTAGATATCTTCGTAACGCACGATGTCGTCTTCACCGAGATATGCACCAGTTTGCACTTCGATCAGGTGCAAGGGTACTTTTCCCGGGTTTTCTAATCTGTGAATCGCGCCCAATGGAATGTAGACAGATTGGTTTTCAGAAACGAGTTTTATAGTCTCGTCCACGGTCACATTTGCTGATCCGGCTACAACGATCCAATGCTCAGAACGATGTACATGGCTTTGCAACGACAGGGCCGCACCTGGGTGAACTACGATCTGTTTCACTTGAAAGCGATCCCCCAATGCGACGGTTTCGAAATACCCCCAAGGTCGGTGATCTTTGGGAAATTTTTCGGCCTGCTTGATCTCTTCCGCCTTCAACATAGCGACAGCTTTTTTGACGTTCTCAGACTTACTCATGTCTGCGACTAAAACCGCGTCACCCATTGCTATCGCCGAGATATTTTCGAGGCCGATGCCAACCAGCTGAACGCTCTCGGATTCTGATCGTAGCAGGGTGTTTTTACATTCAATCGCAGAGGTGTTTCCGTTCTGAACAACGCCGTCTTTATCTGCGTTGCCAGATTGCCAGACCGACGCCCAGCTGCCCAAATCTGACCAACCACATTCTAATGGGATGACGGACAAGGTTTCACAGGCTTCCATGACCGCGTAGTCGATCGATATGTCTTCAGCCGTTTTGTACGGTGTTTCGTCTAGGCGGAAGAAATCAAGATCTGTGCGGGCGCCTTCAACGGCGCGGCGACACGGCATCATGAGGCGCGGGCATAAGACCTCAAAGGCTTCGAGAATATCGCAAACACGGAACATGAAGATGCCCGCGTTCCACAGATAACGTCCAGATGCCAAGAATTCTTTGGCGGTTTCGAGGTTGGGCTTTTCTACAAACGTTTTGATTGGCTGGGCAAACGGTATTGAGGCATCGATCACATCGAACATCTCAAGATAGCCATACCCAGTCTCGGGGCGATCTGGTTTAACACCAAAGGTGACAAGTTTCCCTGCTTCGGCGGCTTCTTCACCAGCATGCATGGCGGCCTTAAACGCGGTCTCATCTTCAATAGCATGATCAGATGGCATAACCAACATCACAGCGTCGGGTTGGTCTTGTAGGCTAAGGGCTGCAGCAAGGATCGCAGGGGCGGTATTGCGTGCTTGTGGTTCAATCATGATGGTTGGTTTTTGTGCACCAGCTGCTTGCAACTGTTCGGCTACGATAAAACGATAATCGGTGTTGGTCACTGCGATTGGTGCCGCGAACCCTGTGCCACTTACACGACGCACAGTTTGTTCAAACAAACTTGTTTCGCCCATCAATTGCGAAAATTGTTTGGGGTAGCTTTTGCGCGACAGGGGCCAAAGGCGGGTACCGCTGCCACCGCACAGAATAACTGGATAGATCATGGGTTTCTCCTAACACTCTCACATGTGGCCAAGCGCTTATCGCTTGGCCGATGAGTTAAGTTTAGAGTGTGTTTCGAACTTAATCGTGGCCCCACAAGAACAGTTTTTCGTCCAATAGCACTGCCTCTATAGCCAGAAGTATAGGCGGAAAATTGGCTGGAATTATTGTTATTGATCAATTCATTAACCTCTAAAAGATCTGTGGCATTTGCAGCAGGTCGATATAGACAGCCAATCCCAGAAAAAAGGCGATCACTGTTGTTATCAATTGGAACATGGCCGTTGAGTTCTTGATCTTGTCGATCAAATCTGTGCCGCCACCTGCAGTTTGGTTTCCCCGGTTTGCCCAACTTTGTTTGCTGAGATGGAAGATCATATAGACCTTCACACTCGCATTGATGATCTGGTTGAAATACAAAATGAACGGCCATGTGATGTCGGGGCTGCGCGCGTATCTAAACAGAAACAGACACAGGATTGTGCGGCTTAAGACGATCCAAATCAGGCAGTGCAAAACGTATAGTGGTTCAATGAACAGGCTCAGAATTGCCAGTGTCGGACTGACCAACATTGTCCACATCGCGATGCGTTGATCCACAAGGCACCACCAAATGAATGGCTTTGCAACACGTGGCCCAAGTGCGATGGCGCGCGATCCATTGCGCAGCATATTGCCAGACCAGCGGCGGAAATTCTGCACCATGCGGCCAGTGCCCGAACCCTCGATTTGTTCAATTGTATAGACGCAAGCATCTGGCACATAGGTCATTTTGGCACGCTTCGAGAGCAGGTAATACCAAGAGCTTTTGTCGTCCCCGGACAAGAAACGAAAACGGCCCCACAACCAATGATCCAAATGGTCGGCCTCAATTGTGCGAATGAATTTTTCGTCAATAATATAGCGGGCGCGAAAGACGCTCATGCGACCGGTTAGGGTCAGAACTCTGTCCGACATCGCATGGCTTTGCATGGCAAGACGACGTTGCGCAAAACGCATCGACAGCCAACTTTGGATCCATTTCGGTCCATAGCAGATGACTTCTTCGTTTGTGGTGAGCGCCTGAAGATCTGGATCAATTCCAAATATGGAACAAGTTTTCTCCAGAACATCGATGCCATAAACTGCGTCTCCGTCCATGAAAATGACAAGGTCATCTTGGCCAACACCAGCGCGGTTCATGCCACGCAATATCATCCCAATCGCCATACGTTTTCCGGGTTGGTTTTGGCGAAGGAACACCAGATTTGCATCCACATCAGCGCCGTGAACTCGCACAAAGTCAGTTATGATTTCCTCGTCATATGACGATCCCGTGCCAATCCAAAGTGTGGTAGGTATGCCTTCGCGCCGTATCTGTCCAATGATGGACCCAATTACACGACGAGTGATTGCGGGTTCCTCAAAGTATGTGGTCATTTGAATGTGAAGATGTCGCGGGCGCCAACCCGACTTCCAAACCACATCAGCCCGCGCGCGCATGGCTGGGAATTTAGACCGCGCATAAATTTCGGCGCGTACCGCATGGGTGAACCACCAGCCAAAGCGCCACAGCCCTAAAGAGCCGAGGATGAAAGTAATGTGGATAAGGTCTGGATTGAAGAAGTTGTTCGGCCAAAAAACGAGTGCTGCCAGCAACACAGTGAACAAGATTACAAACTGTACTATCAAATGGATAGGCCACTTAGTGTATCCTTTAGGTGAGGGGCCTGCCAAAGTTTTCAGCCAGCCACCAAGATGTTTTTCAAAGGCGTAAATGGTATCAGGCGCCTGCATCGTCGCCCCCAAACCACTTCGCGAACAACGCACGTTTTAGTCGAATGCGCGTTGGTGCATTGTGGCGGAACGATTTGCGGGTTTTTTTGATCCCAGCGTCGTCCGCTTTGATGGTGACAACCATGCCAAATTTGTCAGGTTGTGCGATGTCAGTGCCTGCCTGAATATCGGTAACTTCGCCAATGATGCGTTTGGATTGGCCTCGAAATACATATGCGACTTCGGCTTTCATCCCGATATGCACCGTGGTCGCCATTGAATCGTCGACCCAACCAACTGCTACGCGAGGCGTGTTGTCTTCAATTTCAACAACAAGATCGTCACGTGTAACGTAACTGCCTTTTAGGATATGCACTTCATATATAGTGCCTGCGTATTTTGCCCGCACCACCAATTCATCGGCGGCGGCCTTGCGGTGACGCAGTTCACGTTTCCAGCGACGCATGTCTAGATCGCGCTCACCGACCACCTCATTTAGAGTTGTCAGCATATCGAAATGTGCAAGCGCATTGAGACCGCGGGCACGTTCAAACCGATAGAGGGCTAGGCGCGCGTTTTCGATTACTATCGGGTAGGTGGTCATATGTGGATCGTGGAACTGCCAAGGCGTCCAAAGAGCGCTGAAGTTTGCCAATAGGGCTTTATGCTGTCTGTCGCGTTGCGTAATATGTTGGGCAAGACGGTCTTGGGCGACACGTAAGCGCCGCTCTGCCAATAGCACTTCGGCGCGGACATCTTCGACGTCGCTTTCACGGTCGGGATCTTCAATGCGCGCTAAGATGTCACCAGTTTTGACTTGGTCGCCAATGGCCACGTTGATCCGCGTCACGTAACCAGATTCAGGGGCGTCATATTCTGTGATAGGGGCGACAAACCGACCATGGTCCAACGAGACGTGCGAGAGGCGTTGCCAAATATTCCCGCCCAGAAACACCACCAAGATTACCGCCATAGCTGCGTAGAATAGTGTGTTCCAAATGATGCGCAGTATGCGTGGCTTGGCCTTGGCACGCCCTTTGGTTTCTTCTTGTTCTGTTTCACCCATCGGTACTAGGTCTACTGGGGTATCAAGGCTGGTAATGATGTCGTTGGTCGATACCATGCGGCCTGATAAAACGCCTTGGTAGAAAATTCCAAGCGTTTCACGTTGGCGCACTGTTAATTCGTCGAATGTATAGTGGCCCGGCGTTTCGGTGGCTTTCAATTTGGCGGGGAAAGAGACGTCAACACCCTGAAATGGAACAGAAAGCATTACATCGCCAGCAAGGTCGTCATCGCTAGGGTCTAGCCAGATTCCGACCAAAGACCAACGGTTTGCAATAATTCTGCATCCGTTTGGCTTGTGTAAATGCAACGGCGCTGCCACCGAAAATGACAGATCCGGCATTGGACATTCATGACGAATGTGCATTGCATACTCCAGGTTATTTTACCGGAAATCCGGCGACTCTCACCTGAGTTTTGTAACAGTCCAGAAGCTGTTCAGCCTGGGCGCAGCGGCTCATTCGCCTGCAAAAATGGATAGCAAACGCTATTCAAAAGGATAGGTTTAGGCTGCTAAAGTCCGAATTGCCGCTTGGGTCGCCGGCCAGGCCAGCTGAACTGCGCTTGCATTTGCTTTGGCACCATTTGTATCACCAGCTTTGGCAGCCTGTTCTAATGCACGCAATTCTTGTTGAAAAGAATGCGCACCGATCATGCCGGCAGAGCCGACGGACTTATGTGTGTTTGCGGCCAATGCATCCATATCTTCTGCATTTTGCATCAAGGCGAAGCTTTGAAGCAGGTTGGATATCTCAAGATCAAAATCAGTCAGCAGTTTCTTGAGGCGTTCTGGCGCAAGTATTTGCTCAAGTCCTTCAAATGTTGCGGGATCAATCAAATCGCGTGCTGTTTTTTGTGCTGTTGTCTCTGAAGTGATTGTGGCGGTCACCAGAGCATTTAACAACGTTGTTTGCGACACCGGTTTATTTAGACAATCATCCATTCCAGAAGCGATAAATCTTTCTTGTTCTTCAGCTAAGGCGTGGGCGGTTAGCCCCAAGATTCGTGTCTTCTGATTGGGTCCGGATCCGCTGCGAATAATCCGAGTTGCATCCATTCCATTCATAACGGGCATGCTAACATCCATCAAAATGGCTGCGTATTTCTGGCTTTGGGCCAATTCCACCGCCTCTTGGCCGTTGTGGGCCTCGTGAACAATAATCCCATTGGACTTGAGCATTTCATGAACGATCAGACGGTTGATTTCATTGTCCTCGACCAGCAAGATCTCTTGGCCTTGGAGTGAACTTATATCGGACAGTTTGGTTTTGGCTGAAACGGTCGGGTGTTTCTCAGCCGATATCTGGAATGGCAGCGCTACGGTGAAAGTGGTGCCAAGCCCAACGGTGCTTATCAAGGCAATGGTACCACCCATCATCTCAACTAAGTTTTTGCAAATTGCTAGGCCAAGGCCGGCGCCCGAAGCAAAACGATCATACGATTGTTCTTGAGTATAAAAGCGATCGAAAACAAGTTTCTGATCTTCGGGCCGTATTCCAATCCCATTGTCTGTAATCACCAAGCTCAGAACAGGTTGTCCATCTGTCTGAGTTTCTGTGCTAACATGGATAGTGACTGTGCCGTTGTTGGTGAATTTCAAAGCATTACTCAGCAAGTTGTATATGATCTGCCGCATGCGACGTTCGTCGATCACCACCGAAACCTGAGGAAGGTCATCTAAACGCAGTTCAAGCGCATTGTTTTGGGCGTCTGCTGTTGTTTCGTTTGTGGTAACCACGTCCTCAAAGAACTGGGCCAAATCAATACTATCCTCGACCAACTCCATTTTTCCGGCATCCATGCGCGAGATGTCCAACACATCGTTTACATGGTGCAAAAGAATATCACCGGATCGTTTTGCTATATCAAGATAGCTGCGCTGTATCTTGGTAACTTTTGAATTTCCAAGCAGCTCAAGCGTGCCAAAAATTCCGTTCAACGGTGTACGCATTTCATGGCTCATTACGGCAAGGAAGTTAGACTTTGCCGTTTCCGCGGCCAAAGCTTCGTCACGTGCGGTTTTTAACTCTTTTTCGTCAGCAAAACGTTTCGTTATGTCACGCAAATATGAAATGAAGATCATGCCTTGATGATCCGATGCCATGCCAATTGAAATCTCAACCCGGAACTCTTCACCTGATTTACGTAACGCGGTAATCTGGTTGCGGCCCTGACCCACCAAATGAGGTTCTCCGGTTTCAATGAATCGTTTCATCCCTGCCAAATGCGCCGCGCGCAAATGATGTGGGATAATCAGTTGGGACATGTCAGCACCAACAGCTTCACTGGCTGAAAAGCCAAACACCGTTTCCGCGGCTTCGTTGAATTCCAGAATAAGGCCTTTGTCGTTGGCAACAATGATTGCATCCAATGACACATCAAAACTAGATTTGATCCGTGCGTTCGCATGGCCAACGGCATCTGATGCTTCTTGGTGTAGCCGGTATTGGCGTAAAATGGTAATCAGAAGAAATCCCAAGAACAAGATTAAGGCTAAACTGACAATTGCAGTGCCTAGGAGCAATCCGCCAAATGAGGCGCGTTCTGCATCTGCATATTGTGACCTTAACCCGATGCCCGTCAATGCAATTTGGTGGGCTTCTTCACGTACACGGGTCAGTTCGTTGACTAGTTGTTCCAAATTATTTGAAAGTTCTTGATCAGAACCATCAATAATTTGAGCAAGTTTGTTCAAGCAGCGTTCAAGTGTGCTCAGCTGGCTGTCAAATGCTTCATCTAAGCGCATTCTAGCAAATACAGGGGCATCACGCAGGGTACTTGTACGGCTGTAAAGGTTGTCAAAGCGCCGACGAATAGTTGTTACATCTGTCGTCTGGCTTTGGCGGGTCAGTAGCGTTTCATCCAGTAAGAGCAGCACATCAACTTCAACCTGCGAAAGGGTCCAGGTTAGATTGTCAGCAGGCGCTGCGCGAAGTTGGTTCATTCGCTTGGCAATGTTCAAAGACAAGCCAACCAGCAGAGCAATACCGATGATGATTGTTACCAAAGGCAACAAGCGACGTACCCTTACTCCCTTTTGAAACAATGAAGCGCCCTTTGTAATTGCGGTGGGCATTTTAGATACCCTATTGATGTGCCTTGATCTGGTCCAACTGCCAGATCGAACGTGTGGATGTCACTTCCGTACGATAGCTTGCATTTTGATCGTATGGGTAAACAATCCAGAGTGGACCCTTGCCACGTGGAGACATTTTCGCGCCGTCCATCAAATAAGCAACAATTGGCGCACCTGCTTCGATGCTATCGTTTGGAATTTCAACGCTATAATCATTTAGAGCAATTGCGCTAAAAGTTTCACCTGTCGCACCTGCGTAGTCCAATACATCCCGTAAATTTACCCCGGTAAATTCAATTTCGCCCTCAAGCCAAATTGTGGAAGTACGAAACACTTGGGTGTCGAGCGACTTGAGGATATCCAGATCCAGAGTGACCACACCGTCGGCTGTTTCGTTGTTTAACGCACCTGAAATGGTCAGCAACACAGGACCTGTTGGCGCAGGCAATGTTTCTGCATGCGCTGAAAAAACTGTTAGTGCGGTAGTTGCAGCAGCGCCGACAAGGGATGTGGCAAGGGACATGGTAACTCCAGTTTGGATCAATCTTGAGGATGATCTATCTGGTTCGTGTCTTAATA
Organism: Ascidiaceihabitans sp.; assembly: GCA_047624005.1. Classification (GTDB taxonomy): domain Bacteria; phylum Pseudomonadota; class Alphaproteobacteria; order Rhodobacterales; family Rhodobacteraceae; genus Ascidiaceihabitans. The sequence continues at coordinate 8,290 of JBLHPE010000046.1, forward strand.
CCAATCGAGCATGGGGGTAGCTGACTATACTTTAGTATAGCCCTCTGATGTTGCCTCCAGATATGAAGTCTTTGGGTTACTTGAAAAATCTAATGTTTGCAGACTCTTGGGTGGTTGCACCTTTCAAACGTAGTTTGAGTTTTACAATTTTGTTGTTTGGTAAACCGTTCAACGCCAATGCCCAACGATTGTTGCGTAATTGGGCCGCAACACGATCTGTTTTTTCTAACTTCATGCGTGTTGAAGCTCCTTTGGTATCGAACAGTTCAATCACGAGTTGGCCTGATGTTGTTTTGGCGGTTTCGATTTCCAATGCGGCCAAACCCGCAGTAGAAAAGCTGTGTTCCAATGTCGTCCATTTGTCGCCAACCGCTGTTCTCAATCCATCACTTTGCGGTGTCGCATTATAGGTCAACAAAGCCCCTAATATTTGACGCAACCCTGCAACACGGGTCAATGGGGTCGAATAGGGGGCCTCCCAAACGACTGTTTTAAAACGACCATCTTTCATTGCACCGTTGCGAATAAACGTTTCCATTGCGCCTGCCAATCCACCGCCTGTAACTGAATAGTTTTCGACGGTTGCATCCATTACAAAGGATAGCGCATCGGCGACTTGATAGGCGTCACGTTGGTAGCGGTCAGAGAAACTGGTGCCAACCAATGCGATTGCGTCTTCGCTTTCCGTATCCGCGAACAATGATGCCACTGACCCTTTCTGGGCATATTGTGGAGAAGGAACGGTTTCGATTTTGGGACGTGTTCCGCAGGTAGCCTTGACCACACCAGCTAGGGATCCTTTTTCCTCATAAGTTTGAGAGGCATTAATCGTTGATATTGTATCTTTGACAGGTGTTTGGTCGATTGCCGCTTTCAAATGAGCGACCGAAATAGCCGCACCCATAGGCGACCAATGCGTGTCGCGTGCGAAATAGTAGGAACTCGCGATTTGACCATGGGCAAGCTTGGACAGATCAGGTGAGATAATACCGGCGGAATTAAGTGAAGTAATGTACGCGCTAAACCCATCCTGCAAATCAGTCAGGCTGAAATCATCCGGCAGTTTCATTTGGTTGAGCGCATCGGCTGGGACAAACAATGGGCGGGGTGGGGCGGCCAAAACTACCAGTTTAGCGCCGTGTTTTTCGAACTCTGCGTTGATGCTGCGCCACAGGGCGGTTACTTCGTCCGTAACCTCGAAATTTAACTTGAGTTGATCATGTCCGATGATCCAACCGCTTGCTGCGTCCGAATAGAAGGGGCCGCGCTTTTGGTATTTCTTTGGTAGTTGCGTTTTCTCGCTTAATTCAGCGCAATACGGTTTTGCAAACACACCACTTGTGCAAGCTACGGCAGTTGCCAGGGTCATGCTGGTTAAAAGGGATTTCATCGGGCTATTTCCTTTGATGTGTAGCGGATTGGGATTTCCCAGATAACGAGTTTGGGGGTTTCATTTCGAAAGGTGTCAGAGGCCAAAAATGCACGCATCGGCGCGAATGGACCTTGGCCTTCGGCTGCGAAATTTAGGACGTCAGCGCCTAATGCGTCTTGGAGAAACCCAAGAAAGTTCCAGTCAGATTTCGCACTAAAACTGGTGCCGACCAATGCCACGTCGACAGACGCGTCATCAAACAAACCACCTTCGGTTTGAATCGTGGTTGTAAAGTTATCGATGTATTGCTGGGCGGGACCAATGGCTTTTCGGAAGGAACCTGTTGGAACAAATTGTAAAAGATCACCGTCAAACTGTTTTGAAGGCCCTTGGACTGTTGTGACGGACACGGATGTTAAGGGAACATCTAGACCAGCATGGTGGGCTGCGACCAATTTTGCGACGGCTTTGCTGCCGTGAGGAGACCAGTGTGTGTCGTCTTTTAAGAACCCATGACCTGCATTCTTTAAGGAGCGTAGTGTGTCTGTTGCATCAATTGCTGTGACGCCTCGTAAGACCAAAAGAGAGAGCAGATATTGGCGACGTGTTTCAACCTCAACAGGCCGCACGAATGACAGATGTTCTGCATAAACATCTGCTTTGTCGGGAACCAATACTGGGATTAGTGTGATGTCATTCTCTTCCAACAGCGCCTGAATCTGGGCGATTTCATCCGCTGCGTCAGCGAGGTTGTGGTGAAAATTTGGTTCGACTTCAAACTCTTCTGAAGTAAACAGCCAGCCATCTTCGCCGACGAGCGCGCCAGATTTCGCTTGTCCAAAAACCGCATACTTTATTGCACTCATTGCAGCGACGGCATGGATGTTCAGCGGATTCTTCTTGTCAAAGTCGGCTTCATAAATGGATTGCAGTGATCCGTCGATTGCGCTTGAAAAACGGGTTGGCATTTCGACCTGCATATGGGTGCCTAGGCCAACACCTGCCAAGGTATATACGAACCCCATTGAAACGAGCAGCTGTGCTTTGTCGCTTAGAACTAACATTTTGGGGCTCCTTAGAATTGGAAGTAAAGAAAGGGTGAATGGGATTGGGCGAGCAACGCGATGCATGCCATACTCATAAGCGTGAGGTTCGAGGCGAGACGCAGTGTGTCCGGTGTGTTTTGGGCCAAGGCTGCAAACCGCTGTCCGTAGACCGAGATCACACCACCAAAAATCAATGCTGTGATTTCTGTTGGTTGGATTTGCCAAGCCATCGTGTTTGATAAGGACCAACCATTAAGACCAGCCATTGCCGCATAGATGTTCAGTGCTTCTGCTACAGTGCTGGCACGAAACATTACCCAACCAATGATGACCAAGATCATAGTCATAGGCCATGCGATCAAAGCAGGCCAAACGCTGGATTGTGATTTGGCACCCAATGCACGCTCGATAGCGAGCCAGAGGCCATGCCATGCGCCCCAAAGTATGAAGGTCCAATTGGCCCCGTGCCACAGCCCACCCAACACCATCGTCAGTGACAGATTGACGTAAGTACGTGCTGCTCCACGTCGGTTGCCACCTAAAGGTAGGTACAGATAATCGCGTAGCCACAGCGACAGGCTAATGTGCCAGCGACGCCAAAACTCGGTTATGGAGCGGCTTGAATAAGGGGCATCAAAGTTCTCGATAAACTGGAAACCAATCATCAAACCCAATCCGATCGCCATTGCTGAATAACCGGCAAAGTCGAAAAGTAGCTGAACTGAATAGGCGAGGGCGCCCAACCATGCCTCAGTCCCTCTTGGGTTGGTGGTCGCAAAAACACGATCTGCCAATGGGGCAACGTTGTCTGCGACCAACAATTTCATGGCCAAGCCTTGGGCAAATCGGCCAATGCCTTGGACAAATTTAGCGGGTGTGTGGGTACGATGTTCAAACTGACCCGCTAAGTCTTTATAACGTAGGACAGGGCCTGCGATCAGTTGCGGGAACAATGATCCAAAGGCAAGAAAATCAACCAAGTTGCGGGCAGGCGGGGCGTCTTTGCGTGCAACATCTATGATGTAGCTGATCGATTGAAAGGTATGAAAACTGATACCAATCGGCAGGATGATTGCAGGTACAGTTATGTCTGCCCCTCCCATCGCAATCGACAGATCACTAAGGCCGGACATCGCAAACATCGTGTATTTGAAGTAGCCTAAAACCATTAGGTCAAATGTGACACCTAACCTGACGGCCCAAGTTCTGATCTGTTCGCTTGTCGTTTTGTAGGCAACATGAGCGGCAAGATAACTGATCACGGACATGCCGAAAACGACGGCTAAATAATCAAGACGCCACCAGCCGTAAAATGCATAGCTGCCGATTAAGATCATTACGGATCGGGCCGATTTCGGCACAGAATAATACAGCGTCAAAAACAGAGGTAAAAAGCCGAAAACGAAGATGGAGCTAGAAAAAATCATGACGCAGTCCTTTGGTGACGTTGGCTACTTGGCCAACGGTGCGAATTCGTTCTCGACGAGGCGAACACCATTTACATCCGCGATGAAGCTGATGTTTTGTCCGCGCTGTAGCACAACATCAAACGTCGCAAGCGGGGTGCTTTGGCCCTTTTTAAAAACGCCCAAATTGATCGCAACTGGATTGACTTCGCGCAGACCGGATGTGGCTGGGTCGACATCTTCGATCACACCGACTGAACCGTCAGCCAAACGCAATTCAAGCGCTGCTTTCGTGCCATTCACTAGAAACAACGAAACTTTTGATTGACGTGTCCGTTTCGCTTCATCGATTGTTTGAAACGTCCCATCTGCCGTGCGCAAGATCGAGGTATAAGTTCCGGCATCAACGTCACTGAGTTGAGCAGCGGAAACCGGGATGTATTTGTCAGTAATGTCTGCAGTTAAGTCAAATTTGTACCCAGCAAATATTGCACTGTTTTTATAGTCAAAGCCTACGAAACGTACAAAACTTACATCGTTCGGCAATGCTTCGGCGTATAGGCTGTCATCATCGGCAAACACTGGATTGGTCGTCAGTAAGTAAGTTGCAAGAAGTTTGGCTAATAAGTTAATGTTTTTCATGGTAAATGTCCTTAGAACGAAACTGTCATGCGCATGTAGACGCGTGTTGCAGAAGATTGATCGACGAACGCAGGTCCGGGGTTGAAATGCCCGACGCCAAATTCGACTTTGGATTTTTTGTTGGGGCGCCATGCACCAACAAGACTAATTTCTGTGCCCAAAAAGGCTGAGTTACCAGTTGTCGCACCTTGGAGACGTGCATTTGGACCGACGGTGGATTTTTTAAGTTGCCCGTAAACATGCAGTCCCAGATCCAGCGAAATTTTACGGGATGGTCGGATGCCTATTGCAACTGATCCAACGGCCAAGTTGGTAAGGTCGGGTTGAAACGCATAGCCGTAGCGGTGGACCTGCGTTTGACCTTTGTTGTATGTTTTATTGCTTTGAATGCCGGACTGACGATAGCCTTCGGTGGCTGCGGCAAAACCGAACATAACTTGTGGGTTCATCTGGCTTCTTCCGAATTTATGAAGGGTGCGTAAATCTGCGCCAAAGCCAATTCTTTTACCGTTTGCGACATCGCCGGCAACCACACCAACGTTCAATTCATATGAAAAACGCTGAGAGACAGCTGCGTTGGCGTATCCTGTCAGATGGAACCGTGTGTCCTCATCACGGTTCTCAATCAAAGCCAATGCGCCGTAGCTAATTTTGTTCTTTACGCGGCCATGATGCGCCATCAGGTAAGATGAAGCGTCGTCATCGATGGCTTTGATTACAGCAAATTCTATCACACGATCTGTGGTCTTATGACCGTAGTGAATGCCATCAACAGCAGCGTCAGCACTCCATTTATTAAGGTCAGAGAAACGCAACCTGCCAAATGTTACACGTGCGTTTGGAGACACTTTTAAAGAAACAAAAGCCTCCTTGGTGGTCCAGCGCGAAGTCATTTCATATGAACGGATATGGGTGTTTTTTGAGCGTGCATCCAGTTCGCCGTGCCCAAAAGCGATCATGCCGCGGCCAAGATCCGCGCGACCTACAAAACCTAAATACAAGGCGCTTTCTGCATTGCGATCATCAACATCGTCGTCGCGACGTCTGTTGCGCTCGTCTTGAAAACGCAAGCTGGTATAAAGCGAATAGGACAAACGTTGCCCGATTGATTGCTTTGTTTTCTTACGCTTTTCAGCATCAAAAACCATTGATGCCAGTAAAGGTTTGGTCTTTTTTGGGCCAGCATTGCTGATTTGAGGTGCAAGAATTGCAGCACCAAGGACCGTGATTGTGGCACAATGTACCATTCGTTTACTTATCTTCATTTCCTCAAGCCTCACACTGAAAGGGATGAATGATAGATACCGGTGAACGAGGATTGGGGGCAGACCCGCAAAGGGCTACAGCTTGAGCAATTTGCTTAGATTGCCTATACTTTTGAGTAGACGACGATAAGGGCCGTTCATTTCATTCGAAGTTTGAAGTCTTTGGTATGCATCTGTCAAGGAATAGCCTTCCTCGGTAACTTCTGCGTCGCCTGACCCAACCCTAGATTGGAAACGCGTGCGGTGCAGATCAAAGGACCTGACTGTTCCGAAAAGAGGGTTGCCTCTGCGGATCGTCATCACTGTCTTTTCAAACCCGATCAAGAGCCACGACCCACTACAACCATCAACGCTTCCACGAGAGCCTAAACAACGTGACACCCGCCGACGTCTACTTCGGCCGCGACAAAGCCATTCTACAACAACGTGAAAGGATCAAACGAAAGACACTCAAAGCGCGACGCTTGCATCACAGACAGCACGCCGCATAATCAAACCAACCAGATGAGCCGAACTCTCTCTTAGCTTAAGCTGCCATTGGTTCCAAAAACCTTGACGACGGACAACGGTGGATTGACTAACATCTCATCATGTTACGCTGATTGCCGGCTTTCTAGTGCATCTTCGCTTAAGGATTTCACACTCTCTCTCGCAAACGATCCTGCGGAGATTGAAGATCTTTGTGTTCGCTTTTTGTTCTTCTGTAGGGTAACTTGCCAAATAGAGCATGTAACGGACTTGCGTTTCGTCTGTCGCGTCGCCCCACAATTTGAAAAATGGAGATGTTGGAATGACGGCTGCTTCAATCGGCCCTAAAGTTGTGATGTCTGGGCTGAGCTGCTGCCAGTGCCTATTTGCAATTCCCAATATTGCGAAGAAGTATTCCCATCAAGCGAACAGGAGAACGAGGACGATGCGGTACATGCCCGAGAAGTGGAAGGCAAAGATTTCCAAATATTTTCTGGTTTTCGAAACCCTTCAGGGCAATGCTAAAACATGAGCGACTCTCTTGTTATTGCAGAAAAACCTTCACAGGCGCGCAATCTTCGCGATGCATTGGGAAACCGCTTTGGCAGGATACTGTCAGCACGCGGACATATTTTCAGACTGGCTGAACCCGCCGAAGTCAACGTTTCATGGAAGAAATGGTCTTACGAGGTTTTACGCCCTGAATCTGGATTTTACCCTCTGCGTCCAGATAAGAGCCATGGCAAAGACAAGCTGATTGCAGAAATCAAAGCGGCCCTAAAAGATGCTGATCGCGTCATTATTGCGACCGATTGTGACCGAGAGGGCCAGGCCATCGGTGAAAATATCCTGCGGTATTTCAAGTACAAGGGGGAGGTTTTGCGAGCGATGTTTTCTGCAGAAGATCCCGTCTCGCTACGGCAGGCTTTCGATGCCTTGAAACCTAACGAGCAATTTCGACCGCTTTACTCTGCTGCGGTGGCGCGCGCCCAAAGTGACCAGATTGCTAATCTGACGGCCACACGCGCGGTCACGATGGCCTTGAAGCCGTATGGGATGAAGGGCGCTATCGGTATAGGTAGAGTCAAAACCCCGACCATGGGAATTGTCTGTGCGCGAGAGCGTGAAATCCAAGTTTTCGAAGCAAAACCCTACTTTGATCTTTGGGTAGATGTCGGCGATGGCAAAGATGTCTTACGCCTGAAGCATTTCCCCGCACACGAGGCACGGGTTTTCGAAAATGATTTGGCGCAACAGATCACCGCATCCTTTGATCCTTGGCATGGTTCATTGAAGGTTACATTTGAAAAAAAGAAGCAACCGCCACCACGTCTTATGGACTTACCACTGCTGCAACAACGCGCGGCGCGCTGGGGTTGGTCCGCGCAAAAGACGCTTGATGTGGCCCAGAGCCTATATGAAACCCACAAGATTACGACTTACCCAAGGGCAGAGACAAAATATTTGCCGGAAATCGAAAAGAACAATGCCCAAGCGATGCTCGATGGTTTGCGTGATCTGCCTTTTGTGAAAGTGGCGTATGAAACACCAACATATCGTATGGGGAAACGGGGCTGCTTCTCTGACGAAGGGCTCGCTGGTGCCTCGCATCACGCAATCATACCTAATTCCAAAACCCGTGATAAATGGGCCCGTGTCCTCAGCGCGTTGTCTAGCGATGAGCGGCGTCTTTTTGAATTGATTGCGCTGAGCTACACCGCAGCAATTGGCCCAGATCGTCTTTATGATCGTACAGAAATGTCCCTGATGGCGAGTGACCGTAAGTTTGCCGCGAGTGGCATTGTCGAGCAGCAACCAGGCTGGCGCGAGGCTTTGGGAGCTGATCCTGATGCAAGTAAGAAGAGCAATGCAGAAGCAGCGGCCATTCTGCCACCCTGGAAAGATCGTCAGATTGTCGATGCCCTAAAAGCCGGGGCAGATAAAAAGACAACCAAACCTCCAGCACGCTTTAATGAAGGCACCTTGATCAAGGCGATGCAGGAAGCCTGGAAGTATGCCCATGATCCAAAAACAGCGGAGCGCCTGAAGGGTGCTGCTGGGATCGGCACTCCGGCGACACGCGCCTCAATCCTGGAGGGTTTGAAAACCCAGAACCTCTTCGAGGTAGTTAATAAGCATCTAGTACCAAGCACCCTTGCGCTCGCAATTTATGACGTTCTCCTAAAAGAAGCGCCTGAAATCCTCGACCCGGCGGCGACGGCTGAAATGGAATTGGCACTTGATGGCATTCTAAAGGGAGAACAGAATCCGCGAACGGTGATTGATACGATTGTGGCCCGCGCGGCAGCATTGGCCGCAAAGATGGAACAACGTGGTCAATCTGGCACTAAGCTCGATATCGATTTCACCGCCAAACCCAGTCCAAAGATGGTTCAGGCCGCTCGATCAAAAGCAAAGCGGATGGGGATGCAATTGCCAAAGGGTGCTGCAACTGATCGGAACATTTGCTCTAAGTTTTTGGGTCCGCGACCTGAGGGAAATAGCCCAAGTGATGCCCAGATTGCCTTTGCTCTTAAGATCGCCAGTGAAGCGAAACTAGATCTGCCTGAAGCGACCCTTGGGGATCGCACAGCGCTTTCTGCCTTTATCAAAAAGAACAAAAGTAAGCTGAGCAAAAGCGGTGCAAAATCTAGTAGTCGGCCCGGCTGAATCGCTTGTATTGAGCCGTATTCTTGGGTGCAGATAACCGTTTGAGAACGCAGAAGAGCGCCGTGTGATGTATTGGTCTTGTCCCGCTTACGTTCCGGTCTCCCAACTCATTTATGCAGCCTTTCGTTCAAAGGCCAAGGGGCTTTTGCCGCCCAGCGATGAATGACGGCGGCGCGGGTTATAAAATCCGTTGATATAC
>JBLHPE010000047.1:0-17334 GCA_047624005.1 Ascidiaceihabitans sp.
ATATGGTGCGACGGCAACCACGACTTATTCCTACCGATTAAACACATCGTTTGCGCCACGTAGCAATTATATGAAAGATATTGCGGCGCTGCCTAAATTCACGTTGATTGTGGGGGTTGAAGATGAATCTTTTGTCGCACCTGAATACGAACCATTGATGTCCGAGGCCACTGGAAAGGGGCGGTATCTGTTGATAAAGGACACGAACCATCTGGGCGTTGTCTATGCCCCTGAAACGCTTGCCGCGATTAAAGAGGACCTTAGTGGACTTTAACGATGATATTACAGCCTGCGCCGGGCTCGTTGAACGTGGTGATCCTGATCGGTTCCGCACTGTTATGGCAGCACCTGTTTCTGCGCGTCCGACCTTGTTTGCGCTTTATGCCTTTAACGTCGAAGTGGCGCGCGCGCCTTGGGTGACCCAAGAGCCGATGATTGCAGAGATGCGTTTGCAATGGTGGCGTGATGTGTTGGAAGAAATCAGCCTTGGGAAAAAGCCGCGTCGTCACGAGGTGGTGACGCCATTGTCCGAAATACTGCCCCCGGATGATGCCAAACGGTTGGATGAGTTGGTCGCTATAAGGCGTTGGGATATATACAAAGATGCGTTTGAGGACAGTGATCACTTTAACCGATACATTGATCAAACATCTGGCCACCTAATGACTACAGCGGCCCAGCGTCTAGGACCGTGTGATGAGGCCATTGTGCGTGATGTGGCCTATGCTTCTGGTGTTGCTGCATGGCTCCAAGCTGTGCCTCGGTTGGAAGAAGCAAAGCGTATTCCGATGGTTGATGGTCAGGCAGATGCCATTCAGGATTTGGCGCAAACGGCCCTTGATCGACTGACTTTAGCCCGAAAATCCCGCAGTGCTGTGTCGAAAGCAGCGCAGCCAGCGTTGTGGCCAGCACTTGGAACTGGCAAAGTTTTGAAACAGGTCATTGCCAATCCACATGTTGTCGCGGATGGGGAAATTCAGCCTGTTATGGGCAACCTTGCTTGGGCTGCCCTAACAGGTCGATGGTGATTTAGGCGGTCTTTTCCGCAGGCCGCGTTACCAACCAGATCAATGAGATAGCGGCCAGCAACAAGAACGGTGCCATAGCATAGTTCACGGCAGCCCATCCTTGAACAGGGCTTCCACCTGAACAGTTCATCAAACCGCCAGAGGCAAGCGATGCAACGAACACACCGCCAAACACCAGTAAGTCATTCAGGCCCTGCATTCGGCCACGCTCGTGAACAGTATGTGCGCCAGCCAACATAGATGTGGCCCCGATAAAGCCAAAGTTCCAGCCAATGCCCAAGAGGATCAAAGCCACAAAGAAGTTGGGCAGGGCAACGCCGCTGAGGGCCACGATACCTGCGCAGCCTAAAATTGCGATGCCAATGCCCATGATCTTTTCAACGCCAAATCGCGCGATCAGGTGACCAGTAAAGAAGGACGGTATAAACATTGCCAAAACGTGGGCTGTGACCACATCTGCGGCAGTCCCTTTGGTGAAACCACAACCGACCACAGCCAATGGGGTAGAAGTCATAACAAGGTTCATCAAGGCATAAGACACCATTGCGCAGATCACGGCGACAGCAATGCGCGGTGTTGTTATCAGCTGCCAGCGGGTGCGCCCTTTTGGGGTGTCTGCGGTGGGGGCTTCGGGTTTTGGCATATCAACGAATAGGAACAGGGCAGAGCCGATAACATTGATCGCGATAACCGCCAAATAGGCCCCTAAGAATGGAACGACCATTGCATCCGTGGTGACTTTGAACAGTTGTGGACCAATGATGGCAGAGGCGAGGCCGCCTGCCATAACGTAGGAAATTGCCTTTGGCCGGAACGCATCTGATGCGGAATCAGCGGCTGCAAAACGGTAAAACCCTTGTGCAGACATGTAGACGCCGGTGAAAAAGCTACCGAACAAAAAGAATGGAAAGCTGCTGATGTACAACGCATATGCACAAATCGCAGCCCCAAGTGCACCACCCAAAGTACCCATCCAAAAACCGACGCGGCGGCCATAGCGCTGCATTATCGCGGATAAGGGGGTGGCAGACAGCATCGACCCCAAAACGATCATCGAAATTGGCAGAGTTGCGAAGCAGATGTTCGAGGCCAGAGATTGCCCAGCTAATCCACCAATCGTGAAGATGAGTGGCATCTGTGCGCCTAAAAACGCCTGTGCAATAACCAAAACGGTAACATTGCGTCGGGCGCGTCTGTGTGATGCGGGGTCTGTATTTGTTGCTGTCATGCGTTCGCGATAGCCGTTAGCCTGAACATGGACAAGAGGTCGCAGGGCAAATGTTGGGCAAATCATGAAGTTGTTATTGATTGCAGGGATGGGGGAAAGCGTCGGCTTGGCGCGCGATCTGTCTGCAATTGCAGGATTTGAAGTGATTTGCGTGACCGAAGGGCGGGCTGTGGCACGTGCTGAACCACCTGCAAAAATTTATGATAGCCGGTTCGAGACCAATGAAGAGTTTGTGCGCTACGTCACCGATCAACGCTTTGACATGGTGATTGATGCGGCACATCCGTTTGAATTTCGCCTTGGTAAGCTCGTGTTGGGTTTAGGTTTGCGGTACCTTCGGGTGATGCGCGATCCTTGGCACCCCTTACCAGAAGAAACATGGATCAATACCGCCTCGATGGAAGACGCCGTTACGGCAATTCCAAGCGGTGCGCGTGTGTTCCTTGCCACAGGGCGGGGCAGTGTGTTTGCCTTTGAGAACCGTCCCGATGTGCATGTCATGTGTCGTCAACTTGCCCAACATGATCGTTCTTTTCCTTTGACGAATGGCGAATATATCTTTGGAGAGGGGCCTTTTTCAGTTGCTGCAGAAATGTTTGTATTTCAATCGCTTAATGTGGATTATCTTGTGCTGCGGAATTCTGGAAGTAATCAGGGCAGGTCCAAAGTTGATGCCGCGTGTGCTTTGGGCGTCAAAGTCATTATGATTGAGAGGCCACAGATGGAATTGGCACCCTCACAAATGGCATCCATCGATAATCTAGTAAGTAAGGCGATACAATTTGCGGATTATTGAAACAGATGCCGATGTTGCCGAAGGGGCCGCGTGGTTGGCCGAAAGTGACCCTCGACTGGCTTATGCTTTATCCCAAACGGGGCCATTGCCGTTGCGCCGTCGGCCAGACGGGTTTGCCCAATTGCTGAGTGCGATTATCTCGCAACAAGTCTCTGTTGCCTCAGCAGCCGCGATTTGGAAACGGATGCAGGACGCAGGTTTGACCAACGAAACGGCGGTTTTGGCTGCAGGTGAAGACGGATTGCGCGGCGCAGGATTGAGCCGTCAAAAGATAGCGTATTCACAAGCGCTGGCAGAAGCACAGATCGATTATCACGCACTGCGGATTGCCGATGATGTCGACGTAATGACAACCCTTACTGCCGTAAAAGGCATCGGAATATGGACCGCAGAAATCTACGCGATGTTCTCGCTGGGCCGCGTGGATGTCTTCGCGCCCGGTGATTTGGCGCTGCAAGTAGCCGCACAAGACCTCTATGCATTGGCTGATCGACCAAAAGAAAAAGAGCTACGACAAATGTCGCTGGCATGGACGCCCTATCGCTCTGTTGCAGCTCGGCTGCTCTTTGCGTACTACCACATTGCAAAGGGCAGGGAAGGTATCTGATGACACGAGTTTTAAATGCAGAGCGACGCGAAGCGATCTCGGGCGAAGTGCGCTCAATCGTTGTGTTTGTGCACGGCTACGGGGCCAATGGCGCAGACCTTTTGGGGCTTGCTGATCCCTTGGGCGAACACCTGCCAGACACGTTGTTTGTTGCACCAGATGCGCCCGAAATGATCCCAGGTATGCCAAATGGCTACCAATGGTTTCCGATCCCGTACATTGACGGATCATCCGAGGAAGAATCTGAGCGGGGCATGGATTCCGCTGTCGTTGATTTTAATGCGTTCCTTGACGCGTTGATGGTGGACGAAGATGTATTGCCTGAACAGGTTGTGCTTTTTGGCTTCTCCCAAGGGGCGATGATGAGCCTTCACGTGGCACCGCGCCGCGAAGACGAAGTTGCAGGCGTTGTTGCCATCTCTGGCCGTTTGTTGCGCCCAGATGCCTTGGCTGACGAGGTTGTTGGACGTCCGCCAATCCTGTTGGTACACGGCGACCAAGACGACGTTGTCCCCCCGCAATCGCTACAATTGGCTGCACAAGCTTTGCAGGATGCGGGGTGGAAAGACGTATTTGCGCACGTAATGAAAGGCACTGGTCACGGCATTGCGCCTGATGGTCTGTCCGTTGCATTGGCCTTTATGCGAGACAAATTGGGGCTTTAATCGTCATGCCTTCGTTACATCTTTGATCCAAACCATGTGCGACATCTTGTGGTGCAGCTTGTGCTTGCAAGCTGTCGACCACGATATATAGTTAAATATGCAGGATCGGGGGTTCGTCCCTTTGATGGCTGCTTAACATGGTATGGACGAGGATGGCACGAAACATGGCCAATGACTTAGGCATCAATGTAAGTGACGATTTTAGAACAGACTTCACGCGCGCATCTGGTGCCTTGAAGCATTATCCTGCGCTGGTGCTGAATGCGGATTACCGCCCACTCAGTTATTACCCACTGTCTTTGTGGTCTTGGCAGGATGCGGTGAAAGCCGCGTGGTTGGACCGGGTGGATATAGTTGCGCAATACGATGAGGTGGTCCATTCCCCTAGTACGGTGATCCGGATCCCGTCTGTTGTGGTCCTAAAAGATTATGTCAAACCTCAAAAGCGCGTGGCCTTCACGCGCTTTAATTTATTCCTAAGGGATGAATTCAGATGCCAATACTGCGGCAAAAACGGTGATCTGACGTTTGATCATGTTGTGCCGCGTGCCTCTGGTGGTGTGACCAGTTGGCAAAACGTGGTGGCGGCCTGTAGCCCATGCAATCTGCGCAAAGGGGCCAAGGCACTGCACCAATCTGGGATGAATTTGCGCAAACCTCCGCGCCAGCCAGAGGCGGGGGCCTTGCGCAATATGGGCCGTAAATTCCCACCCAACCATCTACACGAAAGTTGGATGGATTTTCTGTATTGGGATGCAGAGCTCGAGGCCTGAGTTAGCTTGCGCGTTGCAGCATACCAAACAGGTCGCGTGGATCATCAGGGTCGGCCAGTAGATCAAGTGGGTGGAACAGCTCTGTCTCCTTGATCTGATCGCGGACATAGCGGAGCGCACTGAAATCTTCGATCGCAAAACCAACGCTATCAAAGAGGGTGATTTGCTCTTGCGATGTGCGCCCATCAGCTTGACCCGTCATCACTTCCCACAACTCTGTCACTGGATGATCGTCAGCCAATTGCTGAATTTCTCCCTCGATCCGCGTCTGCTCTGGGTACTCTACAAAGATCGTAGCGCGGTGCAGGATCGCTTCGGCCAATTCGGTCTTGCCGGGGCAATCGCCACCGATGGCGTTGATATGGACACCAGCGCCAACCATGTTGTCCGATAGGATAGTAGCATATGCCTTGTCGGCGGTGCAGGTCGTGATGATCTGCGCCCCTTCAATAGCTTCCTGCGCGGTTGTACAGGAAACAACTTTCAATCCCGTGCCTGTTAAGTTTGCAGCACATTTGGCGGTTGCTGCAGGGTCGATATCGTAAAGACGCACCTCGTTGATCCCAACGATGGCTTGCATTGCGGTAGCCTGAAATTCCGATTGCGCCCCGTTGCCAATCATCGCCATTGCGTGCGCACCTTTGGGGGCAAGTAGCTTGGCCACCGTTGCGGATGTTGCTGCAGTGCGCAGGGCTGTCAGCAATGTCATTTCAGTCAACAATACTGGGTAGCCACTAGACACATCAGCTAAAAGTCCAAAAGCAACAACGGTTTGAAGGCCTTCGTTAACGTTCTTTGGGTGGCAGTTTACATATTTAAATCCATAGTCCTGCCCATCTGATGTCGGCATCAGTTCCATCACGCCATCATCGGTGTGGCTGCCAATACGGGGTGTTTTGTCAAAGCTTTCCCAGCGCTTGAAATCATCCTCAATATAGGCCGCGATGCCTTTGAGCATGTCGCGTAGGCCAATGTGGTGGATCAGTTTCATCATGTGATCGACCGAAACAAATGGGACCAGTGCTTTGTCGGAGGGGAAGAGGTTGGTCATAGTCAAATCCTTAATTAAATGCGCGGGTCGGGCGGTCGAACACCTTGCGACCCAGTGCCGAGGCGGTCAGTTCGACCATAAGCTGTGCCGTGCGGCCGCGTTCATCTAGAAACGGGTTCAATTCGACCAGATCAAGGGAGGTCATTAGGGCGCTGTCATGCAGCATCTCCATGACCAAATGCGCTTCGCGGACTGTCGCCCCCCCTGGAACGGTAGTGCCCACGGCAGGTGCGACAGAGGGGTCTAGGAAGTCGACATCCAAGGACACGTGCAGCAGCCCATTGGCCGCGCGGACATCGTTCAAGAACTCTGTGAGTGGTTTGGCGATCCCCGCCTCGTCGATTGCGCGCATATCGTACCCGCGGATGCTGGTGCTTTGCATGTCATCGCGTTCTGCTTGATCCACTGAACGTAGACCAATCAAACAGATATTGTCTTGTGGCACTGGGTGTTCGAACTTTGGGAAGCCGTCAAAACCATCGCGGCCAGCCAAATAGCCAACAGGTGTACCGTGCAGATTGCCAGAGCTGGTGGTGTGGGGAGTATGGTAGTCGGTATGTGCATCCAGCCACAGGACAAACAGCGGGCGCTCCACTGTGGCCGCATGACGTGCCACACCTAAAACCGTTCCCAAGGATAACGCGTGATCGCCGCCCATGAAGATTGGAACGCTGTCTGCCATTGCGGATTGTGCCGCGTCGGCCAACGCTTCGGTCCATGCGATGGTCTCAGGCAATGCATATATCGTTTTGTGTTGGGCTGCAGAAGATGCATTGGGCACCACATTGCCTGCATCACGTACACTGTGACCAAGGTCTGCCAAAGCATCAGCCAAACCTGCTGTGCGATATGCGTCAGGGCCCATCAAGCAGCCCGAGCGTTTTTTTCCGCAATCAAGTGGTGCTCCGATAAGTGTGATATCATGTGTGTTCATTTTGGAGCCCCATTAGATGTTTAAGGCAATTTGATGGTTATATTGGTTGCAAACAATCAGGCAAATTGATCATATTGATAAGTGATCTATCAAAACGGAACATTAAATGAACGAAACGGATAATTCCCTAATTGCCGCTTTACGCCATGATGCGCGGGCCTCCTTGTCCGATTTAGCTGCCCGATTAGGGGTATCGCGCACAACTGTGCGGGGTCGGATCGAACGGCTGCGTCAGAACGGCGACATCTTGGGCTTTAGCGTGGTGATGCGTCAGGACACGCTGAGCGATCCGGTCCGTGGCTTAATGATGATTGGTATCGAAGGGCGGGGGGCCGAGCGGATTACGCGTCAGCTCAATGGCATGGCGGAACTACGTGCGGTGCATTCAACCAATGGACGGTGGGACGTTATCGTTGAGATCGGGACCGATACGTTGGAAACTTTTGATGCTGTGTTGACCCGTATTAGACGGTTGGATGGGGTAGTCGCCAGCGAAACCAGCCTTCTGCTTTCAACCCGAAAGTCGTCTTAACGGCGTTTCAACGCCATTAACCAAAGTGCGCACAACAACAACGAGACGATTGCGTTCCAACCTGCCATACTGATGCCTGCCAATTGCCACGGAATATCATCGCAGCGCACCAACGGGGCGGACATGATCTGGTTCAGTAGGTCATCAGCGCTAAGATCACTGATTGACCCAGAGGTGCAGCTTGTTGGTCCTTCAAATATTCCTTGCTCCACACCTGCATGGTAAATGCCAATGCCTGCTGTGATCGCCGTCGAAACAACGCCCGCTAGAATAATCGCCAAACGGGCGTGTGCATTACTGACAGCCAAAGCAAGTGCGCCCAAAACAATAGCAACCACATGAGGGTAACGTTGCCAGATGCACAGTTTGCAAGGTGCCATGCCGCCGATATGTTGGAACGCGAGTGCGCCCAACATCAATGCGGCCGACCCTAGAGCGGCTGCAAGAAAATACTGTCTTTGGGTCATAGGAACTTCACCGCTGCAAATCCGGCGATCAGGACGACCACGAATAAGGTGAACATAAGCCCAAGGCGGCGTTCAATGAAATCACGAATTGGTGGGCCAAACACGCGGAGTAGGGCGGCGACAATAAAGAACCGCAAAGCGCGCGCCAGTATTGAGGTCATAATGAATGTGGCCAGCGGCATACCGGTCCAGCCTGACATGATTGTAATAACCTTGTAGGGGAAGGGGGTCACACCTGCGATCAGAACAGCCCAAAAGCCCATGTCATTGAAGCGGACGCTGAATTCAGCCATTGAATCTGCTTTGCCTAAACTTGCCAATATGGGCTGTCCAAGGGTTTCAAATGCCAACGCCCCAATTGCATAGCCCAGCAACCCGCCCAAGACGGAAGCTGTCAAACCAACGGTTGCGATCAACCATGCGCGTTTTGGTTGGGCGAGGATCATAGGAATCATGATCACATCTGGCGGAATCGGGAAAACTGAACTTTCAACAAACGCGACCAATGCCAACACCCACAACGCATTTGGGTGCTCGGCCATCCGGATTGTCCAGTCGTACAGTCTTTTTATCATGTTGATATGATCCTCAAGGGCACTTATTTTTAACGCTGTAATGCCGTGCGGAGCATGCAAATGTCAAAGGGTCAAAGAAAGTGGCACAAAATGCACTTTACGCCACCGAACGAGCAGGTTAGATGATGCGCAATGAGGCCCAAGTGGCGGAATGGTAGACGCGGAGGATTCAAAATCCTCTTCTGTAACAGGAGTGCCGGTTCGAGTCCGGCCTTGGGTACCAGCTTGATTTTGTTGAATAAATCAAGTGCCTCTAAATCTAAAATACAAAAAATTTGGTAAGTCGTTACTCCAGAGTGGTCGCGTGGGCGAGTAACATCGGACTTTTCGTGAGAATCTCACGAAGTTCATTCTGTATTTGCAGTGTTATTCTAATGTGGCGAGAGTCCGTTTTTGTAGCGAGTTACAAAAAACCTGCGACTCAGGATCTTTAAATCCCAAGAATTCCCCAAGTAAGCACAAGCCTAAGTCGACAAGCGTTGTTTTGGCATAGCTATGACTTATTTACAAAAATTCTAAAGTCATGCTACCGTGGCGGGAATACAACTTTATCCAAGCATACATTTCTGGGAGTCTCGGTTTTTTCAATCCGGTCCAATCCCGATAAGACAGGGACTTATTTCTAGTGCCGATTGATCTGAAATTGCATTTGCGTTTGCATGGGGCATTCGAAGCGTATTGGAGCGACGAAACTGCTCTCGATATTCCCGGCACTAAGCTAAAGGCGCTTTTGGCTGTCTTGGGCACTGCCCCTCGGCAACGCGCTGATCGTGTCTGGCTGCAGGACATGCTTTGGGGGCGTTCAGGTCCAGAGGCGGGCAGAGCTAGCTTGCGTCAAGCATTGAGCCGATTGCGGCGTGTTCTGGGAGACCATTTTGATACAATTTTAAAAGTTGAACAGCAAACTATTGGGTTACGCTCAGGCTCTGTCGTTATTTTGGACGCCC
This sequence comes from Ascidiaceihabitans sp., assembly GCA_047624005.1. GTDB lineage: Bacteria > Pseudomonadota > Alphaproteobacteria > Rhodobacterales > Rhodobacteraceae > Ascidiaceihabitans. The sequence goes on from JBLHPE010000047.1 coordinate 9,604, forward strand.
AGCCCGACGATGTTTTCCTGTCAGGTATCGATGTTGCTGAAGAAGCGTTCGAAGATTGGCTGCGACAACAACGCAGCAGGCCAATCCCTGCTCAGGCTCATGAACAAATTTCCGACAATAGCTATCTCTTGCCGACTGTGGCGACACTCCCATTTCAAATGTACACGCTTGCGTCGGACGGCGGCCCTTTGGGGGATATGTTGGCGCAAGAAGTCAGTCGCGCGCTGTCTAGATCGCAATTTTTGTGCGTGATCTCGCACCTGTCTTCGCGACGAATTGATGCTCAACGGGTCGTTATGAAGGACATCCATGACAAGATTGGTGCGGATTATGTGATTTGCGGCAGCTTAAGACTGCGGGATGATAAGATGGCAGTTGTTGTTGACTTGGTAGAAGTCGCGACAGGCCGCGTGCTATGGACCCGTGACTTTGAAGGGGCCTTAGACGCGTTTCTAGCTGGTGAGTCTGAATTGGTTTGGCAAATTGCAACCCATACAGGGCGTGGGATTGTTATGAGTTCGCTGGATCTTGCGGCTGCCATGCCAATGCCCAATATTAAAAGCCACACGTTGTTGATGTCAGGTATTGGCCTAATCCATAGACAAAACCCAACGGGCTTTGCGCTCGCTCGCGAGCAGATAAAAGAAGTTTTAAGTCGTGCCCCAAATCATTCGTTGGTCCATGCGTGGTTGGCAAAATGGCATGTTCTCAACGTTCAACAAGGTTGGAGCCGTGATCCAGCCGTAGACTCAAAAGCCGCTGCTGATAGCTGTCGCCGCGCACTGGACTTAAACCCAAGTTGCGCGTTTTCGCTATCCGTTGACGGCTTTGTTAAAAATAATCTGTTCCGCCAATTTGATGAAGCTGCCGAACGGTTTGATGATGCGATTTCACTTGATCCCAACAATGCGTTTGCATGGTTGTTAAAGGGCACGCTTTATGCGTTTGAAGGGTTCGGAAAAGAAGCCGTAAAATGCACCACGCGGGCGAGGCGGTTGTCACCACTTGATCCCTATGGCTACTTTTTTGACTCATTGTCTGCAACGGCTTGCGCGTCCGCAGATGACTTTGAAGGCGCCTTGACCCTAGCCAATCGGTCGCTGGTTGCTAACCCGCGCCATACATCAACGCTGCGTGTTCGAACGGTATCACTTGAGATGTTAGGACGCGGCGAGGAGGCGCGTCAGTCTGCCCAAGAACTGTTGCGGATAGATCCTGATTTTACCATTGGGCAATACCTAAATCAGCATCCTGCAGCGATGTTTAAAACGGGCAGGGTATGGGCCAATGCATTGGCGGCAGCAGGTGTGCCGCAAAACTAACCTCACAATAGACTTAGGGAGAAATTGATATGGGTGGCATGGGTGGCATGGGCGGTATGGGTGGCATGGGCGGTATGGGTGGCATGGGCGGCCTCAACCGTGTCGCTTCTGCAGGTGGTATCCTGCGTGTGCCCGGTGCGGATATCGCGCCAACTTTGCTTACATCGCGTGATGGAATTGTCGGAACGTTCGTCGGCGTGATACCCGGCGTAAAACCCTTGGATCAGGTTTTTTCAGAACCAATAGCGCTTTGGGCTGATTGGGTTCGCACGACAATAATTGAGGCGGCCTTGTTGGAACGGCTTGCAGTTCATCCCTATATGGCACCTGAAGTGGGAGGAGATGACCAACCCGAGCGCCCACAAGAACGCGCGGCAATCGTCTCACATCTGTCCGTTGGTGAAGCGGGTCAAACGGATATGCCTCCCAATGTGGTTTACAAACCGCTTGCGCGGATCATTCGCCCAACACTGCAAGACTTTGAAACCCAAACGTCGCTGGTGGCCAATTACAGTGATCTACGGGCGGATCGTATGGGCGAAATCATGGCACAACTTGGGTTCCCGACACCCTATTTTGCTTCAATTGCCGGACTTCAGTCGGAAATGCATGCCAAGACAATCGAACTGCTCGGTGTGGTGCAGTTGGTTGTAGCTAAGGTGGCAATGGGCGTAAAACACGCGCTTGTTTGCGCTCGACCAGATGTCTTTTCGCCCCAGATCGCGCCAATATTAGAGACGCCGGGGCATGGAACTTTGCCCAGTGCCCATGCCGCCGAGGCATTCGCTACTGCAATGGTGCTTGCGCGGCTCATAGATCCAAACATCAAACGAGGTCAGTTGGTAGAAATGCTAATGGCGCAAGCTGCGCGTATCGCAATAAATCGTACCGTGGCTGGCGTGCATTTCCCTGTCGACAGCGTTGCAGGGGCCAGTCTTGGCCTAATGATTGGTGATTACATCACTGCCCGCGCAACGGCCGCAACAACCGAAACCATTGTCGCGCTTACGACCTTTGATGGACGCGGCATTGGCGCGCAGGATTTCGATTATGATGAATTGATTACTGGCGTTAAACGTAAAAGTTGGAGCGAAGATCTAGATTTTGTTACGCTGGACAGGTCGGGCGGGGCCAAAATCGGTAAGTCGGATGTATGTGACCCGTTGGCTTGGCTTTGGATACGCGCGCAAGCAGAATGGCCCACGATATGAGTGGTGGCTGGACGCTGTCACGAGACGAGGGGCGGGAATGGCCATCGCTGGACCCCTATAGTCATTGGCTTTTATCCCATGGTTCCAAATTTGTTCCACATGACAGGCGTAAAGCAAAGACAGCCCCAATCATGGGCGTGATCAACCGCTACACATTGTCGTCTCACACCAAAGGTGGCGACTTTCTGAGTGGTGTGGTGAATACCCCTGCAGCTGCAACATTAGATAATCCCCTTGTGTCGGCAGATGATTTTCGGAAAATCAGTAAACGTAGGATTCGCGGTAATCCCAAACGTACAACGCAGTTGATTTTCCGTTTGCCGATGCGTCCAGAAAGCCTGCCTGCGGAGGCATTGCCGAATGGACAACGTGTGGCACCGAAGAATTGGGAGTTGCGATTTGATCCTGAAGCCCAATCGCCTGTAATCGTCGTTGTTATTGATGATTTCATGAACGTCGCAGATGATCGCCTTTGTGATGATATGGGGAAAACTCGAGTTGAATTTGCGTGGGTTCAGGATGCCGATGCCGTCGAAACTAAGCAAAAATCTGCTGTCCCGTTTGGCCGCGAGTGGTTGGGGAAAGATGTGGATGGTTTGCGCGATATTCATGGCCGCCGATCAGACAAGCTGCTCTCGGCCCTAGGTCTTCGATCTTTTGCGAAACCTCTAGGTGCTCCACTTGATCGCAGGTACAGCCACGGATCGCACATTCTTGATTTGGCGGGCAGTTCCGAACCAAAGTCGGCTGATGCAAACGGACTGCGGTTAATCGCGGTGATGTTGCCACAGGCCAGCACGCGTGAAAGTTCAGGTGCGCTTTTGGGATTTTACGTCCTGACTGGTTTGCAATATGCGCTCAAACGCGCGCGGATCATCCAAGCAGAGATTGGAAAACCTGTGCCGGTGATCGTTAATTTTAGTTACGGGATCACGGGTGGGCCACACGATGGCACCCACATAGTAGAAGAGCTGATGCAAACGGCTATTGATCAGGAGACTGATTCCAATATGCCAGTAACTTTGGTGATGCCTGCTGGAAACAACCGGCTTGACCGTGGCCATGCAGTTGCCATCGCCCAGACAGATCAAGATTGTGTTCTTGATTTGCCTTGGCGCATTCAACCCTGCGATAGCACTCCTAATTATCTTGAGGTGTGGATTCCACCTAATGCAAGCTGGTCTAAGTTGCAGATAACCTTGCCTGACGGGACTGTTCTAAAGGCTGATGGATTGGCCGCACACAGAGCCTTTTTGATCAAGGATCAACGTGAAAAGGTGATTGCACGCATTAGCCTTGATCAGCCACAAGGGCCGTCAGGCAAACACCGTCTTATGTTTGCAATGATCCCGACGGCAACAACCCTTAACCGACAAAAACGACGATCCGCGCAAGTAGGCGTTTGGAAGGTGAAGGTTTTAGCGAACTTGGAAATAGGCGAGCGGATGGATGCTTGGATTCAGCGCGATGTATGGCCGTTGCGTGAAAACGCGGAAACCCGGCAGTCGTACTTTGATGATCCGAGTTATGAACGGTTTTCGAAAAACGGCAAGATTATGGAAAATGATCCTGCGACCAACCTTTCAATTGTCCGGCGCAGCGGGACATTAAATGGTCTTACAACGGCCCGTCCTCCAGTTGCTGCAGCTCCTGTTGTTGTGGGGGCCACTATTGGGTCATCCAAGAAGCAAGCGAATTATAGTGCATTATCAGACGGCGACATGATTGGTGGCAAACTTGGTGCAAAGCCTGTTCTGATGTCGTCGGAACGACAAAGAACTGCACGCGGAGTTTTGGCCGCTGGCAGTCGCAGTGGATCTATTGTTGCCTTGGGGGGGACCAGCGTTGCAGCGCCACAGATTACTAGGGTTCTTGCCGATGCGATAATGTCTGGCAAACTGGCCGTCGGTGCCGACGCTCATGAGTGGTTGGCGTCTGAAATCGCTAAGCACGGTGGCATTCTGCCTGCAAAAGGTCGACAGAGCCGCGTCTGATAAAAAAACGACCAATATTCCGCTATTTTCCATTATTTATTGTATTTCACATTTTATTCACGCTTTGCGTGTAGTGTTTTCACGCAATTTTACCTCTCCTTTTACGCCTTTGGGCGCAGGCTGAAATTGTCATCACTCATACCTCAAGGTTCTGTTTTGAATCGGTCAGCGAGATGGCAAACTTTTAGCCGCCCGATCTGTTCCGGGCCATATTCCAAGGAGAGAACTATGCCTACTCTTAATAATTTATCTGCAGGTGCTTTAATGCCGGGTCTGATGGCGATGAAGGGCGGTGCGGTGCCCACGCTTACGGAAGACGTGAAGGCACCATCCAACAGCGAATTGCGCAAAATCGCGGAAGACATCAGTGGCGCACTTAAATATTCGTTTGCCAGTGTCGCGTCAAACGCGAGCGCCAAAGTACGTTCCGGTTCGGTCGAGGCGGACATGAAATCCTATTTCAAAGGTTTGGATGCAACCAAATCGGTGAAATATGCAGGTGTCACCAAATCGCTGGTGGAATCAAAGGATAGCGTCCGCTTGGCCATGTTTGGCCGCGCCGGTAAACGCAGTGCGGCGGAACATATTGGCGTCGCTGGAGGGTTTGCAAAATTTGACAGCGGCCTGCCGGAGCTCAAAATCGACCGGGGCTTGCTTGGCGTCAAAGTTCCAAAGATAAGCATCTCACGTGATCTACTGACCAGCACAGCCGAAGGTTTGTTGATCCCCCGCGAGTTGTTCACAGGGACCGATTTCGAAAGTTTGGACGACGAACAATCCAGTGATTTTGACAGTATCGTAGATGGGATCATGGATCGGGCACGTCTTGAGGACATCTGGGGCGTATTCGGTGCGGCCGAAGAAGCCGAAGGTGACAGTGATTTCGAAGCCGTCACGACCGATAAGCTCGGACTGTGGATCAAGCGGGTCAAATGTGTAGACGAAACCAATCCCGAATGGTGGGGTCATGATGAGATCGCGATCGGTGGTCAGAGCATCGATGAAGATGGCGATGTGAAACGCATCAATGAGACCTTTGTCGGCGGTGGTTTTGATGACGGTGACCAGAAGGTGTACAATCCGGATTGGCGTTTCCACTGGTTCAACATCCGCGAGGGCGACCACTGGCCAAAATCTTATCGCGTTTTGATGTTGCTGGCTGAAAAGGATAATGGTGGTTTCCAACAGCTTCTCAACCGTCTCTATGCGACCATTCGCGATCGGGTCAAAGCGGCAATCGCCAAGGCGGTCACCGAAGCGGTAACTTCTGTTCTTGGGCCGGTTATTGGTCGGGCCATCGGCCAGATCACTGCGTGGATTGTGGACGAGTTTATCAAATGGCTGATCAACCTGTTCGGGGACGATTTCTTTCCGACACACGTGGCCTCGGTGACAACACCCAGCATGTCCGCGCGGTGGCGCTATTCGAACGGCGCATGGGGTAACCCGCAGTCGCCAGTTCAAACAGCGCACTTCTACGGTCACGGTGGGCACTACTTGGTCAACTATTACTGGAAATTCTTTTCCTAACTGAAAATGGATCAGGCGATACGTCGCCTGATCCATCGTCGACCCCTTTGAATTTGTAAATTTCAGGAGTGCTCTGCCAATGTCATTGACTGCCAAACAACGTGCCGCAATCATCTTCATGCTGAATCGATCACAAATGGATGACTTCGAGGCCGGAGCGCTTGCACCTGACCTGCTTAAGATGGCGACCCGCACAGGGATAAGTTCTGAAACCCTTGATCAGATTTGGACTGAAACAGCCGCGTTTGAGGCGTATCGTTTGGATCCTAACGACACAAAACTTGAACAATTTGCGCGAATGCCCGACCTCGAAGCTGAAGTATTGGGCAATATTGACAACGCACGCCCTTTTTTTAGTTTGTCCGAACTTGAAGCTGCGACTGGAGCGGCGGGCGAAGACATCCGCAGTGTCTTCTCTGAACCTACCTTTGAGCTTCCGGGAGCCAGTTTTGCGGATCAGGCGTTGGTGCCTGCACTGGACGTGGGCTTTGTTCTAACTGCAGATACATTGCCCCCCAAAGAGATGTTCGAAGCCCTTGGTTTTCGCGTTGAGCAACGGTCGGGGCGTCCAATGCGCGTCGTGCTGTATCAAGACGCAGGATATGATGCCGCCGCGTTGAACTCTGCAAAAGCCTTGGCAGGGGGGCGGCTATTGCCCGCGATGCGGGACAGTCAAGGATTTGCGCGGTTCTACATTCCGGGTTGGCTGGATGTCTGGTTCGTTGCTGGAACAAGCCGTGCTGTGGCTGAAACTATTCTGTCACGCCACAACCTACTGCTTAGCAGTTGGCAAGACAGCGTAGGGATTGCTGAAGTGCGTTTGGCTTTTTCGCCCGCAAATAGGGATGCATTGGGGGCTATGCTTGCGGCGGCACGTAATCTACGATTGCTCGATCAAGTCGAACTCGCAGAACCAAAACAGTTTGCACATGATAACGAGCCTGACTTTGACGAGGTCCCGCAGGATTTTTTGAGCTTCGGCGCAGGTGATCCGCATTGGCATCGTGCCATGATCCGGTTGGATGAGGCGCATCTGGACACGCAAGGATCTGACAACGTCACAATTTTTGTCATCGATAGCGGCATTGATATGGACCATCCTGATTTGGTGGGTGCCTTGCGTGACGATTGGGCGGATCATGACCTTGATTTTGGGTGTGGTCCTGACGTTACGGTTCCAAATGCACGCGGTGTGGATCATGGGACGGGTGTCGCAAGCCTTGCCTTAGGCCGCGCACCGACGCCGACAACTGGCGTAATGGGCGTTGCGCCAAACGTGCGGTTGGTTCCCATGCGTATTGAAGGTCGCAATTGCGACTACATCAATCGGGCAATTGCGATACGTTCCACGATCTCGCTGGCACCACAAAACGGCCGCGCCGTCATCAATTTGAGCTGGCAAACCGAGGGCAGTCACGAAGGTGTATATCTGGCACTCAGAAAAGCGTCAGAGGCAGGTATCGCCATAGTGACCAGTGCGGGCAATTATCGTTCGTTCGACCAACGTGAAGCAAACAAACCCCATTATCCATCTGGTTACGGTTTTGCAGCACCTTTGGTTGCAAACGGACAACCGTTGTTTGAGACGATACCGGGTCTGTGTTCTGTGGGGGCCGTGTCTTCCGCAGGCGTGCGATCCAGTTATTCTTTTTATGGCAATGAGGCTGTGACACT
>JBLHPE010000048.1:0-17221 GCA_047624005.1 Ascidiaceihabitans sp.
GGCAGGATCTGTGTATCATTCTTCATAGGCGTATTGCTCCTTGTGAGGTTCTGGCCGGCTTTGACACCTGCCACAATACGCCGCCTTTCAAATCACGCCATCACCCAAATTCGGTCATAACTCCTCACGCACGCAGGTCGAAAATAACTTCCGTGTTTATGGTCTGCTCGATGAACAGGTTAAATTCCTTGTTGGCTGGTTTAAGGACACGCTTCCTGCGGCTCCCATCGATCAGGTAGCTGTTTTACGGCTTGATGGTGACATGTACGAAAGTACTATGGATGCAATTAAGGCTCTTTATCAAAATGTTACACCAGGTGGTTACGTGATCGTTGATGATTACCATGCTGTCGAAGGGTGCAGAAAAGCTGTTCACGACTACCTGAATGAGTATGCGAAAGACGAAACTGTCGAAATTCAAGAAATCGATGGAACTGGTGTTTTCTGGCAGCGCAAAATCTAAGCTAGAAGAAATTGCCGGAATGGCTATTTTCTAAAGCTATCCAAGGAGACGACTTCGGCTTCTTGGGTAGTGCCGTCTGGTTTTTCCGAAGTTGCTTTTGAGGCTGGTAGATGCACTGGCTCATCGTCACTTGGACCGTTATCTCCGACTTCAACTTGATCCTCTGCGCCATCTTGATCTTCTTGCGCTTCAAAGCGCAACCCAAATTCAACGGACGGATCAACAAACGTTTTGATCGCATCATAGGGCACAAACAGCGGCTCTGGTGCGTCACCAAAGTTTAACCGGATTCCAAAGCCATCATCGCCGACTTCAAGTTTGTCATACCAATGTTGCATCACAACGGTCATCTCATCGGGATAACGGTCTGACAGCCAGTCAGCCAGTTCTGCATCAGGATGCGTGGTGTCAAACGTGATGAAGAAATGGTGCGATCCCGGCAAACCATTGGCCTGCACGTCTTTAAGGACCTTTTTGATCAGGCCGCGCATCGCGTCATGCATCAGATTGCCGTAGTCAATTGTCTGGCTCATGGCACATCCCCTAGCTTACTTTGTGGCAATCATACGCCTTTTGTCAGCAGTGGAAAGAGGGGCCGCGCAAAATTGAGCCAGATGTGTGTTTATCTACAGGATCGACAGACCCATTCCCGTCAAAGCCATCAATCCCATTGTTAGGACCAGTCCTAACTTAAAGCGTAGCATCAAGACTGCAGCCGTTATGGTCAAAATCGCGGCGATCAAGTTGATCGTAGATAAGACGGGCAAGGGCATTGCGCCCCATTGGCTGACTTGACCAAATAAAACATGCAAAGCGAACCAGATTGACAGGTTCAAGATAACTCCCACGACCGCTGCGGTTATCGCGCTTAAGGCAGCAGAAAGACGCGGGCGGGATGTGAGCGTTTCGATGTAGGGTCCTGCTGCGAATATCCATAAGAAGCACGGCACGAATGTGACCCATAAGGCCAGTAGGCCCGCAGCGATTGCGAGGCCGATACCACCAGAACCAGCACCTGCGAGGATAGCGACAAACTGAGTGACAAGGATCAGCGGACCCGGTGTGGTTTCGGCCAATCCCAGCGCGTCAATCATTTGACCGGACGTGACCCATCCATAATCTTGAACGACGGTTTGGCTCATGTAGGCTAAAACGGCATAGGCCCCACCGAATGTCACCACCGCCAATTTCGAGAAAAATAGGCCCAATTGGATTAAGAACTCTGCTTGTATGGCCCATAGAAATATCATCGGCGTTGCCCAAAGCGCAGACCAGATCAGGATCGTGCGCAAGGTTTGGGCAATGGGCACTGAAATCGGAGCTGCCGTGCCTGCTGCCGCTTTACTTGTCAGGTAGCCATAGGCGGCGGCAACGCCAATGATCAACGGGAATGGTAAGCCGAATGCGAAAAGCGCAACAAAGGCCAGCGCTGCCAATATCCATGCTGCAGTGTTCGCTAACGCTTTGTTTCCTAATCTTAATAACGCCTGAAGCACGACAATGATCACGGCTGCTTTGATCCCCACAAAGGCAGCTTGCACCAATGGAATTTGCCCGTAAGAAATATATGCAAAGGCCAATACAAAGATCACCAAAGCGCCGGGGACGACGAACAGCAAACCCGCAAGCAATCCGCCCCATAGGCCGCGCAATCGCCAACCGGCATAGGTGGCCAATTGCATGGCTTCTGGGCCGGGCAGCAACATGCAAAGGGACAGCGCCCTTAGGAATTGATCCTCACTAAGCCATTGGCGACGTTCGACCAATTCCTCGTGCATGATGGCAATTTGGGCAGCGGGGCCACCGAAAGAAAGTAACCCGATCCGCCCAAAAGCCCGCAACATGTCGGCGGTTGTTTTGATGCTCATGTTTGTGGTCCTGTAGGGCGTCCCGTTGGCCACGTGTGACCTTCATCTGCGCCGTCACGTGCCCAGCGATAGAGGGCGTCGTACATGTGCATACCTGCCTCAAGCTGTTCCAAATCATCGCGGTATTGACGTGAAAGACCGACCGATAAAGCTAGTAGCCCCGCAGCTTCAGGGGCCAAATCGTGTGTATCTGTATCCGCAGCACGTACGAGCGTGGACAGCCGATCAAGCGCAGGGGTGCGCAGACTAAATTCGTCCAACATTGTATCAAAGGTGCAATTTGGGCCGCGGTGGCTCCAAAAAGTATCTTCGATATCGAAAGGTATAGCGTTGTACCGATCGGCGACACCGGCGACTTCAGCTGGGGAGACAAACAGAAAACGCGCGTCTTTGTCAACGAAACGACGGATCAGCCAAGGGCAGGCAATACGATCAATTTTGGGGCGATGGCGTGTGACCCAAAGGGTGCGTCCATCAGTCTGCGGTGGCATCGCTTTGGCTGGGATACGCGGAGCATGGGCCATATCACGCCACCCATAGTTACCACCTTGGAGATATTCAGCATCGATGCCCTCACAACGTAGATGAGCAGTTAAACCTTGGCTAAGTTTGATACCTTGTTGGCACGTAATAATCGCGCGCTTGCCATTTAGGCGTTCAACCAAACCAGCAAGATCGGCGTGCGGGTGGCGATAGGCCCCCGGGATCAGGTTGGGATCATCGGCAAAGTCGGGGTCAATTGAAATATCGACAATCTCTGGGCAGTCGGGCGTACCGATCAAGCGTAGCAATTGTGACGGTGTGATCTCATTTGGTGAAGCCATAGCATGCATCCAATTCAAAGGGAGACATGCGAACCTCTGGCTGACGCCTCACGGGGCGTTCGCAGATAAACCCCATACCCTAATGATAGGCGTAATCTTAGGATAGCGTCAATCAAAGTTGTCATTGATCTGGGCAAGGCGTCGTCTTTGGTTCGGGCATTGGTTGTTTGTCACTTCAAACGTGCGCCTTCCATCGGCAATTCAAATGTGTTTTCGGGCAGTTGGCTAATCTGCTCAAAAAACGCAAAAAGTCGAACTGCGGGTAACTTTCGATTTTCTGATCCCCCACAAACCGCATCATAATCTGCTGATAAACATGGACTGGCGCGCCATTATCAATGCGCTGGCAATGTATCTCCAGATACGCACTGATTCAATCACCTTCATCAACTGACTTGATTATCCTAGCCCTGATGTTGGTTACAAAACTACGAATATTGCTAACCCATTTCCGAATTTCTCTTGGGAAAATCCCCGCGTCGTTAACTATCCGATCGGTGTCGGCCACGAGGTTAAAGGAGGTGTCTACCGCGTCTAGGTTTCCACGTTCCCAGATTTCTTTGTAATAATTTTCTAGAATGTCATGCTTATTCGCCAATTCAACGCCCCAGCTTTTCAGTATTGTTACCGAAATAGAGTTAAGATTAGTTGAACATCCTAAAGGCGATCGCCGTCAAACACTTTAAAAAGTGTCTAAGTGTCAAAATTTTGGGAAAAGCGCAGGTTTCTGTTGCCAGGTACCTGCAAACCCCGCCTTAGGTCGCTAAACGTAAGGACTTAAGTTTCAATAGTTCCGGTTGCTTACGCAGCCATCGCCATTGGAGCACGATTGTTATTTGCAATTGTACATTTTGGGCCGATACGGTGGCACCCAGCCGAGAAAAAGCTAACCTCTTTAGACGTTTGTCGATCCTATTTCGACCCCCTCCGTCCCCAAATAAAGGATGATTGGTGGAGTCGCCGGGTACCGCCCCCGGGTCCAATCCGTTTATTACAAGCGCGTTTATTTCCATAGTCCCGAAGGACAATGTATATGTAGGTCATTTGATGAGGAATCTCAAGAGGTAGTGTGCAATAGATCGGTATTTTAACCCAAATTCGCAATCAAAAGACCTGCAGCAAGCGCGGCTTCGATCCCGCCAAAAACCAACACTTTGACCAGTGGGGGGTTGTCGAAAATCAACGACACAACACGGCCCAACGCAGCCCCCACAAATGCAAAGCCGATCATGGCATAGGCAATTGGATCCCCAAGCCAAAGTGCGGCCAATCCCGCAACAACAAACAATCCGCCCACAGAGGCGCGCATTTCGCTTAACCCCATCGTGGATTTTGTCGGCTCCAGATCAAGGGCGGCGGCGGTGTAGCGTGGGGCCACGAACCCGAAGAGGCCAAAACCAATGGTCAGCAGGGCGCAGGCGGTGTTTATCATATCTATCATCTGGACATAGGTAGCAGGGGAATGGGAAGAGGCAAGTGGTGATGGCTAAATCACACCTATGTACGCGCGTAGCCTCTAACCCGAAAATTATTGCGAAAATCCGACAACCTACATCTTTGTCGAAGGTGTCTTCCGCAGGTGCTGCCTCTTTTCTGTCATCCGGTAAAATTGGCAACTGATGGACACAGTTGAAAAAATATTTAACCCAATCTCGCGTGCCGCGCGTTTTTCTTTGACAGGTGATGATCAACCTCGTCACAAAGGGCAAAAAACATGTGAGGGGTAGGACAATGGAAGATCGTCGATTTCTGAATAATTTGGCAAAAGCGACCTATAAGACAAGCGTTTTTACAATTTTACGCGAACGCGCCCGAATGGAAGCCGCGGATTATGCCGAGCAACGCCTTGATACCGCGATGCTGTTCGAGAATTTGCCACAGCTTTGGAATTATGCCGCCAGTTCAGTAAGCCTTAAGGGTGGTTTGTTTTTGGAGTTTGGCGTCTTTAAGGGCAAATCGATCAACCATTTCTCTAAAATATTTTAAGACGAAAATATGCATGGTTTTGACAGTTTTGAAGGACTGGCAGAGGATTGGACCGGATATTATATGCCCAAAGGCACCTTTGATCTGGGGGGCAACCTGCCGAAGGTGAATGACAATGTTACCCTGCACAAAGGCTGGTTTGACAAAACCTTGCCGGGCTTTTTGAAGAAAAATAAGGCCAATATCGCATTGTGCCATATCGATTGCGATACATATGAAAGCGCGCTGTTTGTGCTGCGAACCATCGCCAAACGATTGGTATCGGGCAGTGTCGTCGTTTTCGACGAATATTATGGCTATCCAAACTGGAAAAACGGCGAATACAAAGCATGGCAAATGGTGTGTGAAGAGCACGGTATCAAATACAGCTATCTTGCATTTTGTGACATGCAGATCGCGGTCAAAATCCTTTAGTAACAGACGGTTGTCACGGCTTTTTGGTGCGTTTCTCCATGACCGATTTGGCCAGATTGGTGGTGTAGCGTTCCAGCTCTGCCAAAGCGGCATCTGCGCCATTTGCATCATGTGCATCGAGCGCATTGGCCAATTGGGTGTGCAATTCGATAATCCGCGCGCGGTCCCTGGCCGAAAATGTGATCATATTCATCAAAGGCTGCATCGCTTCAACAGCGCCAGCCAATTGGTAACTGAGCACCGGATTGCCAGCCCCGTCCACCAACGCGCGGTGAAACGCGACGTCTGAGGCGCAGAAGGCTTCGTCCGTCAGCCCCGGTTGTGATTGACGGTGGATTTCGGCGCGCATGGTCGCAAGGTGATCTGCCGTGCGCCGGATTGCAGACAGCGGCGCGCAGGAGCGTTCTAAAGTATAGCGTGCTTCGCAGGCCGTCTCGAAACTGACGGCGTTCATGGACAGCAGCAGGGTCGAGGTGGTGATTTGTTGGGGGTAGGCCTCTTCGAAGCTAAGTTTATTAACGAAGGCGCCGCCTGTGGCACCGCGTTGTGTCCGGATCAGGGATTGCGCGGCCAAGCGTTTGAGGGCCTCACGAACTGTAGGGCGTGAAACCTCGAATTGTTCAGATAATTCCGCCTCAGAGGGCAGACGTTGGTTAACAATCAGGTCCCCATCAACAATCGCATCGCGGATAGCCGAGGCAATTTGAGCAGAGAGATCGGCGGCGGAGTTTGGATCAATTTTCATATGTCTTACATTTAATGTTTGTCAGAACTTTAAATGTCTGGCATTTAAATCGCAAGGCTTGATGAGTCGCCACATTAGCATGGGTTTTAAGATGCCTCACATTATGCGTTCCACGCTTTGGTTGTCGTTCTTCGCAGTGATCCTTGGGTCGTGGTGGATGATGTACATGATGAGCATGTCGATGGACCTCGATTTGCTGGGACGCCCCGGACTGATGGGAGCCAAGATGCGCATGATGGACCCCGCGATGAGCGATATGGCGATGACCCGTTTTGGTCCGGTCTGGGCGATGTGGGCGATTATGATGGCAGCGATGATGTTGCCGACGATGATCCCCACCTTGCGCAGTTATGAGGACCTGATGGCGTCAGCAGATGGCACGCGGGCAGGGTTCTTGGGCGTAATTTTAGGGTACTTCATGGTCTGGATCGCGTTCGCGGCCCTGATTGCTGCAGTACAGATTAGCCTGATGTTTGCTGGTGTGATTGACATGCTGGGCATCGCGACTTCACGATCGGTCACCGCGGGATTGTTGATCCTTGTTGGTCTGTTCCAATTCACCCGCGCCAAAGAGATTTGCCACGGCGTTTGCCATTCCCCGATGATGTATTTCTTGGGCCATTGGAAAACCGGATTTCAGGGCGGTGTGCGCATGGGCCTTGGGCTTGGCGTGTTTTGCGTGGGCTGCTGCTGGGGCTTTATGGTGCTTGGCTTTGTCGGCGGCGTTATGAGTTTGCTTTGGATGGGGGCTGCGACCCTTTTCATGGTGCTAGAGAAGTTGCCCCAAATTGGGCATGTAATAACGAAACCAATGGGTGTGGCCCTTATTGCAGGCGGTTTGCTTGTGATCGTGTCACCTATTTTTATGGGAGTGTAAAATGGCTGTGAACCGTAAGAAGGATTCCGATAAGCTGCCGATTAGCCAGCGTATCGACCAACGGATGCCCAACCCGGGCCGCCGGACCATGACGCCGACCGATTGGGTCATCAAGGGTGAGCTGTTTTTGAACTGCTCTTGCACGATGTTTTGCCCCTGCGTTGTGTCACTTGGCGCGCACCCTCCAACAGAGGGGCATTGTCACGCTTGGATGGCCATCGCGATTGACGAGGGTCATTTTGAGGGCGAAGATTTGGCTGGTTTGAACATTGGCCTTTTGGTCGATATTCCGGGCCGTATGGGAGAGGGGAACTGGAAAGTTGCCGCCTATGTTGATGAACGTGCGACGCAAAAGGCCTATGACGGTATTTTGAAAGTTTTCAGCGGTGCTGCGGGCGGGACAACTGGCCTGTTCAATATGCTGGTGTCCGAGATCATCGGGGCCGAACGCGCGCCTGTTGAGATCGTGCGCGAGGGCACAAAACGTTCGATCAATATCGGTCGTAAAATCCAAGGTGAGATCGAGATGATTACGGGCAAATCGCCTGATCATCCTGTGATGGTCTCGAATTCCAAATACTGGATGGGGCCTGATATTATTGCGGCCAAAGGCTTGCGCTCGAAAGTGCGCGATTATGGTCGCGTCTGGGACTTTGACGGCATGTCAGCAGAGATTTGCCCGATTGACTGGAAGGGCCCAAAGCCTTGATCAATTCTGCCTATGTTCGGACCATGGCGCGCTATAATGCGTGGCAGAACAACCAGTTGACGCCTATCCTTAATGGAATGGACGTCGATGCGTTGAAGCTGGAGCGCGGTGCGTTTTTTGGGTCGATCTTAGGCACGCTGAACCATCTGTTGTGGGGGGATATGTTGTGGTTGAATCGTTTCGACCCCAGCACGCCTGCACCAGATGGGGATGGAATGGACAGCAAGATGTTGTTCCCCGATTTGGCCAGTTGGAGCGCCCAGAGATCTCGCACCGACGCGCACATCACATCGTGGGCTGATCAGATCAAATCCGTCGACCTTTCCAAAGATTTATCTATGTATTCCAGTGTGTTACAGAGCGACGTTACAAAGCCTATGGCGATGTGCGTCCCTCATTTCTTCAACCATCAGACCCACCACCGTGGGCAGGTTCATGCGATGCTGACAGCAGCAGGACAGGACGCGCCGGTGAGTGATCTGTTTTTCATGCCCGAGGACACCTAATGGCTCTACTCTCTCCATCGCGCCGGTTGCGCCGCACCCCGTTTTCTGACGGCGTCGAAGCAGCTGGCGTCAAAGCCTATACCGTTTACAATCACATGCTGCTTCCGACAGTGTTTGAAAGCGTGCAAGCAGATTACCGTCACCTAAAAGACCATGTTCAGGTCTGGGACGTGTCTGTAGAACGTCAGGTCGAATTGCGTGGCCCCGATGCAGGGCGTTTGATGCAGATGCTGACACCGCGCGACTTACGCCGCATGTTGCCGGGCCAATGCTATTACATCCCAATCGTCGATGAAACGGGCGGCATGCTGAACGATCCCGTCTGTTTAAAATTGGCCGAAGACCGTTGGTGGATTTCCATCGCCGACAGTGACCTTTTGTATTGGGTCAAAGGCATAGCCAATGGGTACCGCTTGGATGTGTTGGTCGATGAACCTGACATTAGCCCGCTGGCCGTTCAAGGGCCCAAGGCTGAGGAATTATTGGTCCGTGTGTTCGGCGAACGTATTCGCGACATTCGGTTCTTCCGTTTCGATATGTTTGATTTTCAGGGGCGTGAAATGGCGATTGCCCGCTCGGGTTATTCCAAACAGGGTGGTTTCGAAATTTACGTCGAAGGTGGCGATATCGGCATGCCGCTTTGGAATGTGCTGTTCGCGGCGGGTGAAGACCTGAACGTGCGTGCAGGCTGTCCAAACGGGATCGAACGTATCGAGGGTGGGTTGCTGTCTTATGGTAACGACATGACGGATGACAACACACCGCACGAATGTGGGTTGGGTCGGTTTTGTGACACGCAAACTGCGATTGGCTGTATTGGCCGTGACGCATTGTTGCGGGTTGCCAAAGAAGGCCCTGTGCAAATGGTCACAGCAATTGAAATCGCTGGTGATCCGGTTCCGGGGTGTGATCGGTTCTGGCCATTGTTTGCCAAAGGTAAGCGCGTTGGGCGTGTCAGTTCTGCGGCATGGTCACCAGACTTTAATACCAACGTTGCGATTGGTATGGTGCGAATGACCCATTGGGATGCGGGCACTGAGCTTGAGGTGGAAACACCTGATGGCATGCGTAAAGCGTTGGTGCGTGAAAAGTTTTGGATTTGATTTTGAGTCCCGCCGGAGCCTCCGGCGGGGATATTTACGGACAAAAGAAGTAGGGGATTTCCCCGTGACTGGAGAATAAAATGTTTAATGCGTTGATGATCAATAAAGATGAAGAGACGGGTTTGGCCACGGCTGCTGTCGAGCAGATTGGCGTTGATCAGCTGCCTGCGGGCGATGTTGTTGTCGCGGTTGAATACACGACAGTGAACTACAAAGATGGTTTGTGCCTCAGCCCGAAGGGCGGCGGATTGGTGCGCAACTATCCGCATATTGGTGGCATCGATTTTGCGGGGACTGTCGAAAGTTCGGAAGACCCACGTTATAAGGCTGGCGACAAGGTTGTGTTGACTGGCTGGCGTGTGGGCGAAGTGCATTGGGGTGGTTATGCCCAAAAGGCGCGCGTCAAAGCGGATTGGTTGGTGCCACTGCCTGCTGGTCTTGATACCCGTCAAGCGATGGCCGTTGGCACCGCTGGTTTCACAGCAATGCTGTCGGTGATGGCATTAGAGGATCACGGCATTAAAGATGGTCCTGTATTGGTTACTGGTGCGGCTGGTGGTGTTGGGTCCGTCGCGACGGCGATTTTGGCCGCATTGGGTCATGAGGTTGCTGGTGTGACGGGTCGCCCTGAAACGGGCGATTACCTGAAATCACTGGGTGCGACGCAGATTGTGGCCCGTGAAGAGCTGAACGAGGCGATCAAACGTCCGATGGAAGCTGAAACATGGGGCGGTTGTGTCGATGCGGTTGGCGGTGAAATGCTGGCCCGTGTTCTAGGTCAAATGCAGTATGGTGCGTCTGTTGCATCTGTCGGTTTGGCGGGCGGTGCTGCGTTGCCAACAACGGTTATTCCGTTCCTGTTGCGCGGTGTGAACTTGCTAGGCATCGATTCAGTCATGCAACCATATGACAACCGCGTTCGTGCTTGGAACCGGATTGCCAAAGATCTGCCGATGGACAAGTTGGAAGCTATGGTGCAGCCCGCGACGCTTAGCGATCTGCCTGCATTGGGCGCAGATATCCTCAAAGGCCAAGTTAAAGGCCGTGTTGTGGTAGATGTGAACGCCTGATCTGTTTATGAGGGTCTTTAACACAGGTTGGAGACCCTCATGACTGCATATGATGACCAGAATATCCTTGCCAAAATTTTACGCGGCGAGATCCCCAGTTTTAAAGTCTTCGAGGACGATGAAACGCTGTGTTTTATGGATATTATGCCCAGATCAGAGGGGCATTGTCTGGTGATCCCCAAAACGCCCTGCCGAAATGTTTTAGACGCGACTGATGCGCAATTGACGTCGGTTATGGCGACGGTCAAAAAGGTTGCAAACGCTGCCAAGACGGCATTTGGTGCCGATGGAATAACACTTCAGCAATTTAACGAGGCGGCGGGTGGCCAAGAGATTTTCCACCTGCATTTCCATATCCACCCGCGCCATACAGGTGTTCCATTGCGTGGGCCCGGTGTGATGGGCGATATGGACGTGATCAAAGCCAACGGCGCGGCGATTGCAGCGGCGCTTTGACTGGTAGGGTCCTGCGACGATTTGACAACCCAGATTACATAAAATTCGTTTTGGCCTGCCGAATTTAGCGGGCCGATTCGGAATTTTTGTGTGGCGTTTCCAATATGTAGAATGCCGTATTTGCTGTTTTTTAAATCGAAAATACCAAAATATGGGCACATTTTGCGTAAAACCGTGACAATGTGTCTACAGGTGGTACTTTAACCCCAGCTAGAAAAACAAAAAAAGGAAATAGGGACAATGGCAATTCAACCTCCACTAACGGAGCTTCCGATCAAGACCGCTGAGAGCGGTTTTTATCGTGGGTTCAGTGTCGATGTGACGGTGGTGAGTAAAATCATCATCGGTGCGTTGGTCGTTTGGTGCATCGTATGGCCCACCGAAGCGGGCACGGTGCTTGGCAACTGGAACAGTGTTATCTTGGCGAA
The DNA here is from genome assembly GCA_047624005.1 of Ascidiaceihabitans sp. Lineage (GTDB taxonomy): Bacteria > Pseudomonadota > Alphaproteobacteria > Rhodobacterales > Rhodobacteraceae > Ascidiaceihabitans. Next base: position 11,450 of record JBLHPE010000048.1, read on the forward strand.
CTTCGCAGCTTGGTATATCTGGGTGGTCGCATTTTTCATAATCGTTTGCTTGGGATTGGCGATTTGGCCGACAGCAGGGCGGTTACTGTTGGGACAACCTGGGGAAAAGCCAGAGTTCTCCAATTTCTCTTGGTTCTCGATGATGTTTGGCGCCGGTATCGGTGTGGGCATGCTGACCTTCGCAATAGCGGAGCCTGTTGCGCATTTTGGGTCTAACCCAGAGACCATTCAGGGACTGACCACGGGTGGGACAGCCGACAATATTCGCAGTGCTTATAAGTGGTCTTTCCTACACTGGGGGCTGGGCGCTTGGGCGTGCTATGCAATCTGTGGTTTGTCTTTGGCGTTCTTTAGCTATCGCCGTGGTTTGCCGCTTACGATCCGCTCTGGCTTGACGCCATTGTTTGGTTCAGCGCTGTCCGGTATTCTGGGTACGATCATCGACATCGTAGCAGTTGTGGCAACGATCTTAGGTGTTGCACAGACACTTGGTTTTGGTGTTGAGCAGTTCGTGGCGGGCCTAACGCGCATCGGCATCGGCGGTTTGACCAATGTAGATGGTGGTGCATCGACCTTCGGTATTATCGTAGCGTTAATCGTCATTATGGGTGCGTCTACCTTGTCTGCATTGTCGGGCGTTGGCAAAGGCATCAAGTGGTTGTCGAACATCAATATGGTCTTGTCGATCTTCCTACTCGGCTTCTTCATCCTCTTTGGCGCCACATGGTTTGGTTTCAACGCGATGTTTGTCGGTATTTGGGACTACCTTTTGGCACTACCGTATATGTCATTCAACGTCTTCAGTTCTGATGGTGTTGACGGATCTGTTGCGGCCAACTTGGCGCAGTGGCAGGGCTGGTGGCCCGTGTTTTATTGGGCTTGGTGGATTGCATTTGCACCGTTTGTGGGTTTGTTCCTTGCGCGTATCTCACGCGGACGGACAATTCGTGAGTTCGTGTTGGGTGCGATGATTGTACCATCATTGATGTGCTTTGTTTGGTTCTCATGGGCTGGTGGCACTGCAATTGACTTGGAACTCAATGGTGGAGCCAATGGCGTCATCTTTGATGCACCTAACAGTGACAAAATCTTTGCGGTGACCGAGTTTATGTTGGCTCCAATCGCTGAGATTTTATCTTGGGCCATGGCTGTTATGATTGTTGTCTTGTTGATGACGTTCCTTGTCACCTCTGCTGACTCTGCAGTTTTGATCGTGAACACTATCAACGCTGCCGGTGATGAAGGTCCAAAGGCGCGGCCACATATCTTGTTCTGGGGCGTCGCTCTGGGTCTGGTTGTGGCTGGATTGCTGGTTTCGGGTGGCACAGGTGCCATTCAGACAGCCATGGTGATTGGCGCGCTGCCCTTCTCAGTGGTGATGGCATTGATGGCCATTTCCTTGATCAAAGCGATCTACAACGATGGCAAGCGTGAAGCGGCGGGTGTGCCGTCTATTCATTCTGAGATCGAAGGCGCGACTGGCAACGGTCTTGCCGCACAGGAATAAACCCTAAATACGGGTTGCCCTTTGGGGCGGTCTGGATAAATTCAAAGGCTCCGGTGTTTCATGCATCGGGGCCTTTTTCTATGCGGACATTTTAAGTGCTACGGGGAGTTTGAGCATGGCGTTGGATATTGATTTTGTACGGTCGCAGTTTCCTGCGTTTTCGGAACCTTCATTGCAGGGCCAAGCGTTCTTTGAAAATGCAGGCGGGTCTTACACCTGCAGCGCAGTTATCGATCGTCTGACGCGGTTCTACACACAGCGCAAAGTGCAGCCCTATTCAGCCTATGACGCCAGCCGTTTGGGCGGCGAGGAAATGGACGAGGCGCGTGCGCGCATGGCGGCCATCCTTGGTGTTGAGGATGATGAGTTAAGTTTTGGCCCATCGACAACGCAAAACGTCTATGTCTTGTCCCAAGCCTTTGGTCAGATGATGACGCCAGGCGAGGCGATCATTGTCACCAATCAAGATCACGAAGCAAACTCTGGCCCGTGGCGTCGTCTGGCTGATCGCGGCATCGAAGTCCGCGAATGGAAGATTGATCCGGTTACAGGTGTGCTGAACCCAGAAGACCTTGAAAGTCTATTGGATGATAAGGTGCGTCTGGTCTGCTTCCCGCATTGTTCAAACGTCGTGGGTCACATTAATCCAGTGACGGAAATCACGGCCTTAGCTCATGCAGCTGGTGCATTTGTTTGCGTGGACGGTGTCAGCTATGCACCGCACGGCTTCGCCGATGTTGGTGCATTGGGGCCAGATATTTATCTGTTCTCGGCCTACAAAACATACGGGCCACATCAGGGGCTTATGGTCATCCGTCGGCCTTTGGGTGAATTGCTGCCCAATCAGGGGCATTATTTCAACGAAGGCTCGCTTTACAAACGCTTTACACCTGCGGGTCCAGATCATGCGCAGATCGCGGCCTGTGCCGGAATGGCAGACTATGTGGATGCGCTGTATGCCCATCACTTTACTGCTGACGTGACACCCGCGGCCAAAGGTGCTGCGGTTCACGATCTGATGCGTGATCACGAAACAGGATTGCTGACGCAGGTTTTGTCAGCGGTCGATGGGCGAAACTCTGTACGTGTTCTTGGCCCTATGGACGCTGCAAGCCGTGCGCCAACGGTTGCATTGGGATTGAACCGTCCTGCAGAACCTGTGGCAGCTGAGTTGTCAAAGCATGGAATAATGATCGGTGGCGGGGATTTCTATGCGGTGCGGGCCTTAGAGGCTGTTGGCATAGACCCGATAAAAGAGGGTGTCCTGCGGGTCAGCTTTACGCATTACACGTCGCAAAGTGAAATTGACCAACTTTTAGAAGCTCTTGATCGCGTTTTATAGTGATCCACCTGACGGGGTCGCGCGTAAATGTTATAAGAGCAGGGATAATAAATAATGAGCAGCCCAACACTTGTCTGGTTCAGACGCGACTTACGTCTATCAGATCATGCGGCTTTAACCGCAGCCTGCGCGTCGGGCGGGGCGGTTATTTCTGTGTTCATCCATGATGATAGCGTTGCTACCCTTGGCGCTGCACCTAAGTGGCGTATTGGCTTGGGTGTCGAACACCTAGACGAAAGCCTGCGCAAGCAGGGCAGCAAACTGACACTGCGCAGTGGTCCTGCTGAAATGGTGTTGCGCGAACTTTTGGCCGAAACAGGTGCTAGGGCTGTAGTATGGTCGCGTCTTTATGATCCGCAGTCCATTGAACGGGATAGCGCGATCAAGGCTGTGTTGAAGGCAGATGGCATCGACGCGCGTTCTTTTGGCGGACATCTGATGTTTGAGCCTTGGACGACTGAAACCAAAACGGGCGGCTATTACAAAGTCTTTACGCCGTTTTGGAACAACGTGAAGGTAAGGGGTGTCGAGACACCGCTGCTAGCACCCAAATCAATCCCTGTGCCTGACACGTGGCCTTTGAGCGAAACCCTAGCGGACTGGAACTTAGGGGCCGCGATGCAACGTGGTGCTGATATCGTTCGTCCTTTTGTTCGTTTGGGATCTGATGCTGCACACGAACGACTGGCTACATTTGTGGACGGCAATGTGGCCAACTACGTCACCAACCGTGATCTACCATGGACGGATGGAACCTCAAGCCTGTCAGAGAACCTCGCCTTGGGCGAAATCAGCCCACATCAATGTTGGCATGTCGCGCAACGTGCCTTGTTCGAAGGGGTGTCGGGGGCCGAAGTGTTCATGAAGCAGTTGTGTTGGCGTGAGTTTGCGTATCACCTAATGCACCACACGCCGCGCATTTTGGACAGCAATTGGAAAGAGGGCTGGGATGCCTTCCCTTGGAATACCGATGACACGGCTGAAGTGATGGCGTGGAAACAGGGGCGCACCGGCATTCCGTTTGTCGATGCCGCTATGCGCGAACTCTATGTGACGGGTCGGATGCACAATCGCGGCCGGATGATTGTCGCAAGCTATTTGACCAAACACCTGATGACCGATTGGAAGGTTGGGCAGAAATGGTTCGAGGATTGCCTGATCGATTGGGACCCTGCATGCAACGCGATGGGGTGGCAGTGGTCCGCTGGCTCTGGTCCAGACGCGACGCCATATTTTCGTGTTTTCAACCCAGTGACACAGCTCGATAAGTTCGACAAAAACCGTGATTACGTGAACCGCTGGATCGCAGAAGGGCGTAGCAATCCACACAAGGATGCACTGTCATTTTTTGCAGCAACTCCGAAGTCATGGAACCTGACAACAGATGCTGAATACCCACAACCCGTTGTAACCCCAGAACAGGGTCGCAAACGGGCGTTAAGTGCATATGAAATCCGCACTTTTTAGCCTTCAACACTAACAATACTTGCAGGTTTGGGCGACAAAAACCGAGCCAAAGCGAACGAGGAATACCGATGATCTTAACGACAACGAGCGACCAAACAGGTCTGCCACGCTATTTCACCCGGGTCTTTGCAATGGCCCAAGAAATGAACAACGGTCGTGTGGACTTTGTGATGCCAGATGGTCGAACGTTTCGCGCCGAGGGCAAACAGCCCGGTCACGTGGCAGAGATTCGCATTCACAATCCAGATCTTTTTGCCCGTTTGATCCGCGAAGGTGACCTTGGGTTCTGCGATGCTTACTTAGACAACTGGTGGAGCACGCCAGACCTTCAGGCGTTTATGGATCTTGTCCACTCTGACAACGAAGACATCTACGATGGTTTTCCGGGGCAAAGTTTAGTGCGAATGTTTGAGAAATTCCGATTTTGGATGCAGCGCAATCACAAATCTCAAGCCCGCAAAAACATCAGCTATCACTATGATTTGGGTAACGAATTTTATGGGCTATGGTTGGACGATACGATGACCTATTCCTCGGCCTTGTTTGAGACTGGACAAGAAAGCCATGAGGCAGCCCAAACTGCCAAATACAAAAGCATGGTCGATGAAATGGGCGTCAAAAAGGGCGATCATATTCTAGAGATTGGCTGTGGCTGGGGGGGCTTTGCGGAATACGCTGCCAAAGAACGCGGCCTTAAAGTCACGGGTCTTACGATCAGCGAAGAACAGTTTAACTTTGCTAAAGAACGTATTGAAAAAGCTGGAATTTCTGATCTAGTTGAGTTCAAGTTGCAAGACTATCGCGACGAAATTGGTACCTACGATGGTATCGCCAGTATTGAAATGTTCGAGGCTGTGGGTGAAAAGTATTGGCCGACGTATTTTGAAACTGTCCGCGAACGTTTAAAACCCGGTGCCAATGCAACATTACAGATCATCACAGTGGATGATCGCCGCTGGAACGTCTACAAACGCGGTGTCGATTTCATCCAAAAATATATCTTTCCTGGTGGCATGTTGCCCAGCCCAACAGTTCTGCGTGAGCAGGTGGTAAAGGCGGGATTGGCTGTTGAACGCTCGATTGAATTTGGCCCAAGTTACAACATTACTCTGCGCCGCTGGCATGAGACATTTAATGACAAATGGGACCTGATAGCCGAGATGGGGTTTGATGATCGTTTTCGCAGGATGTGGAATTTCTACCTCACTTCTTGCGCATCGACATTTGAAAGTGGCAATTGTGATGTCACTCAGATTACTATTAAGCGACCAAGTTCGTGAATGCCTAATATACAGGATCTAAAATATGCCAGATCGTGCCAAAGTGATGGGGGCCCTTTGCCTTTGTGCGATGGCTTATATCCTGTCCGAAATGATTAAGCCTCAGTTTTTAGAAGACTATAATTTCGGCTATTTTACTTATGTGAATATGCTGCTTGGGGTGATTGTTGGTTGGA
>JBLHPE010000049.1:0-17102 GCA_047624005.1 Ascidiaceihabitans sp.
CGTGATGGCCGAATTTTGACATAAGGGTGGTTTGATCGGTGAAAACCTATATATTGTCTTAAAAGCAGATGTCGTGGGGCTTGGACAGTATGCGCATAGGTGTGGTGGTTGCGATTTGTGGATCGCTAGTGGCGGATGCAGCTGTTGCTGATGTCCTGTCGTCGCGTAATCGTAAATCGCTTTTTTCATCCCAGACCAAGATCTTAGACAGTCGGGCCTCCAAACAGTATAGCAATTCAGTGCGTTTAAAGCCGGCAAAGGTAAATACTCCTACCAAATGGGGTGATGGAACTTCGCCGCAGTTTAAAGGTAAGTATAAGGGCAAATATCTGTCAGTGGCCCGTGCTGCCGCGCGTCGCCATGGCATCCCCGAAGATTTGTTCTTGCGGTTGATTCAGCAGGAAAGCAACTGGAACCCAAGGGCCAAATCTCATGCTGGCGCTTTTGGTCTGGCGCAACTCATTCCTTCAACAGCCCGGTACTTAGGTGTTGATATCAATGACCCTCATCAAAACGTTGATGGAGGGGCGCGGTATCTGAAGGAACAATTTCGGACATTCGGCTCATGGCGTTTAGCACTTGCGGCCTACAATGCAGGGCCGGGGGCGGTAAAGAAATATGGTGGTGTGCCGCCATTTAGAGAAACTAGAAATTACGTTAAGGTCATTTGGGGTAGCTAAATTGGCTTTGCCTTTTTTTTGCCTACCTGTTCCCTATGTATTGCCACGTTCCCCAAATAGTTGTCAGCCCAACAGATTATCAAAGGGCTTCTTATGAGCGTTTCTACCACCAGTTTTGCAGAACGATTGACCCGAATTGAAACAGGTTCGTTCAAACTTTACGCAGGCAATGAAACCCCGCAACAATACAAGCCTGGTAATTTAATTTGCGCGACAGCTAAGGTGAAAACCGTGCAGTGGTCGGTTATTTGTTTAGGTGTGCTTTTAGGCTTACTTGCTGGATATATGTTCAAAACGAACGTCGGCATCGAGATGTTCTTTTCACAGCCGCTGTTGGTTGTTTTCGGGATCGTTAAGGCGGATCAGATGACTGCTGCAATCTGTTTGGCTATGATTGCAGGGCCAGTTTGCGCGTTAGGCTTTCAACTTTTCAGCCGCACCAGAAGCCGTTTGGCACAATTTTGGTGGGCATATGTTGCCGGAATAATCGGCGCAAACCTAATGACTTGGTACTACTTTTATCTGGCGATGACAGCCGGCGCGTAGATAACGCACCGGCCAAAGGAATAAGCCCTTATTCAGCTGCGATTTTGATAACCGGCTCCATTTCGGCAAATTTCGCATCGCTCAGGTGGCATTTTACCTGATGCCCGTCAGCAAGCTCACGCACTACTGGCATTTCAGTATCGCACAACCCACCTGGAACTTGTGACTTCCAGCCACAACGCGTTTGGAACGGACAACCGGGCGGTGGGTTCATTGCGGATGGAATGTCCCCCTCAAGAACGATGTGCTTCTTTATGACCGACGTGTCAGCAATCGGAACAGCGGACAACAGGGCCTCGGTATAAGGGTGATACGGCGGGGCGAATACTTGATCAGTTGTCCCCAATTCAACCACATGGCCCAGATACATCACCATCACACGGTCTGACAGGTAGCGAACAATCGACAAATCATGGCTGATGAACAGTAAGGTTGTCTTATGTTCACGCTGGATGTCCATCAGCAGGTCAGTCACTGCGGCCTGAACGGAGACATCCAAAGCGGAAACCGGTTCATCTGCCACAACAATACGTGCATCGCCAGCAAAAGCGCGGGCAATACCGACGCGTTGCTTTTGACCACCCGACAATTGGCGCGGCATGCGGTCTGCGAATTCACGCGGCAGTTTGACCAAATCCAACAGTTCCAGCATGCGTTTGCGGCGCTCGCTTTCATTGTTGCCAACTTTGAATATTTCCAAAGCACGAATGATTTGGCGGCCCACTGTCATCGATGGATTCAACGTATCAAAGGGATTTTGGAATACCATTTGAATATCGGCAACTGTATTGGTGTCACGGTTTTCGATGGCGATGCCTTGGATCGATTTGTTGTCGAGTAGGATTTGCCCCTCGGTCGCGGTTTCAAGCCCCATCAGTACCTTGGCAAAGGTGGATTTACCGCAGCCGGATTCCCCAACAATGGCCAACGTCTCGGATTCGCGTGCCTCAAATGAAAGGGTTTCGTTGGCTTTCACCACCTTAGCGCTGCCCCCACCAAAAATCGCGTTGGCCGCGACCTCGTAGTATTTCTTGAGGTTGTCGATTTTCAACACGACTTCGCCAATAGCACCCTTTTCCTTCTTGTCCGCGGCGACCAATGGGGCGTCCCAATCAATCTCGGCAAACTTTAGACAACGGCTTTCATGGCGATCACCGTGTTCCACATGCGACATAGGGATAGCTTTGCTTGAATTACAGCGACCTTCCTCAAAATAGTCACAGCGTGGGCCAAAGTTACACCCTTTTGGGCGTTCATGGGGTAGGGGGAAGTTGCCGGGAATAGCGACCAGTGGGCGCGAATTTTTATCGGCACCAGGCAGCGGAATCGAGCGGAACAATGCCTGCGTATAAGGGTGCTGCATCTTATCAAAGACGTCTTCAATGCGGCCCGTTTCAACAGCTTCGCCTGAATACATGACACAAATACGATCACAGGTTTCCAGAACCAGACCTAGATTGTGGCTGATGAACAGCATCGAGGTACCATATTTTTTGCCAAGGTTTTTGACCAATTCGACTACAGCGGCCTCAACTGTCACATCCAACGCAGTCGTTGGTTCGTCCAAGATCAGCAATGAGGGTTCAGACATCAACGCCATCGCGATCACGATGCGTTGTTGTTGGCCGCCAGAAAGTTGGTGAGGGAATGAATTCAAGATACGCTCTGGGTCTGGCAATTTCACATCTGTGACCACCATCAAGGCGCGGTCAAACGCATCACTGGCCGACATCCCCTGATGGATCATCGGCACTTCCATCAGCTGTTTGCCGATTTTCATTGCCGGATTCAGGGATGCCATAGGTTCTTGATAAATCATTGCGATTTCAGAGCCGCGAATGTTGCGCAGTTCGTCCATTGTCATTTGACCTAAATCTTGACCTTTGAACTTGATCGAACCGCCAACAACACGACCGTTTTTGCCCAAGTCTTGCATCACTCCAAGGGCAACCGTGGATTTTCCACACCCACTTTCGCCGACTAACCCGACGGCCTCACCGGGTTGAACGGTGACCGAGAAATCCATCACGGCCGGAATTTCGCGTAGACGCGTAAAGAAGGATATCGACAGATTGTCGATCTCTAGGATCGGTCCATCATAGTCTGGTGTCTTGCTCATCTTCATCTCCCTGTTCGGAGGTTGAGCCAGTATTTAAGTCTCTGGCTTCTGTGTTCTTCGAATACGCGGGCAGGGACGAAAACCCCCACCCGAAAGTAGCATCAATCGCGCAACGATTCCTCGCGCAAACCATCCGCCAAAAGGTTCAAACCTAAGACCAATGTCAGCAATGAAACGGCAGGTGCGATGGCTGCGTGTGGGTACAGTGCCAACAATCGACGTCCTGCATTGATCGTTGTCCCCCAATCGGGGCTTTCGGATTCCAACCCCAAACCAAAGAACCCCAAGGTCCCAAGCAGGATGGTGGTGTACCCAATGCGCAGGCAGAAATCGACGATCAATGGGCCACGGGCGTTAGGCAAAATTTCCCAAAGCATGATGTACCACGGGCCTTCCCCGCGTGTTTGCGCGGCTGCCACATAGTCGCGGGTTTTGATGTCGAGCGCGAGACCGCGGACGATCCGAAACACGGTAGGTGCGTTCACAAAGACCACAGATACAAACACCACCAACAGACTGGGGTCCATGTCATACAGGTCCATAAACATTGGTAGACCGGGGATGCTGTAGTCATTTGTGGAAATGATTGACCCGTTGTTGCTGATCAACATGAGATAGATCCAGATCAACAATACCAGAACAACAATCAACAGCGGCGTGCGAATTGACGGCTGGGTGTGATAGCGCGAATTTAGCAAGATACAGCAAAAGATGATTGGGAAAGCGAACAGAACTGCCGCCATATAATTTGGGATACCAGTCGCCACGATCTCTGGTGTTACCAGAAGGTAGAACAATAAGATCACAGGAAAGGCGAGGATCAGGTTTGCGAAAAACGAAAGGATCGTGTCCAATCGTCCGCTGTAATAGCCAGCAGGCAAGCCCAACGTAATCCCAACCATAAAGGCAAACAATGTTGCGAAGGGTGCAATCAAGACCACAACCCATGCACCTTTAAACAATCGGCTGAACACGTCGCGTGCAAGGTTATCACCACCCAACAAGTACCATTGGTATTCGCCGTCTTCGGCCCCGCGGAGGGGCGTTCCGGGGAGTTTGTTCTTCATGCCAGAGGCTTGGCTAAGGGAATCATGTGTCACGACCAGATCAAACACGCCGCCCAAAATTCCACCCAGCACCCAAAATAAGACGAGCGCAAAGCCGATCATGCCCACGGTGCTGTCGAATAGTTTTCCGTAAAGGCCAAGACTGCGTTTGAATTTGATCGACAGAGCGAAGATCGCGATCATGCCGATCCAAACTGGCGTGAGTTGTTGTGCCATTCCGCCGAATATTCCGGCGTTCGTTCCCATTAGAATTCCCGCCAGAAGGTAGATGGCGACAAGTGCTAAGACGGCCATGAATGTCACTTTGAGGGCGAAATTTACCAACCCTCCGATACCAGCACTTGTTGCGATAGTGCCGTCGGAATGTATGTGCTCCGTTTGCGCTGTTGCGAAGATTGAGGTGAAAATTTGCACCACAACCATGATGGCAAAAATGCCAACGGCCAGTGCGAAGAAGAGGTTTAGAAAGCTAAGGCTTCCGGTCCACGTCAATGGTTCCATTGTCTTTGCCCTCCCTTATGAAATTCGGATGCGTGGGTTTAAGAAGACGTAACCGATGTCTGAAATCAGTTGGGTCAACAAAACCACGATGACGGAAACAACCGAGACGGCCATTAACAATTCAATGTCGTTGTTGGATGCCGCTTGTACAAGCAACCACCCAAACCCTTTGTAATTAAACAGGGTTTCGACAATAACGACGCCGTTCAAAAGCCACGGTATTTGCAGCATGATCACCGTAAATGGTGCGATCAATGCGTTGCGCAAGGCGTGTTTCATCACAACATTAGGAAAGCTGACACCCTTAAGGCGGGCCGTGCGGATGTATTGTGCGGTCATGACCTCGGACATGGACGCCCGTGTCATACGTGCAATGTATCCCATGCCATAAAGAGAGATGGTAAGAACTGGTAAAAAGAAGTTCCAGAACGTTGCATCAGTCACAGCGCGTGTTGCAGACCCAAGGAAAAGTGTTTTTCCATCAATCCAACCCCATTCAGCTAACATGGGCGAAATACCGTTTTTGGAGGATGCCAGCAGCGCGATGAAAATAACGCCTGATACATATTCCGGTGTTGCCGTTGTTGTAATGGATACGGTTGAAAGGGTTCGATCCAAACGTGACCCTTCACGCATCCCAGCCAAAACACCGATCAAAAGGGCCATTGGGACCATCAACAACAAAACAAAGCCCATCAACTTACCTGTGGCGGCCAATCGAACTTTAATAAGGTCGCTGACCTCGTCTTTGAAAACCGTCGAAAAACCCCAATAACCTTGCAATACACCACAGAAACGATCACGTTCCTCAGCTGCGGTATTGGGAAGGAAGCAGCGGCCAGTGACCTTTTCGACCCCTTCGTTGTCCACCTTTTCAGTGACCCAGCCCGGAACTACACCAATCCATTGGCCGAATTTGTAGGGCAGTGGTGCCAAATATCCGCGATCGCCAAGCCAGCTTGTTACAGCTTCTTCAGACATTCGGAAGTTGCCCTGTGTCTTTGCAAGCTTTTCAAGGTTAGGCGTTAGATTTGTCATAAAAAAGACAATGAACGTCAGGCAAATTGCCGTCAGCAACATCTGTCCAAGACGTTTGAGTATAAAGGTTCCCATGGATGCCCCTGTTGGTAGGCTGAATGATTGAATTGGCGGCCTTTGCGGCTCTTGCCAAACGTGGACTTGCATTTGTGCAGTCCAGAAGTTCTGTGTTTTACCCCCTTGGCGTCGATTTGATTGGCTTTTCGCCTTATCCAGCAAACAGACAACGCCTTCTTTGGGGATAGGAGGCAACAGATACGGTTGCAGGTCAATGCGGAGAACGGAAAAAGATTGAATATTTTGCGACGTCATAGGTGCGTGCACCGACATTGCGGTCCCAAAATTGAGTAATGTTACCGACTAATTATGTTGTCCTTCAAAAATTGTGAAGCAACAGTCGTACCCGAACTGGTTAAGGATTGGTTTCTTTTAAGCGATGTTTTGTGGATTTATCTGATGCCAGTTTTTCATTTTCGAGCGGAACCAGGTACGCTGTCGTTTGGCATATTGGCGGGTGGCGATGCAGGCGGCGCTGCGGGCATCATTAAGGGTCAATAGCCCACGGTGGTAGTCCATCAGTTCAGGCACACCAATTGCACGACAACTGGGCAACATCGGATTATATCGACCCTCCATTGCCGCGATTTCATCAAGCGCACCATTTTCTATCATCAGATCAAAGCGTTTTTCGATACGTGGGGTCAGCCAATCCTTTTGCGCATCCATGACGATGTTGAAGCTAGTGGCAGGGTTAAGCAGCGGGGCAGTTGTCGCGTCTTGCCAACTGGCCAGCCCACGCCCGGTCGCTGATTGAACTTCCCAAGCGCGCTGAACCCGTGCTCGATTGGCGGTATCAATGCGCGAGGTAGTATCAGCATCTAGATGCACCATCATCTCATCAAGCGTCATTTCATCGCCTTGGCCGCGCGTTTCGGGTGGTGTTGTGGGAATATCTGCGAGACCCTTGGTCAGGGCAGTAAAGTATAGACCTGTGCCGCCAACGATGATGGGTCTTTGGGACCCGCATAAAAACGGCGTAATCTCGCGCAGCCAATGGCCTGTGGAATGGGGTGCATCGTAGGCTATATGACCGTAAAGGGCATGAGCCGCGCGGGTTTCTTCCTCAACAGAAGGGCACGCTGTGATTACCCGCCAACAGTCATATATTTGGCTGGCGTCTGCGTTTATTACAATACCGCCCTGTGCCTCGGCGATTGCCAATGCCAAGCTAGATTTGCCCGATGCGGTTGGCCCAGCAATCAACACTGGTTGTTCCGGTGAAAGGGCAGAAAGCCCGAATTTGCGAAGATCGTTCATTTCTTTCGCTCACCTTGTTGTGGCGCATTGAATTCTGCATCGTTTTCCGACATTTTAACACAAAGTAAAACACCCAAAGCCAATAACTGAAATTGGCAGCATAAAAACTGGAGCGCCCTATGCCCGATAAAGCCCAAACGTCCTTTAAACGCGTCATGCTAAAGATTTCGGGCGAGGCGTTGATGGGAGATCAGGGTTTTGGGTTGCATCCCCCCACAGTTGAACGGATCGCTCGCGAGGTGAAAACGGTTCACGACATGGGTGTCGAGATTTGCATGGTGATCGGCGGGGGCAATATTTTCCGTGGTCTTCAGGGCAGTGCGCAGGGGATGGAACGCACCACCGCTGACTACATGGGCATGTTAGCGACAGTTATGAACGCATTGGCCGTTCAGTCATCGTTGGAAGAGCTGGGCATCCATACACGGGTGATCAGTGCGATCACAATGAACGAAGTTGCAGAACCCTACATCCGCCGCCGCGCGGTGCGCCACCTTGAGAAAAAGCGGGTTTGCATTTTTGCAGCTGGTACGGGCAACCCTTATTTTACCACAGACACCGCCGCCACACTGCGCGCCAACGAGATGTCATGTGAAGCGATCTTTAAAGGCACCAAAGTGGACGGTGTTTACGACAAAGACCCAGCCATACATGCCGACGCCGTTCGTTATGACACAGTGAGCTATGATGACGTTCTAGCGAAGCGTTTGGGCGTTATGGATGCATCTGCGATTGCCTTGGCACGTGATAACCATTTGCCAATTATCGTCTTCTCATTGGACGAGCCGGGCGGTTTCCGTGGCATCTTGGCTGGCGAAGGCACCTATACAAGAGTGCAGGATTGATTTTATAAACTTTGCAATTGTGGATGCTATAGCATCCAATAACGTGCAGACCTGACAAAAATATAAGGGGAGAAAACCCATGTCCGATGATTTCATGCTTGATACCGACGACCTACAGCGCCGCATGGACGGTGCTATGAGCTCACTGCGGACCGAATTCGCCTCGCTGCGGACAGGTCGTGGGTCTGCATCAATGCTCGAACCAATCATCGTCGAAGCATATGGTCAGCGTACACCCATCAATCAGGTCGGAACTGTTAACGTGCCAGAGCCACGTATGGTGACGATCAACGTCTGGGACAAATCGATGGTTCAAGCAGTTGAAAAAGCGATCCGCGAAAGTGGTTTGGGCATCAATCCACAGCTGAACGGTACAATCATCATGTTGCCGATCCCTGAATTAAACGAGGAACGCCGCCGCGATTTGACCAAAGTTGCTGGGCAATACTCCGAAAGTGCACGTGTGTCTGTGCGCAATGTCCGCCGTGACGGTATGGATCAGATAAAGAAGGGCAAGGCTGACGGTATGTCCGAAGATGATCAGAAGATTTGGGAGGGCGAGGTTCAGGATATGACCAATCGCTTTATCAGAACCGTTGATGAAATGTTGGAGACAAAGCAAGCCGAGATTATGCACGTTTGATTTAAACCTGTTAGCGGGCAGTTTTGCCCAAATAACGCGTAAACCAGCAGAACGTTTTTCTGCAGTGACTTAAGGTGGAGGCGACCATCGGCCAAGACCCCGAACATACCGCAACAGACGTGCGCACTGGGCCGCGTCATGTTGCAATCATAATGGATGGCAATGGCCGTTGGGCCACACAACGGGGCAGGCCACGCCTGTTCGGGCATCACGCGGGTGCCAAACGTGTGCGCGAAATCGTCGAAAGCTGTCCTGACGTTGGCGTCGAATATCTAACGATTTTTGCGTTTTCGACCGAAAACTGGAAACGGACTCAGGTTGAGGTTGCTGGCCTAATGAGCCTGTTTCGCCGTTATATAACCAAAGAGACCCGCGCATTGTCCGAATTTGGCGCCCGTGTCCGTTTTATTGGGGATCGTGTGCGCCTAGATGCCAAGCTGGTCAAGTTGATGGACGAGTTGGAGCAATCGACGGCCCATAATACGAAAACCAACCTAACCATTGCGTTAAACTATGGTGGCCGTGACGAGGTGGCACGGGCGACAAAACGTTTGGCCGAAGATGTCGCGTGCGGCACACTTGATCCGGCTGATGTTGATGAAGAGACCCTACCTAAGTATCTGGATACATATGTTTTACCTGATCCAGATCTTGTCATCCGTACCAGTGGTGAAGCCCGCATTTCTAATTTTCTGCTTTGGCAGTCCGCCTATGCTGAATATGAATTTATCGATACTTTATGGCCTGACTTCACGCGTGAAGAATTCGCCAGCCTATGCGCTGCATACGGTGTCAGAGATCGCCGTTTTGGAGCTGTGAAAACATGAGTGACGCATCTAAATGGTCTGACTTAATGATCCGCTTAGGGTCCGCTGTTTTGATGGTGATTGTCGGGCTGTTGGCTCTTTTGTTTGGTGGGCATGTGTTTCACGTTATTGTGGCCGTGATCTGTGGGCTGATGATGTGGGAATTGGTACGCATGGTGGCCCCCTTGAACGCGCCTTTGGCACTACAACTGGGTATTCTTAGCGGCTTTGTCAGTTTTGTTGCAATTTATATCCCAGCGGGATTTGCCCTACCGCTTTTGCTGGTACCAGCCTTTGTTGGCTTCGCAGGTTTGGTGCGCAACCGTGTAGTATATATGGTTTTCAGCGTCATGGTGTTGTTGGCGGGTTTTGGCATGATGTCGGTGCGCGATGACCTTGGGTTCATCTGGATGCTGTGGCTGATTGTTACTGTCGTGGCTACGGACGCTTTAGGATATTTTGCAGGTCGCATGATTGGTGGCCCAAAATTCTGGCCAGCGGTCAGCCCTAAAAAGACGTGGGCGGGTACATTGTTTGGATGGCTCGGTGCCGCAATCGTTGGCTGGGGTTTTGCGCTTTATACTGGGGCCTCGTTCGAATTGGTTGGTATCTCTGTAGCTATTGCAATGGCTTCGCAGATGGGCGATATTGCGGAAAGCGCGATAAAACGTATGATGGGTGTCAAAGACAGCTCGTCATTGATCCCCGGACATGGCGGCGTTTTGGATCGTTTTGATGGAATGTTGGGTGCGGCGGTGTTTTTATTGATCGTGGGCCAAATTATCGGCTTCCCCCCTGGCTTAGTGTGATGTCCGTATGAGTCGTCGGCGGGTTAGTATTTTTGGGGCCACAGGCTCGATTGGTCAAAATACGATTGATCTGATTGATCGTAATCCCAGTAATTACGACGTTATCGCGCTGACAGGTGCTGCTAATATTTCACAGCTTGCCAAAGACGCGATACGTTTGAATGCGCAGGTCGCGGTCACCGCACATGATTATTTATTGCCAGACTTGCGTGCAGCCTTAAGCGGCAGTGATGTGCAAGCCGCCGCAGGGCAGGCCGCTTTGGCAGAGGCTGCATCACGCCCAGTCGATTGGGTTATGTCGGCGATTGTTGGGGCTGCGGGTTTGCGTCCAGGGATGAATGCGCTTGAACAAGGCGCGACACTTGCATTGGCCAACAAGGAATCTTTGGTTTGTGCTGGTGGTCTGATCTTACAAACAGCGCAAGACTACAACGCCCGTATCTTGCCCGTCGACAGCGAACACTCCGCCGTTTTTCAGGCGTTGGTAGGTGAGGACATGACCGCTGTTGAGCGGATCATTATCACCGCAAGCGGTGGTGCCTTTCGTGATTGGCCGATCGAGGATTTGGCACAAGCAACGCTTGAACAAGCTTCCGCGCATCCGAATTGGGCGATGGGGCAACGGATCACAATTGACAGTGCGTCTATGTTTAACAAGGCGATGGAAGTTATTGAAACACATGAATACTTTGATGTCTCTGCGGATCAAATCGAGGTTCTTGTCCATCCTGAATCCATGATACATGCGCTTGTCGGCTTTAACGATGGTGCGTTGATGGCTCATGTCGGACCACCGGATATGCGTCACGCGATCGGGTATGCGTTGCATTGGCCGGAGCGTCGGACATTGCCAGTGGAACGGTTGGACTTTGCCAAAATCGGTTCGTTCACCTTCCGGGCACCGGATGAAAACAGATGGCCTGCGCTGCGTCTCGCCCGCGAGGTTATGACGCGTGGTGGTTTGGCAGGGGCAGTGTTTAATGCGGCCAAGGAAACCGCATTGGATGGGTTTATTTCTGGCGCGCTAAAATTCACCCAGATGGCGCAGGTTGTGGATCAAACCTTGAACGAAATGGACGCTAGGGGTGGCCATATTGATGACACGATGACCCTTGATAATGTGCTTCATGTGGACCATCTCGCACGTAAGAGCAC
The DNA here is from genome assembly GCA_047624005.1 of Ascidiaceihabitans sp. GTDB lineage: Bacteria > Pseudomonadota > Alphaproteobacteria > Rhodobacterales > Rhodobacteraceae > Ascidiaceihabitans. The sequence goes on from JBLHPE010000049.1 coordinate 11,527, forward strand.
ACAAAAAATTATAATCGATCTATAAAACAACGGGCAGGATGAAAACTTTGGATATTGCAACACTGATGGGCCAGTTCGGCGGCTTCTTCTGGATGATCATTGCTTTTGTTGTCGCGCTAAGTGTGATCGTCGCGATCCACGAATACGGCCATTATATTGTTGGGCGCTGGACAGGTATCCATGCAGAGGTGTTCAGCCTTGGTTTTGGGCCGGTTTTATACTCGCGTATTGATAAACGTGGCACAGTTTGGCAGGTCGCAGCACTGCCCTTTGGCGGGTATGTGAAATTCGCTGGAGACGCGAATGCTGCGTCTGGTATTGACGGGGAGGCGATGGCGCAAATCGTTGATGATCCGGTTGCACGACGCCGTACCATGCCCGGTGCACCTCTTTGGGCGCGTGCATTGACCGTTGCCGCCGGTCCAGTGTTCAATTTTGCGCTGTCTATAATGATATTCTTTGGTGTTTTGATGTTCACAGGCCAACCTAGCGATCCGCTAACTGTGGCCGATTTGAAGAAAATGCCAGGCGAGACAACTGAACTGCGTGAGGGGGACCGCATCCTTGGCATCGAAGGGCAAAACTTTGATGGATTTGAGGCTGCCGTGAGTTGGGCGCTGACAACACCGCCAAGTTCGAGTGTTTTGAACTATGATATCGAACGCGATGGTGAATCGTTGACTGTGACAGGTCCTTTTCTTGCACCTGCGCGTGTTGGTAATATCGCCCCTCTTAGCGCCGCGTCTGACGCAGGACTGCGCCAAGGTGACGTGATAACGCATATTAATGGCCGTGAGATCACCGCATTTCTAGAAATGAAAGACATTGTTGAATCGTCCGATGGCAATGGTCTTGACCTGTCCGTTTGGCGTGAAGGCGCTGAGTTGCAGGTGGTTCTGAAACCGAAGCGTGTGGACGAACCGCTTCCTGAAGGTGGATTTCAAACCCAATGGCGTATTGGCATCATGAACGGTCTAGCGTTTGAACCTGCGACTGAAGCAGCCGATGTTGGCACCGCCTTATATAATAGTGTGCGGCAGGTTGGGCGTATCATTGAGGGTTCTATTTCTGGCCTTGGCCATATGATTACGGGCGCGATCAGCACCTGCAACCTTTCTGGACCAATTGGCATTGCCCAAACCTCCGGTGCCATGGCGTCGCAAGGCGCGCAAAGCTTTATCTGGTTTATTGCTGTTCTGAGTACGGCTGTCGGTCTGCTGAACCTGTTTCCAATTCCAGCACTGGATGGGGGACACTTGGTGTTTTACGCTTACGAGGCTGTTGTAGGGCGTCCACCTAGTGACGGTGCTTTGCGAATTCTAATGGGTATTGGTCTGACGATGGTTCTGACGTTGATGGTGTTTGCCCTTGGAAATGATCTATTTTGTCCATGATTTTATTGATCAGGGAAATTGGCATTAAAGAGAGCAAACGATAGTCAATTTGGATTGATAGAAGTGCATTGCTCTTATTTGGATGATCTGAGCTACGGTAAAGATTTCCTTCTGATTGCGCATCTAATTTGCAAATGTAGGCCGTCGGTGTTTCTGTACATGACGTTGAGCCCCACTGCCTGAATTTAAGGTCAAAACTGCGCTAGGTGGTGCAGACGATGACATCATCCGAAGGTAATAGAAGAAATTGTATTTTTGCAATTTGGCGCGATCTGGTCCCATATGCCTAGCGGGCTTGCACTTTCATTGCATTCAGATTGATCAAGTATTGCCAACATGGCTAAAGCCACATTCCTGCCACAATCCAACCCATTTTTAAACTTATTGAATAGATAGGACCGTATCAACAGCTAGGATACTGAGCATGCAAACCATTCATACAGGATACCGCGGACTTCGCCTTTTGGTCGACCTTAATTGGGATCGCGGCCTCTATTTTGGTGTTTTGGCTGCAGGTCTTTTGATGGGTCTTTGGCTGTGCAACCTCGAAGCTGGGTTCTTTATCTCTAAATAAGCTAAAGATTTTGGTTTCATGGGGCACATTTAGCGCTTTGGCGTTTTGACAATCCCACATATTCTGGATACTCAATAAGACATTAATTGTCTGAAGATTGGGTTACAACCATGAGACTGGGTTTTTCGAGCGAGCACTCTTACCAACATAAAACGGGGATAGCTGTAAATGCGGCGCTTCGAATGCTGGGCGTTTTTGTTTTAGTATCAGCGACTTGGTTGGCAATATCTTTGCCTGCCCAAGCCCAGAATTTTTCGTTTAACCAGATTGTCATCGAAGGCAATGAGCGTATTGGAGACGGTGCGATCCTGTCCCAAGCGGGAATCGCAAGAGGACAAACCATTAATGCTGGTCAGCTAAACGATGCTTTCCAACGTCTTCAGAACAGCGGATTGTTTGAAAATGTCGCTATTGCGCCATCTGGTAGCACGCTGCGGATCACGGTCGTTGAGTTGCCAACAATCAACCGTGTGAATTTTGAGGGCAATAAGCGGATCAAAGACGACGCGCTAAGGTCATTGGTCGCATCGGCGGAACGTCGGGTATTTAATCCAAAAGTTGCAGAAGAAGATGCTGCGCAAATTTCAAAGGCTTACACTGACGCTGGCAGGCTTGCCGCACGTGTTTCTCCTCGTGTTATCAAACGCAGCGACAACCGTGTCGATTTGATTTTTGAAATTTTCGAAGGTGACGTTGTTGAAATTGAACGACTTAGCTTTGTGGGAAATCGTGTGTTCTCTGACCGCCGTTTGCGTCGCGTTCTGGAAACAAAACAAGCGGGCCTGTTCCGTACCCTTATCCGCGGGGATACGTTTCTCGAGGATCGTATCGAGTTTGATAAACAGGTACTGCGTGATTTTTATCTGTCCCGTGGTTACGTAGATTTCCGCACAAATTCGGTGAACGCACAATTAGCTCAAGAACGTGATGGCCATTTTGTTGCGTTTAATATCCAAGAAGGTCAGCAATTTAAATTTGGTGAAATTACAACAACCAGCGATCTTAACACTGTTGATAGTGACGATTATCAGGCCGTTACTAAAATCCGAACTGGCGTTGTTTATTCACCATCATTGGTAGAGCAAGAAATTGCCCGCATGGAGCGTCTTGCCATTCGCCAAGGTGTCGATTTCTTGCGGGTTGAACCACGGATCAATCGCAATGATCGCGAACTTACACTGGACGTAGAGTTTACTTTAACACGTGGTCCGCGTGTTTTTGTTGAACGGATCGATATTGAAGGCAACACGACAACATTAGATCGTGTGATCCGCCGTCAATTCAAGTCGGCCGAAGGTGACCCGTTCAATCCACGTGAGATCCGCGAATCTGCTGAACGCATTCGTGCGTTGGGTTTCTTTGGGAGTGCACAGGTAAATGCACGTGAGGGATCGTCACCTGACCGGGTTGTTGTTGACGTCGATGTTGAAGAAAAGCCAACAGGTTCGCTTAATTTTGGTGGGACATTCTCGGTCAATGATGGATTTGGACTTGCGATTAGTTTGCAAGAAAAGAATTTTGTTGGTCGCGGGCAAGAAGTTAGTTTGACCTTCTCCACAGCCGAGGAAGCTGAACGCTATGGTTTCCAATTCGTCGAACCAAATTTCCTTGGGCGTGATGTACGCTTCGGTTTCGCTGCTGATTATTCTGAAAATGACAGTGAATTTGCGACCTATAACTCTGAAACGTTTGTTTTGCAGCCAAGTTTGGCTTTCCCGATAAGCGAAAGTGGTCGTTTGCAGTTGCGTTATACAGCTGAAATTGTGGACGTTTTGGCGCGTGACCCAGCCGCAAATGGTGTTGTTATCGGGAATGATATCGCTGTCGGGAAACAAACTAGTTCTTCGATTGGTTATACCTATCGATATGACACACGCATTTCAGGGCTCAATCCTGACGCGGGTGTTTTGTTTGAGTTTTCCCAAGATTTTGCAGGGCTAGGTGGCGATAGCAAGTACATCAAGACAGCTGCGAAGGTTGTTGGCCAGCGGCGTGTTTTAAATGGCGACGTTGTCTTACGTGCTACCCTAGAAGGTGGTGCGTTGGCGTTCAGCGGTGGAGAAAATCGCGCAGCAGACCGCTTTATCTTGGGTCCTGAAATCCTGCGCGGTTTCGAACCAGGGGGCATCGGTCCCCGTGATACAACCGGTGCGGGTACCGGCGATGCGTTGGGTGGCAACTTATTTGTAGCCGCGCGCTTCGAAGCGGAATTCCCACTTGGCTTGCCGGAAGAATACGGTATCAGCGGATCGCTGTTCTATGATGTGGGCAACCTCTGGGATTTGAGTGATGCGAACCTGGTTGGCGGTGCTATCGTCGGTGAGGGTGGATCTTTCCGCCATGTTATCGGCTTTGGCATCTTGTGGGACACTCCCGTTGGTCCATTACGCTTCAACTTCACAAAAGCTTTGCGTAAAGAAACTTTCGACATCGAACAGACCTTTGATCTGACGCTGTCGACGAACTTCTGATCGCCAATGTGGCGGGCGCTAATCTTGACCTGTGTGTTGGCCTTCGGGGCCAATTCGCAGGTCTACGCGCAGCAAGCTGATACCCAGCCATCTCAAATCCTGATTATTGATACTGACCAGTTGTTCAAACTTAGCCAGTTTGGCCAACGCGTTTCACAAGAGTTGGAATTGGAAGGGCGCGTCCTTGCGTCAGAAAATCGCCTGATCGAGGGTGCGCTTGCTAAAGAAGAAAAAGAGTTGACGCAGCAACGTGCAACAATGGATGCAGAGAACTTCCGCGTTCTTGCTGATGCGTTTGATGAAAAAGTTCAGGGCACGCGCGCAGAGCAATTGAATAAAACAAAAGCGCTAAATTCCCAAATTGATACGCAACGCGTCACCTTTTTGAATGCCGCGGCACCAATCTTGCAGGATTTGATGCGCGACGCAGGCGCTTCTGTCCTGATGGAGCGTCGTAGTGTCGTTCTAAGTATGGCTGCTGCTGATATCACTGCCGCAGCAATTGCGCGGATAGATAGCGTCTTAGGTAACGGGTCGCAGCCATCTGAAACATCTGGTGATTAACGCCTGCCTTGCCCCGATAGCGTTGGCTTGCTAGGCATAACCAACTATCAATTTTGATACCACCTAACGATAAAAAGAGAGCTGGCCCATGAGTTCCGAGCTGCTGAGTGCTGACATCCAATTGATCCAACGTATCTTGCCACACCGTTACCCTTTCCTTTTGGTCGATAAAGTTTTGGACATTGACGGAACGCAGTCGGCACGTGGGATCAAAAATGTTACGATGAACGAGCCACATTTTCAGGGCCACTTCCCGGGCAATCCGATTATGCCTGGTGTGACAATTGTTGAGGCGATGGCGCAAACTGCCGCCGTAATGGTCGGCACGGCGCTTGGCATGGCTGATAAAGAAATGCAGGTCTACTTTATGGCCATTGATGGCTGCAAGTTCCGTCGCAAGGTTATACCAGGCGATGTTTTGGAGCTTAAGCTTACAACGGTCCGTGGCAAACCTGGTGGGAAGGTCTGGAAATTTTCTGGTATTGCTGAAGTCGATGGCGAAATGGCGGCTGAAGCCCAATTCACCGCCATGATGGACTTGCCAAAGGAGTAATTGCGTTGAGCAATATTCAT